>CAYWYW010000040.1:0-18923 GCA_964462715.1 uncultured Oscillibacter sp.
GGAGCAGGTGACGGGAATCGAACCCGCATCCCCAGCTTGGAAGGCTGGTGCCCTGACCATTGTGCTACACCTGCGTTTGCCCTCCGGGGAAATCGTCAGCTTTGATATCATAGCATGAAACCCCATATCTGTCAAGGCGTTTTATTTCATTTTTTCACAATTTTCTCCTATTGAGACAAAAAGGCCTGCAGCAGTGCCCCGCCGATGGGGCTATCCAGCCGCTCCGGATGCCACTGAACGCCTAACACGGGCAGCGTTTCATGGTAAACCGCCTCCGGGACCCCATCCAGTGCCCACTGGATGACCCGCAGGCCCGCCCCGATGCGGTCCAGAACCTGGTGGTGGGCGCTGTTAACAATGCACCGGTCACCGCAGATATTCCGCAGCGGAGAGGCAGTGGTGCAAACGCTGTGGTAACGGTCTGCTCCGGAGACCGCACTGTGCCCCTGCCAGTCCTGGATCAGCGTCCCGCCGAAGAAAACGTTGATGGTCTGAATTCCCCGGCAGATACCCAGAACCGGCCTTCTCCAGGCCAGAAAGCGGTCCAGCAGCTCCAGCTCCGCCGCGTCCCGGTCAGCCTCCAGCCCCCGGGAGTCCGTATTTGCCTGCCCGTACCGCCAAGGCTCCACATCTCCGCCGCCCGGAAGCAGCAGTGCGCCGCATTTCGCGGGGTCACCGTAAAACTGTACGATTCCTCCCGCAGCCTCCACCGCCCGCTGATAGTTTCCGTAACGCTCCGGCTCTCCCCAAATGTATACCCGCATATCACTCCCGCCTCCCTGCATTTTCTGTACTGCAAACGCGGATTGCGCTTGCAACAAAGGAAAAACTGTGGCATAATAGCTGTCGTAACCGTTGCTGTATGGAGATGTACCCAAGTGGCTGAAGGGTCCGGATTCGAAATCCGGTAGGCGCCGCAAGGTGCGCGGGGGTTCAAATCCCTCCATCTCCGCCAAATCGCCGCAAGCGTCATATCGCTTGCGGCGGTTTTTTTATTTTACGCCAGTATACGCCCTGCGCCCGCTTTTTTTCTAAGCCTTTAGCAGACGGATATAGTGGTTGGCTTCCCGCAGAACGTGATCTGCCAAAAGTGGCAGGATGACGGACCGGATCTTGCAGTCTGTGATCCCCTGAACCCCGGCGGTCTTGAACTCCCGGAAGCGCATGGTCTCCTTCAGCGCCTCCTGCCGCATCGTCGCCGCGTTATTCATCTCTCTGGCCCTGACCAGCAGTGTGGCGTACTCCTGGGCGAAGGTATCAGATGTCCTGATCAAGGTATCCTCCACCGGGTCCAGCAGTCCCCGGATGAACTGGGCGTGCTCCATCATGATCTGGTTCCAGAAAATCTCCGTCTCCCGCATGGACTGGCCATCCAGGTCGCCCTTTTCCAAGTCCCGGACAAAGCTCCGGTAGAGCTTTGCCTCCCGGATGATATGCTCGATCAAAAGGGGATAGTTCATGGTAAACATCCGGCAGCTGAGCACCCCTTTCAAAATGCGCTCCTTGAAGCTGATCAGGCCGTCCAGCAGCCGGAGGGCCGCCCGGTTCAGCTGCCGGACCTGCCGCCACAGCGCCGGAGGGACACAGCGGGGTGCTCCACAGCGCAGACTTGCTTCCATCCGGGTAATGGCCTGGTCGATTTGAATACCGGTGAAGCACTGGGTCTGCCGCTCCGCATTGGCGGTAAATTCCGTGAAAAGCTCGCTGGAATCCAGAACGCACCGGTCCAGCAGGCCGCCGCTCAGGCAGATGGCCCGGCGCAGCACCGCTTCAAATTCCCGTTTATAAAGCTCCGCTTCCCTGGCGAAGGCCCCGTCCGCAGGGGTAAAGCCCGCCTCCAGGAACAGCGCGTGCTCCTTCATGATGCGGGCAAAAAACAGGTGCAGTTCCAGGGACAGGGAGACATATTTTGTCTCATTAGCCAAAACGATCTCTCCTCTCATGCTACTGCACCAGTATATGCTTCCGGGCTTTGGCCGGTGCGGGCCTTTGATTCCGCCATGAGGAGCAGCACTCACACAAACAGGCCCCTCTTTTCGGACATTCTGCCGAAAAGAGGGGCCTGCTGCCATTCGTTCATCATGTCCGGGCGACGATGTCCCCCGTCTTTTTGAAAATACTGCCCGCCGGGATGGCCCCCCGGACGCAGGAGGTGGGATAGACACTGGTGCCACGACCCAGAATCGTGCCCGGATTCAGCACGCTGTTGCAGCCCACCTCCACGTAGTCTCCCAGAATAGCGCCGAATTTCTTCCGCCCGGTCTCAATGTGCCGGTCACCGTCCTTCACCACCACCAAGGTCTTGTCGGACTTCACGTTGGAGGTGATAGACCCGGCGCCCATGTGACTCTTGTAGCCCAGGATGGAGTCGCCCACATAGTTGTAGTGGGGCGTCTGCACGTTGTCAAAGAGAATGACGTTTTTCAGCTCCACGGAGTTGCCCACCACGCAATTGGCTCCCACCAGGGCGCTGCCCCGGATGAAGGCGCAGTGTCGCACCTCCGTCTCCGGCCCGATGATGCAGGGGGCGCCCAGATAGGCGGAGGGGAACACCTTGGCCGTCTTATGCACCCAGACTTTAGGGGACGGCTGGTCGTATTCCTCCGGGGAAAGGCCGGCGCCCAACTCCAGGATCAGGTTCTTGATGCCGTCCAATGCCTGCCAGGGATATTCAAATTGTGCCAGATAGTCCCCCGCCAGGGTGTGGGACAGGTCCAGCAGCTCTGTTGTCTTTAATTCCATTACTGTCAGCTCCTATTGATCATTTTCGTACCGCATTATATACCAGAATCATCGCCGTTGCAAGATTCCGCGTTGCTTTTGCGGCCCCATCGCGGTACAATGGGAATACTTCAACAAAGGAGACCCTGCCATGAAACTGCTGATCGCGTCGGACCTCCACGGGTCCGCCTACAACTGCCGCCTGCTGCTGGAGGCCTTTGCCCGGGAACAGGCAGACCGTCTGGTGCTGCTGGGGGACCTGTTATACCACGGCCCCCGGAACCCCCTGCCTCAGGAATATGACACCAAGTCCGTCACCGCCCTGCTGAACAGCGTGGCGGAGAAGCTGCTGTGCGTCCGGGGCAACTGCGACTCCGAAGTGGACCAGATGGTGCTGAATTTCCCCATGCTGGCGGACTATGCCTTTTTGTCGGTGGACGGCGTCAACCTCTGCGCCACCCACGGCCATACCTGGGGGCCGGATAATCCACCCCCCCTGCAGCCCGGGGACTACCTGCTCTGCGGCCACATCCACCTGCCCGTCCGCCGCCCCCTGGGACAGATTACTTATGTAAACCCCGGCTCCCTGGCGCTTCCCAAGGAGGACACGCCCCGGGGCTATATGACGCTGGAACAGGGCGTGTTCACCTGGCACGAATTAGAGACCGGTGCGGAATTCCAGCCCCTTCCCTGAAACAAAAACGTGATGCCATCCGGCATCACGTTTTTTTCGGTTCCAGAGCGCTGCCCTGCTCCACATCGTCCCGGAGAAAGGCATGGTGGATGGCGTTCAGCACCCGCTTTTTGTCGCCGCTCCACAAGGGCGCCAGCAGGTCCCGCTTGGCGCCGTCCCCGGTGAGACGGTGGATCACCAGCTCCCGGGGGATATGGCGGACACAGTCCTCCAGCACTCGGATGTAGTCCTCCAAAGTCATGGTCTCCACCCGGCCCGCTTCCCACTCCCGGGCCAGGTCGGTGCCCCGGAGGACGTGCAGCAGGTGGAATTTAATGCCATTTGCGCCGGAGTCCCCAATATATCGCGCGGTCTCCGCCATCATCTCCGGTGTCTCTCCCGGCAGGCCCAAAATCTGGTGGACCACCACGGACAAGCCCCGGGCCCGCAGTTCCTCCACCGCCCGGTCGAATACCGGCAGGTCATAGCCCCGGCGGATTCGCCTTGCAGTGTCGGAATGAATGGTCTGGAGCCCCAGCTCCACCCACACTGGCTTGACGGCGTTCAGCTCCGTCAGCAGGTCCAGCACCTCCGGTCCCAGACAGTCCGGGCGGGTGGCGATGGACAGGGTCACAATCTCCTCTGGCTCCAGAGCCGACAGGTACAGCGGCCGCAGGCGGTCGATAGGGCCGTAGGTGTTGGTGAAGGACTGGAAGTAAGCAATATACCGGGCATCCGGGCCCACCTTGGCCGCCACCCTGGCTTTGGCTGCCGCCAGCTGAGCCGGGATATCCCCAGCCGCCGCGAAAGCCCCCGCCCCGTCGCAGAAAATGCAGCCCCGGTCACCCAGGGTCCCGTCCCGGTTGGGACAGGAGCAGCCGGAGGACAGGGCTAGCTTGTACACCTTGGTACCGTACTGCTCCCGCAGCCGGTCATTCAGGCTGTTCCAGTACATGGTGCTTGGGAGTGTAGGGGATGCGGTAGGGCTCGGTCCCCCGCTCCGCCAGTTTCTGCTCCAACCAGGCTTTGATGGCCTCCACGCCCTCCTCCGTCCATGGGAAGGTCTCCGTCTCCACATCCTTGGCCAGTTCAAAGCTGGTGTTCTCATAAACCCAGGCCTGGATGGTGGAGCCCTCCTTGTTCAGCCAGCCGTTCCGCTGAAAGCGGTACCGGAAGGTACCCAGACTGCCGGGAAACACAGAGGCCTTGGTGAAAAAGCTCATATTCAGAAAATCAAAATGCTGCTCCATAGCCGTTCCTCACTTTCTGTCCGGGTACAGGATATCAAATCCGCCGCCTGCTGTCAAATGGCGGAAACGGGACATACTACCCCAAAAGGAGGTGTTCCCATGGAATCTATCTGGACCCAAACCGTCACGCTGCCTGCGTTTCCAGCCCTGGAGGGTCATGTGCAAGCCGATACCGCCGTCATTGGCGGCGGCATCACCGGACTGCTCACCGCCCACCTGCTGCGCCGGGAGGGCGTCAGCGTCGTCCTGCTGGAGGCTGACCGCGTGGGCGGTGGTCAAACCGACCGCACCACCGCCAAGCTGACCGCCCAGCACGGACTGAAATACCATTCTCTGATCCAAAAAATCGGCATCAAGGCCGCCGGGCAATACGCCCGGGCCAATCTGGAAGCCGTGGAGCGGCTGCGGCGGCTGGTGCGGGAGTGGAAGATCGACTGCGACTTTCAGGACTGTACGGCCTACCTGTACACCCAGGGTCCCCCGGCATCTCTGGTGGCGGAGTACAATGCCTGCCGTCGTCTTGGAATGGATGTCTTTCTCACCAAAGATACGCAGCTCCCCTTCCCGGCTCAGGCGCTGGGCCTGCGCAGTCAGGCCATGTTCCATCCTTTAAAGCTGTTGGCGGGTCTGACGGATGGGCTGACCATCTTTGAGCACAGCCGGGTCATGGAGGTAAACGGTCACACTCTGCGGACCGGCCAGGGCTCCGTCACCGCCGGGACGGTCATTTTCGCCTGCCATTATCCCTTCATCAACTTCCCCGGCTGGTACTTTCTCCGGCAGCACCAGGAGCGGAGCTATGTGCTGGCGCTGGAGGGGGCCGGAAGCATGGGAGACTGCTATCTGGGCGTGGACGGGGCAAGCCTGTCCTTCCGCCCCTGGGGAGACCTGCTCCTGCTGGGCGGCGGCGGCCACCGCACCGGCGAAAACCGGCAGGGCGGAAAATACGAGGAACTGGCCCAAGCAGCAAAAGGCTTCTGGCCCGGATGCCAGGTGGTCTCTCGCTGGTCCGCTCAGGACTGCATGCCCATGGACGGCGTCCCCTATATCGGCCCTTTTTCCAAAAGCCGCCCGGACTGGCTTGTGGCCACCGGCTTTCAAAAATGGGGCATGACCTCCTCTATGATCGCCGCGGAGATCCTCAGCAGTCTGGTGCTGGAACGGAAGCTCGCTCCGGACCATGCAGTGTTTTCGCCCCAGCGCTTCCATGGAAAGGCCTCCATCAAGCAGTTGTCTGGAGATACCATGCAGGCGGTCCGTGGGCTCAGCCGCCGCATCCTGGCGCCGGGACGCATTCCTGTGGAAGCGCTTCCCGCCGGCCATGGCGGCATTGTCAAGCTGAACGGAGAAAAGGTTGGCGTCTACCGGACTGAGGACGGCACCTTGCTGGCCGTATCAGTCAAATGCCCCCATCTGGGCTGCCAGTTGGAGTGGAATCCTGACGAAAAAAGCTGGGACTGCCCCTGCCACGGCTCTCGCTTCGATGTGTACGGCCATCTTCTGGACGGCCCTGCCCAAGAGGATCAGTAAAGAGTTGCCAACCGGCGAAAAACGCGCTATACTCAGCTTGTCGAAAAAAACTTTTCGACAAGCTGCTACAAGTTTTCTGAACTTTTCAAGTTCAGAAAAACTTATGATCAAAAACGAAAGACCCCCCTCCTGGGTTTCTTTCGTAACTATCTTCCTTCCCGTCGCGCAAGTTTTCCGGGATTGATTGACAGTCTGACGGTTGCGTATGTTCGCAGAGAGGTGCGTTTTATGAAGATCCTGGTCCTTTCGGACTCCCACGGCAAGGTGGGCAATATGGAGCGAGCCGTGGAAGCGGAGTCCCCCCGCATGATCCTGCACCTGGGGGACTGCTGGCGGGACGGTGAGAAGCTCCATGACCTGTTCCCCCATATTCCTTTCCATCAGGTGCCCGGCAACTGCGACTTCCGCCCGTCGGAATCGCCGGAGCAGCTTTTGTTTCTGGAGGACAAGCGGGTGCTGATGTGCCACGGCCACACCTACGGTGTCAAGCAGTCCCTGCTGACAGCGGGCTACACCGCCGAGGAGCAGAATCTGGACTTGTTTCTCTTCGGCCACACCCACAAGCCCTTGGTGGACATGCGGGGCAAAACATTATTTCTGAACCCCGGCAGCATCGGGGACCCCCGCCGTCCCACCTACGGCGTGGTGACACTGGAAAACGGCCGTCTTGACGGCCGCATTGTTCCCCTGGAATAAACAAAACACCCGGAACCATCAGGTTCCGGGTGTTTACCTTTATTCATGGGGATGACCGCAGCTCTCACAGTGGCCGTCACAGGCCTTCAGTTCGTCGCCGTAGGGGATGCCATTGCGGTCGAAGTAATCCTTCACCGCCGCCCGCACGGCCTCCTCCGCCAGCACGGAACAGTGGATCTTCTGGGCGGGCAGACCGTCCAGGGCCTCCACCACCGCCTTGTTGGAAAGCTGCAGTGCCTCGGAGACGGGCTTGCCCTTGATCATCTCCGTGGCCATGGAGCTGGTGGCGATGGCGCTGCCACAGCCAAAGGTGTTGAACTTCACGTCGGTGATAACCTGGGTCTCGGGGTCCACCTTGATATACATCCGCATGATGTCGCCGCACTTGGCGTTGCCCACCTCACCGATACCGTCGGCGTCCTCCATCTTGCCCACGTTCCGGGGATTCTGAAAATGGTCCATGACCTTGTCGCTATATAATGCCATATAAAAATGCTCCTTTCGTCAGATCAGATGAGGCCGCTGGCCCTTCTCCAGTTCGTCCCATACTGGGGACATCTCCCGTAAATAGGACACGATATCAGGCAATTCCTTCAATATATAATCCATTTCTTCGGGAGTATTGTACTCGCAGATGCTGAGCCGCAGAGAGCCGTGGGCCACCTCATGGGGCCTGCCCAGAGCCAGCAGCACATGGCTGGGGTCCAGGGACCCGGAGGTGCAGGCGCTGCCGGAGGAAGCCGCGATGCCCTTGGCGTCCAGCAGCAGCAGGAGGGATTCACCCTCGATGCCCTCAAAGCACAGGTTCACATTGCCCGGCAGACGGCGCTTGGGATCGCCGTTGAGGATGGAGTGGGGGATTTTGGTGAGGCCCTCGATCAGCTTGTCCCGCATGGCCGCCACATAGGCGGCGTTTTTCTCCATGTTGGCGCAGGCCTCCTCAAAGGCCGCCGCCGCGCCGCAGATACCGGGGATATTCTCCGTACCGGCACGCTTGCCCCGCTCTTGGGCGCCGCCGTAGATCACATTGGTCAGGGCAATGCCCCGGCGGGCGTACAGCACACCCACGCCCTTGGGGCCGTGGAACTTGTGGGCGGAGAGGGACAGCAGGTCGATGTGCATGGCCTGCACGTCGATGGGCAGATGGCCCGCCGCCTGGACCGCGTCCGTATGGAACAGGACGCCCGCCTCATGGCACAGCGCGCCGATCTCCGGGATGGGCTGGATGGTGCCGATCTCGTTATTGGCGAACATGACGCTTACCAGGCAGGTATCAGGCCGCAGGGCCGCCTTCACCTGCTCCGCCGTCACGATACCGTCCGGGGGAATGTCCAGCAAAGTGACCTCGTAGCCCTCCTTCTCCAGGGCCTCCAGAGTATGGAGAATGGCATGGTGCTCAAACTTGGTGGAGATGATGTGCTTCTTTCCCTTTCGGGCGCCCAGGGCCGCCGCGGAGCGGAGTGCCTGGTTGTCGGCCTCGCTGCCGCCGGAGGTGAACGTGATCTCCCGGGGATCGGCGTTCAGGTACTTGGCAAAGGTCTCACGGGCCGCAGCCAGCTTTTCCGCCGCCCGCTGTCCGGGGCTGTGGAGACTGGAAGGGTTTCCGTAGACCTCCTGGAAACAGGGCAGCATGGCCGCCAGAGCGGTATCGCTGACGGCGGTGGTGGCTGCGTTGTCGGCATATATGTTCATGGAATTTCCTCCTATTCCTATCTATTTACTATGATATGATGCTAGCATATAATATCCCAGTTGTCAAGTAGGATATGCAAAAGAAAAAAACCGGACTGCACAGCAGTCCGGTTTTTTCTTAAAATTCGTAATCCACTGCCACCCGGTCTTCCCGAATGGACTTGCACAGGGCAGAGACGGCCTTGTGGCGGGGATCGTTTTTATAGGTCTCCAGCGCCTCCAGGCTCTCAAATTCGCTGACCAGGACGGCGTCGTAGTTACCCTCCCCCACGTTGACAGCCACCTCGGACTTCAGCAGCTGGGGAATGACGCCCTGAAGGCCCCGCAGCCCCTCCAGAAACTGTGCCTGTTCCGCCTCCGTACCGGGGCGGAATTTCCACATGACGATGTGACGGATCATATCAGCCCTCCTGTCTGGCGTTGTAGGCCGCAATGCCCAGGCCCAGCAGCTCCACGGAGCGGCGCAGCTCGTTGGGGTTGGTAACATAGGCAATACGGATCTCGTTGCGACCCTTGCCGGGAGTGGCGTAGAAGCCCTCACCGGGGGCATACATAACGGTCTGGCCCTGATCCTCGAACTCCTCCAACAGGAAGTACTGAAGCTTTTCCGCATCGTCCACCGGCAGGGTCACCATCAGGTAGAAGGCCCCCTCGGGGACACGGAACTGCACACCGGGGATCTTCCCCAGACCCTCCACCACCGCGTCACGACGGCAGCGGTACTCCGCCCGGATGGCATCGTAATAGTCCTCGGACAGGCTGTTGTACATCGCGGCGGCGCCGATCTGGTCCAGGGTAGCGGCGCACAGGCGGCCCTGGCAGATCTTCATGGCGTGGCCCATCAGCTCCCGGTTGCGGGAAACGATGACGCCCACCCGGGAGCCGGTGGCGGAGAACCGCTTGGACACGGAATCCACCACCACCACATTTTCGGCGGCGTCCTCAAATTCCAGCATGGAGCTGAGACGCTGGCCGTCATAGACCAGCTCCCGGTAAACCTCGTCACTGATGAGGAACAGGTCGTGCTCCCTGGCGATATCCGCCATGACCCGCATCTCTTCATGGCTCAGCACCACGCCGGTGGGGTTGCCGGGGTTGGTCATCAGGATGGCACGGGTGCGGTCGGTGATGTACGGCTCGATCTGTTCCCGGGTGGCAAAACGGTAGCCATGCTCCGGGTCCGTGGGCACAGGCTTAATGACCGCGCCGGTGACCTTCACAAAGGTGTCGTAGTTGGGATAGTAGGGCTCCGGCACCAGGACCTCGTCCCCCTCCTCCAGGATGCAGGAAAAGATGATCTGCAGAGCCTCGCTGCCGCCGTAGGTGGCCAGGATGTCCTCATCAGTCAGGGAGATACCCAGCTTCCCGTAATACTTGCGGACGGCTTCCACAAAGACCTCCACGCCGGGAGAGGGGGCGTACTCCAGGACCTTTTCCCGAAAATCATGGATGGCGTCAAAAAAAGCGGTGGGGGTCTCCACGTCCGGCTGGCCGATGTTCAGGTGGAGGACCTTTCGGCCCTTGGCCTCCGCCGCCACCATATAGGGACGGAACTTGCGGATAGGGGATAAGGAACAGGACTCGATTCTGCTGGAAAACTTCATATCAAATGCCTCCTTGGCACGATTCTTTCTGATCAATACGCATGATCTGTACAAAAAAACGCCCCTGACTGCTGTCAGGGGCGAAAAAACTCCGCGGTACCACCCTGATCTGTCCCTTGGCAGGGACATCTCACGTCATCCGGTAACGGGGATGGATCGTTCCGCTCCTCGCGGACTGCTCCAAAGTGGCTGCTTCATGGCGTGGGCTGAGGGTTTGCACTGGTTCCCTCTCACTGAGAGCCGGTTTCAGGAAGCTGGCTTTTTCACCGCATTTCTCTGTACATTATACGCATTTCAAAGTTTTTGTCAACCCGGGTATTAAAAAGTTTCATGCCTCTTCTTCCGGAAACGGACATTCTTCATTGGTCCCTTCCGTCTCAGGCGCACTGCCCATCTGCATCTCCTGCCACTGGGCACGGGTGATGAGAAGCTGCCGGGGCTTGGAGCCCTCGAAGGGGCCCACGATGCCCCGCTCCTCCATCTGGTCCACCAGGCGGGCGGCCCGGGAGTAGCCCAGCTTCAACCGGCGCTGCAGCATGGAGACAGAGGCCTGTCCGGTCTCCAGCACCACGTCCACGGCGGCGGGCAGCAGCTCGTCACCCTCCTCGTCGGCAGGCTCGGCGGAGGAAGCAGCTCCCTTGGCGCCGCCCTTCTCCTTCTCCTGGATGGATTCCTCGATCTTGGCGATGACCTCGTCGGAGTACTGGGCCTCGCCGGACTGCTTGACAAAGGTCACCACTTCCTCGATCTCCTCCGGGGAGATGAAGCAGCCCTGAACCCGCTGGGGCTTGCCGCCGCCCAGAGGGGCGTACAGCATGTCGCCCTTGCCCACCAGCTTTTCCGCGCCGGTGTTGTCCAGAATGATGCGGGACTCCAGAGAGGAGGCCACGGCGAAGGCGATGCGGCTGGGGATGTTGGCCTTCATCAGGCCGGTAATGACATCTGCGGAGGGCCGCTGGGTAGCGATGACCAGGTGGACGCCAGCGGCACGGCCCATCTGGGCCACGCGGCAGATGGATTCCTCCACCTCCTTGGCCGCCACCAGCATCAGGTCGGCCAGCTCGTCGATGACCACCACCACGCTGGGCAGGGGCTCCAGGTCCTCGCTGGCCTTGGCCAGACGGTTGAACTCCTCCAGCTTTTTTACGCCGTGCTCGGAGAAGGTCTTGTACCGCTTCATCATCTCAAACACCGCCCACTGGAGGGCACCGGCGGCCTTCTTGGGGTCCGTCACCACCGGGATCAGCAGGTGGGGGATGCCGTTGTAGGGCGCCAGCTCCACCATCTTGGGGTCCACCATGATGAAGCGGACCTCGTCGGGAGTAGACTTGTACAGCAAGGAGATGATGAGGGAGTTGGTGCACACGGACTTACCGGAGCCGGTGGTACCGGCGATCAGCACATGGGGCAGCTTTTCGATGTCCCCGATGACGTTCCGGCCGCCGATATCCCGTCCCAGGGCGAAGGCGGTCTTGGACGTGTGCGCGGTGAAGTCCCGGGACTCGATGACATCCCGGATCAAAACCGGCGTCACCCGCTTGTTGGGCACCTCGATGCCCACCACGGAGCTCTTGTCCGGAATGGGGGCGATACGGACGCCGGTGGCGCCCAAAGCCAGGGCAATGTCGTCCGCCAGGTTGGTGATCTTGCTGAGCTTCACGCCCTGGTCCAGCACGAACTCATACCGGGTGACGGAGGGACCGTGGACCACGTCGGCAGGGGTGGCGTCCACGCCGAAGCTGGTGAGGGTATCCGCCAGACGGCGGGAATTGTTCCGCAGTTCGGCTCCGGCCTCCACATGGTTCTCCCCCTGGCTGGCTTTCAGCAACGTGATGGGTGGGAACTGATAGGCATCCTCCTCTGTGGCCAGCTTCTGCTCGATCTCCGCTGTCACGGCGGCGGTCTGGGCCGCCACTTCCTTGGCAGTGGTGGCTTTTTCCTTTCGGGCGGAGGCAGGCTCCTCCTGGATGGGCGCGGGGGCGGGTGCCTGGACCGGCTTCGGGGTCTCTGCCGCCGCTACGGGGGATGACGGGGGCACTACGGCCTTCACCGGCTCCGCTGCGGGGGCGGAAGCAGCAGGGATAGCGGGGGTAAAGGCAGGCTTCTTCTCCGCCTTTTCCCGCAGGACCTGGTCGGGGGTCTTCTGCTGGTCGGACTTATGGCGGAAGAAGCTGGTAAAGCGGCCCTCCTTCTGGGCCTGGACCTGGACGGCCGCTTTTTTCACGGGCTCGTCATCCAAGGGGATATCGATTTGAGGCCTGGACTCCTCCGTGCGGCGGCTGGGCGTCTCCAGCGGAACCACCCGCACATGGGGCTGCTCCGGCTCCTCCTCGTAGCGGGGCCGCTCCCGGTGCTTTTCGATGAGAGCGCCCACCGTCAGCCGCAGAGCCACCATCAGCAGCACCACAAACAACACCGTGAAGATGATAATGGAAGCCAAGCGTGAGAACACCGCCGCGGAGCCTACCGCCAAGGCGCCGGAGACGGCGCCGCCAGAGGACAGGGCGTTGCCGGAGGTCCACAGCTTGGGCAGCACTCCCAGGGAGGAGGCAAACTCCTCCTTGCAGGACAGCAGGTGTCCCAGAGTCCCCAGAAGCACAGGCAGCAGCAGGGCGCAGGTTGTCCGCAGCTGGACGGGGCGGCCGTGGTGGAACAACAGGATCAGGCTGGCCAGCAGCATGGCGGGGGCCGCCAGCCAGTAGCCATACCCGAACAGGCCCTTCAGCAGGGCCGCAAACCAGTCTATGAAGATGGCGCTGACGCCGAAATAGCTGACGGCGGCAAACAGTGCCAGCACCAGCAGCACTACACCGCCTACCTCCCGGCGGATGGGCCGCTTCTGAGGCTGGGCCGGCTTTTTGGAGCGGCTGGAACCACTCCTGGAAGCACTGCTCTTGGAAGTGCTGCTCTTTTGGGTCGTTGTTTTCTTCTGTGTCGTGGAAGCCACGGTATGTACCTCCAATGGTTAATTCTGAATGACCGTCAGGACCAGGGTGATGGCACCCACGATCCAGCAGTAGTACGCAAAAAAGCCGAACTTGCCCTTGTCGGCGATCATTTTCAGCAGGCGGATACAGGCGTAACCCACGGCGGCGGCCACCGCCACGCCCACCAGGTACACGGGCACCTCGGACCACACCACAGTATCCAGCGCATCCTTGATGCTGAGGACATTGGCACCCAGGATGGCGGGGATGGACAGCAGGAAGGAAAAGCGAACGGCGAACTTCCGGTCAAAGCCCACGAAGCAGCCGGCGGTGATGGTGGTGCCGGAGCGGGAAATGCCGGGACAGGTGGCGATGGCCTGGGCCGCGCCCACCAGCAGGACGTCCACCAGCGTGGCGTTCTTCTCCGTCTTGCGCCCCTTCCTTACCCGGTCACTGGCAAACAGCAAAAAGCCGGTGACGACCAGAGCGCCGCCCACAAAGTACATGTTGTTCGCCAGGCCTTCCACCAAATCTTTGATGGGCAGCACCACCAGCAGCGGCAGGGTACCCACGATAATCAGCAGGATCAGCCGCCGGGCGGGAGGCACCGGCGTGGGGGTGGTACGGCGTGCCAGATCCCGGGCACCGCAGAAAAACTCCACCACCATGTCCCGGATATCATCCCAGTAGGCGGCGAACACCGCGAGCAGGGTACCCAGGTGCAGCAATACGTCAAAAAACTCGGGAATCTCCAGACCGGTCATGCCCAGCAAATGCTCGGCAATGGCCAGGTGGCCGGAGCTGGAAATAGGCAGAAACTCCGCCACGCCCTGGATCAGGCCCAAAATCATAGATGACAGCAGCGACAAAAGGCTCACACTCCTCAATCATTGAGATCTCATACGTAGATAGTATAGCATGGACAGGCCGTAAATTCCAGTCATATTTACAGGCCCTCTCCTCTGTGGTATCATCAAATCAAACGCAGAGGAGGCGTCCCATGGAAGTATGGTATGTAAATGACCGCCCCTGTCAGCCGGAGCGGCTGCTGGGCAAGGGAAAGGGCGGCTATTCCTATCTGGTGACCAGCGGCGGGCAGCAATATGTGCTGAAGCAGATCCATCACGAGCCCTGCGCCTACTATCAGTTCGGTGATAAAATTCAATCGGAAATCCGGGACTATCAGCGGCTCCGGGCCATCGGCATCCGGATGCCGGAGCTGCTGGATGTGGATGTGGCCCGGGAGCGGGTCCTGAAGGAATATATTGCGGGCAACACCATTTATGACCTGGTCCTGCGGGAGGAAATGCGCCCGGAATACCTGGAGCAGGTGGCAGCCATGTGTGCTCTGCTCTATCCCGCCAACACCAACATCGACTACTTCCCCACCAATTTCGTGGTGCGGGATGGTCTGCTGTATTACATCGATTTCGAGTGCAACGATTACATGGCGGAGTGGGATTTTGAACACTGGGGCGTGCAGTACTGGTCCAAAACGCCTGCGTTTTTGAAATACCTCGAGGAACATAGCAAATAAGCCACACCTGCAAAACGTCCGGGGACAACTGTCCCCGGACGCCTTTTTCTTATTCCCCGCCCAGCAGCTTCAGAGCGGCTCTGGCGGCAGCCTGCTCGGCCTCCTTTTTGCTGCGGCCCTCGCCTCGGCCGGATACCTGTCCATCCACGGAGACCTCCATGACGAACACGCGGCAGTGGTCCGGTCCCGTCTCCTCCACCAGCTGGTAGGTGATGGTGCGGCCCGGCGTCCGCTGGATCAGCTCCTGCAGGGCGGTCTTGTAATCCCTGCGGCGCTCCTCCACCGCCTCCTCCTTCTCCGCGTCCAGCAGTACCCGGTGGATCAGCTGGGAGGCAGCGCCGATGCCGCCGTCCAGATAGACCGCCGCGAACACGGCCTCCGTGGCGTCCGCCAGGATGGAGGTGCGCTCCCGGCCGCCGCCGGCCTCTTCGCCCCGGCCCAGCTTCAGATACTTGCCCAGCTCCAGCTTCCGGGCCACCTCATAGAGGCTCTGCTCACAGACCAGGGCCGCCCGGATACGGGTCAGGTCTCCCTCCGGAAGGTCCGGGTGCTGGACGAATAAAAACTCCGCCGTCACAAAGCCCAGCACGGAATC
This sequence comes from uncultured Oscillibacter sp., assembly GCA_964462715.1. Lineage (GTDB taxonomy): Bacteria > Bacillota > Clostridia > Oscillospirales > Oscillospiraceae > Oscillibacter. The sequence continues at coordinate 15,226 of CAYWYW010000040.1, forward strand.
CCCCAGGAACTCCAGTCTCTCATTGCTGTTGAGATGGGCTGCCCGGTGCTCGTTGGCGTAAGAGCTATGGCTCAGAGCCTCGCTCAGCAGGGCGGGATCACGGAAGGTGTAATTCAGTTTTTTCTCCAGTTCCTTCATGTTGACCTCTCCAAAAGGAAGCCCCGCGCTGACGGCGGGGCGGTTCCTGCATTATTTCAGCTTTCCGGCAATGTAATTCACGGCGTCGCCCACGGTCTTCAGGGTGCTCAGATCCTCTTCCTGGGTCTCGCCCACCTCGAATTCCTCTTCCATAGCCATGACCAGCTCCACCAGATCCACGGAGTCAGCGCCCAGATCCTCCTCAAAGGAGGTCTCCATGGTCACTTCCGCGGGCTCCATGGCGAACTGCTCCGCCACCAGTTCCTTCATCGTCTGAAAAATTTCCTCAATAGACATGCCTTTTCACCCCTTACGGTATGATGGAAGCCCCATCATTTGGTTATTGCTTGAGGCAATCATACGGCAAGTGCCGCCATGCTGTCAAGAGGGAGAAGCCACTTTTTCCGCGGTGCGCTCCACTTTCATCAGTTCGATATCCCGCTGAATGTCCTCAATGAAGCCGCTCTCGGCGTATTCCTTGGCCCGCAGAATGGCGTTACAGATGGCCCGGGCGTCGGAGGAGCCGTGAGCCTTGATGACGGGCTTGGAGATGCCCAGGAAGGCCGTACCGCCCACCTCGCTGGGGTCCAGCAGCTTTTTCATGTCCGCCAGATTGCCCTTCACCATGGCCGCCGCCAGCTTGGTTTTGGTGCTGGTGTAGAACATCTTCTTCAATTCCTTCAGCAGGAACTTGGCGGTGCCCTCCACGCCCTTCAGCAGGATGTTGCCGGAGAAGCCGTCCGCCACGATCACGTCGGCGGCGCCCAGGATAGCGTCGTTTGCCTCCACATTGCCGATGAAATTGATGCGGCCCGCGTCCCCGGCTGCTTTCAGCAGTGGATAGGCCTCATGGCGCAGGCTGTCGCCCTTGGCCTCCTCGGCGCCGATGTTCAGCAGGCCCACCTTGGGGTCCTCCACCCCGCAGACCCGCTTGACATAATAGCTGCCCAGATAGGCAAACTGCAGCAGGTACTCCGGCGTGCAGTCGGCGTTGGCGCCGCAGTCGCACAGGATGGCGCGGCCAGTGGCGGTGGGGATCATGGGGCCCATGGCGGCCCGGCGGATGCCCCGGATGCGCTTGACCAGCAGGGTGGCTCCCGCCAGCAGGGCACCGGTGGAACCTGCGGAGACGAAGGCGTCGCCCTCGCCGTTTTTCAGCAGAGTCATACCCACCGTCAGAGATGAGTCCTTTTTCACCTTGAAGGCGGTAGCCGGGTCGTCCTCGATCTCCACCACCTCAGAGGCGTCGCGGATCTCCACGCCCGCTGGCAGGTTCTTCTCCCCGCAGGCCTCCAGAGCCTTCAAAATCTCCGCCATGCGGCCCACCAGCAGGATGTCAACGCCATACTGCTTGTGGGCGTCCAGGGCACCTTGTACGGTTGCCTGCGGGGCGTTGTCGCCGCCCATGGCGTCTACGATGATCTTCATTTCAGGACCTCCTCCTTTAGTTGGTCGATCACGGCCAGAGACCGCTGGGACAGCTCGGCGTTTTTATTCCGCTTACCCTTCACCCGGTGGTCCAATGGCGGGATGATGCCGAAGTTGATGTTCATGGGCTGGAACTGGGTAATGGACTGGTTGGACACATACAGCCCCAGGGCGCCGATAGCGGTCTCCCGGGGGAAGTCGATGGGGTCCATGCCCCGCAGCCGCCGGGCGGTCTCCACGCCCACCAGGAAGCCGCTGGCGGCGGATTCCACATAGCCCTCCACGCCGGTCATCTGTCCGGCAAAGGAGATGCGGGGCTCCGCTTTCAGCCGGTAATAGCGGTCCAGCAGCCTGGGAGAGTTCAGGAAGGTGTTGCGGTGCATGACGCCGTAGCGCAGGAACTCCGCGTCGTGGAGGGCAGGAATCATGGAGAATACCCGCTTCTGCTCCGGGAACCGCAGGTGGGTCTGGAAGCCCACCAGATTATAGACGGTGCCGTCGGCATTGTCCCGCCGCAGCTGCACCACGGCGTAGGGCCACCGGCCGGTGCGGGGATCGTCCAGGCCCCTGGATTTCAGGGGGCCATACAGCAGGGTGTCGTGGCCCCGGCGGGCCATGACCTCCACCGGCATGCAGCCCTCGAAGACCTGGCTGTCCTCAAAACCGTGGACCTCCGCCTCCTGAGCGGTGGTCAGGGCCTGCCAGAAGGCGTTGTATTCCTCCTGGTTCATGGGGCAGTTCACGTAGTCCAGGCCGCCCTTGTCGTACCGGGAGCCGAACCAGGCCTTGTCCATATCTACGCTCTCGGCGGACACGAGAGGGGCCGCCGCGTCATAGAAGTGGAGGTCGCTGTCCTCCCCCAGCAGGGCCTGCAGTTTTTCCGCCAGAGCGTCGGAGGTCAGGGGGCCGGATGCAATGACCACCTCGCCGTCAGGGATGTCGGTGACCTCGCCGGGAACGACGGTGATGTTGGGATGGCTTTTGACCCGCTCCGTCACCATTTTGGCAAAGCCGTGGCGGTCCACCGCCAGGGCGCCGCCGGCCTCCACACGGGTGGCGTCGGCACAGAACAAGATCAGGCTGTCCAGTCGACGCATCTCCTCCTTCAGGAGGCCCACGGCGTTTTCCAGCTGGTCGCTGCGCAGAGAGTTGGAGCAGCACAGCTCCGCGAAATTATCCGTCAGGTGGGCGGGGGTCTTTTTCTCCGGCTTCATCTCCCGGAGGGTCACATGGACGCCCCGCTGGGCTAGCTGCCAGGCGCATTCACTGCCAGCCAGGCCCGCACCGATGACTGTTACTTCCATAGGATGTTCTCCTTTGTTGGGATGTCCCCCGCACGGGGACATCCGCTGCTTTAAGCCTCTTCCTTCTTGGCCGTCTTCTTGGCGGCGGGCTTCTTCGCCGCAGTCTTCTTGGCCGTGGAGGTCTTTTTGGCTGCGGTGGTCTTCTTCGCCGTAGAGGTCTTCTTCGCCGCCGCCTTTTTGGCGGGTTTCTTCTCCTTGGTCTCAGGGGCCGGCTCTTCCCCTTCCTTCTTTTCCGCGGGCTTCTTGGGATAGCCCCGCTTCTCTTCGGGCAGGAAGTTGGAACAGGCCTCGTTGATGCAGAAGGGCTTCTTGAAGCCCTTGCCGGCCTTCTTGAACATGGTGCGGCCACAGACCGGGCAGTCATCCTTTACGGGCACGTCCCAGGTCATAAAGTCGCACTTACTGGCCTCGTCCTTGCTGTTGGTATGCTCACAGCAGTAGTATGTGTACTGCTTGTTGGTCTTCTTACTGGTGCCGGTGCGCTTCATGATGCGCCCGCCGCACTTGGGGCAGCGGCCCGGCATCTCCACCACCAGGGGCATGGTGAAGCTGCACTCCGGGTAGCCGGGGCAGGCCAGGAAGCGGCCAAAGCGGCCGGACTTCACCACCAGGTTCCGCCCGCACTCGGGGCAGATCTCCTCACTGACCTCGTCGGGGACCTTGATGCGGACACCCTCCAGGTCCTTCTCGGCCTGTTTCAAATGCTCCTCAAAATCACCGTAGAAGTCCCGCAGGACGCCCTTCCAGGGGGTGGTCCCCTCCTCCACGGAGTCCAGCTCTTTTTCCATGTGGGCGGTGAACTTCGTGTCGGCGATGTCGCTGAATTTG
>CAYWYW010000041.1:0-17965 GCA_964462715.1 uncultured Oscillibacter sp.
CGCGCGGCCTTCCGCTTAGGAGGCGGATGCTCTATCCTGCTGAGCTACGGAGACAAGGTACAAGCCGTATTGTACCCGATTTCCACCGTTCTGTCAATTCGGAGATGGGGAAGTTTACTCGATGACCCGGACCCGGATCACGTTGGCCAGCTTGCGGACATCCTCAATGACGGCGGCGTCCACCTTGGTGCCCAGATCCACCATGGTATAGGCCAGGTCGCCCTTGGACTTGTTGCTGAGGTTCTCCACGTTGACGCCGTCCTTGGACAGGAGCGTGGTGATGTTGGCCAGCATGGCGGGCACATTCTTGTGGATGATGCACATGCGCATAACGCCGCTGCGCTCCATGGAGACGGCGGGCAGGTTCACGGAGTTACGGATGTTGCCGTTTTCCAGGTAGTCCCTCAGTTCGTCCACCGCCATGACGGCACAGTTCTGCTCGCTCTCGGGGGTGGAGGCGCCCAGGTGGGGCATAGCCACCACGTGGGGAGCCTGTACCAGCCGGTTGTTGGGAAAGTCTGTGATGTAGGCGGCCACCCAGCCGGTATCCAGCGCCGCCAGCATGGCGTCATCATCCACGATCTCGCCCCGGGCCAGGTTGATGAACCGGACGCCCCGCTTCATGGCGGCGATGGCTTTGGCGTCGATCATGTGCTCGGTCTGGGCTGTATAATGGATATGAATGGTGATGTAGTCGGCCCGCTTGTACAGCTCGGCCACGTCCTTCACCACATGGATGTGGCGGTCCAGACGCAGGGCGGAATCCACGGACAGATAGGGGTCGTAGCCGTAGACATCCATGCCCAGGGACAGGGCCATATTGGCGACCAAAGAGCCGATGGCGCCCAGACCGATGACGCCCAGGGACTTTTTATAGAGCTCGGGGCCCACAAAGGCGGATTTGCCCTTTTCCACCACCGTGGTCACGTCCACGCCGGCGGCCACCTGGTCCCGGACCCAGCGGATGGAGCCGTCCACGTCCCGGGAGCCCATCAGCATGGCGCACAGCACCAGCTCCTTCACAGCATTGGCATTGGCACCGGGGGTGCTGAACACGGCGATGCCCGCCTCGGAACAACGGTCAATGGGAATGTTATTGACGCCCACGCCCGCACGGGAGATGGCCAGCAGATTGGAGGGGAACTGGTAGTCCAGCAGCTTGGCGGACCGGACCACGATGCCGTCCTCGTTGGTCTCACTGTCAGAGACCTCATAGCGCTCCTGGTCGAAGCGGTTCAGGCCCATGGGAGAAATTTTGTTCAGTGTTTTGATGTGATACATGGCGAAATGCCTCCTGGGGTGGTCCCAGCGGACCACGATACTTGCGGGGAACGTGCGATGCTGGCACCGCTTCCGCCGCAGCAGTTTCATTATAGGTTTGACACCGGAAAAGAACAATGGAGAGAGCCCCAAAAAAAACTTCCGTGGAAGTGAAAACTTTGGTAAAAAAGGTAGTATCTTTGCGGACGAATGAAATCTGGGAGAATTGCCGGAGAATATTTCATAAAAAACCGAAAAAATGTAGATTTCCACCTTGAAATGCGGAAAAAATATAACTATAATATTATGCTGTGTTTGAATCTTACGTCAGAAAGAAAGGACGTTCCATATGCAGAATGAAAAGCTGAGAAACGTAGCCATCATCGCCCACGTCGACCACGGCAAGACCACCTTGGTGGATGAGATGCTGAAGCAGGGCGGTGTCTACCGGGAAAACCAGGAGACCGTGGAGCGCGTCATGGACTCCGGCGACCTGGAGCGTGAGCGCGGCATCACCATCCTGGCCAAGAATACCGCCGTCCGCTACAAGGACACCAAGATCAACGTGGTGGACACCCCGGGCCACGCCGACTTCGGCGGCGAGGTGGAGCGTATCCTGAAGATGGTCAACGGCGTCATCCTGCTGGTGGACGCCGCCGAAGGTCCCATGCCCCAGACCCGCTTCGTGCTCTCCAAGGCCCTGGAGCTGGGCCACCGGGTGATCGTGGTGGTCAATAAGATCGACCGCCCTGACCAGCGCATCCACGAGGTGGTGGACGAGGTGCTGGAGCTGTTGATGGACCTGGACGCCACACCCGAGCAGCTGGATTCCCCCATGCTGTTCTGCTCCGGCCGCCAGGGCACCGCTTCCTACTCTCCCGAGGTGGTGGGCACCGACCTGACTCCTTTGTTTGAGACCATCCTGGAGTATATCCCCGCCCCCGAGGCCAACGTGGACGAGCCCTTCCAGATGCTGGTCAGCTCCATCGACTACAACGAGTTCGTGGGCCGTATCGCCATCGGCCGCATTGAGCGGGGCACGCTGCGGCAGAATCAGGAGATCTCCGTGGTGAACTACCACGCTCCCGACGCCGTGCTGCGGAAGGCCAAGGCTACCGCCATCTATGAGTTCGAGGGGCTGGCCCGGAAGGCGGTCACCGAGTCCACCGCCGGCAACATCATCGCCATGAGCGGCATCCCCGACATCACCATCGGCGACACCATCTGCGACCCTGGCGCCGTGGAGGCCCTGCCCTTCGTGCAGATCAGCGCCCCCACCATGGAGATGACCTTCTCCGTCAACGACTCCCCCTTCGCCGGCCGTGAAGGCAAGTTCGTCACCTCCCGCCAGATCCGGGAGCGTCTGTACCGGGAGACCCTGAAGGACGTATCCCTGCGGGTCACCGACACCGACCGCGATACCGCCTTCAACGTGGCAGGCCGCGGCGAGATGAGCCTGTCCATCCTGATCGAGACCATGCGCCGGGAGGGCTATGAGTTCCAGGTGTCTCCCGCCCGCGTGCTGTACAAGGAGATCGACGGCGTCAAGTGCGAGCCCATTGAGCGCCTGGTGGTGGATGTGCCCAGCGACTGCGTGGGCAGCGTCATCGAGAAGCTGGGCCAGCGGAAGGCGGACCTGGTGGAGATGACTCCCGTGGGCGACCGCATGAAGATCGAGTTCCTGATCCCCGCCCGGGGCCTGTTCGGCTACCGCAACGACTTCCTCACCGACACCAAGGGCGAGGGCATCATGGCCTCTGTCTTTGATTCCTATGCCCCCTACAAGGGCGACATCTCCCGCCGGGGCAACGGCTCCATGATCTCCTTCGAGACCGGCGAGTCCATCACCTACGGCCTGTTCAACGCCCAGGAGCGCGGTACCTTGTTCATCGGCGCCGGCGTGCCCGTCTACGGCGGCATGGTCATCGGCGTCAGCCCCCGCAGCGAGGATATGACCGTCAACGTCTGCAAGAAGAAGCAACTGACCAACACCCGTGCCTCCGGCTCCGACGAGGCCCTGCGCCTGGTGCCTCCCCGCCAGATGAGCCTGGAGCAGTGCCTGGAGTTCCTGGCGGACGACGAGTTGCTGGAGGTCACCCCCAAGAGCTTGCGGATGCGCAAGTCCATTCTGGACCACGAGAAGCGCATGAAGGCGCTGCACGGGAAAAAGTGATTTCGAGGGGGAGCGGGCTCCCCCTCGACCTCCCCCTCACCAGTGACATCGGTCACTGGTGAACGCCGCCCAGGGCGGCTGGGTCAAGGAATTTTCGGCAGGCGCATGTCCTGCCGAAAATGATCGAAATTGGTTCTTTCGCCTTCGGCGAAAGAACCGGGAAAACCTCAGGTTTTCCCTGGCCCCTTTCCGTAGGGCGGGGCGTTCCGCCCCGCCGTTTTATTCTGGCTAAAAGCCCCGGAGTTTTCCGGGGCTTTTTCCTGTTTTGGGAACTTTTTTGTTTCTCTTGCCGTCTTGATCAGCAGATGCTATGATAGGATCACAGACATTCAAAAGGAGGATGCTCCATGAAAAACGTGATTGCCCGCGTCTTTGCATTGACCCTGTGCGCCGCCGTGGTATGCGCCCTGCCCGCTTTTGCTGCTGAAACGGAAACTGCCGCCCCGGAGTGCCCTGCCTACATGGCTCCCGTCCGGGTGTGGGGACGGGTGGCGAAGCTGGAGAACGGCAGCCTCCTGGTGCAAAACGACAACCAGAACGACCCCTGTCACGAGATCATCCTCCATCTGGCGGAGACCACGCCTGTGGTGGACGCTGTGACCGGGCTGCCTCTGGGCCGGGAGTTGAAGGACGGCGAGGTCATTTACGCCTGGGTGGGCCCTGCCATGACCCTGAGCCTGCCGCCCCAGGCAGCTGCCGAGGTGGTGGTGGCCAACATCCCGGAGGACTTTGGCGTTCCTCAGTATTATCAGGTCGCACGGATCAAACAGACCGCATCCGTTGAACGTGACGGCCCGCTGGCTTCTGTGGAAGTTGCCGTCACCAGTGGGCTGGGGCTGAACATCAAGGAGCCAGGTCTGCAAATCACCGGCCAGGTGGAGCTCCTCCCCTGGAAAACCCGCCAGATCGTACAGCTGGAGGACCTGAAGCCGGGCGCCCAGTTTCTGGCCTGGACGGACAGCGATGGCCAGGTGACCCGAATCCTGCTGTTTCCCTATGCCTATCGGACCTGGCTGCGGTACGACGGCTACGGCGGCATCAATATGCCCGGAGAGGGCTTTCCCAAGACGCCCAACGGCTATCTGACCGTGTCGGCTAAGGAGATGGACGGCGAAATCCTCCTGCCCATCCGGGCCGTGGCGGAGGCCGCCGGGTATACGGTGAACTGGGTCCCCGGCCAGGGCGCTGTGGTGTCCAGCGGCGAGAGCCTGGTGTTCTCCGTCCTGCCGGGTCAGGATGTGGCCCGCACCGCCGACGGCGAGGCATGGCTCACGGGTGCCTGCTATTTTGAGAAGGGCACCACCTATCTGCCCGCTATGGACTTGGTGGAACTGCTGAACCTGTTCCCAGTGTATTGATCCCTCTGCTCCGGCGCACACTAACGCCGAGGTGATGAACATGGAAGAACTGCCCCTGGGCTTCGGCATGGCCCTGGCCCAGCACCCGGAGGCCATGGCCCGTTTCGCCGCCCTGTCGGAGGCGGAGCAGCAGGCCATCATCGACGGCACCCACGCTGTCCGCTCCAAGCAGGAGATGCAGGCCTACGTGGAAAACCTGATGAAATGAAGAATGCCCCGGACCCGCATGGGTCCGGGGCGTTTTTCGGTTATTGGAAGCTCAGATGGAACCGGGCACCCGGGTCTCCGGCGAAGACCACGAAGCCGTCCTGGGGCAGCACCCCACTGGTATCGCCCCACAGCACCGAGGAGGCGGTCACCTGGCCGCTACCGTCGTAGACCCAGAATCCGGCGTTCTCCGGCACCTGCACGGTCATGGTTTTCCCGGCATTTTGACCGACCTGATACCAGCGGGCATACCCGTCCGCCTGGACGGTGGAATAGGACCAGCCGGAACCGGTGTAAATCACAGGGGCACCCTTCGCCGACATGTACAGGGCAGCGTTGACCTCCATCCAGGTGATGCCGTTCTGCTCAAAGACATTGATCTCCTGGCCGTCCCGGCCGCCCGCGCCGGGGAGCTGCAGCTCATACCGGGCAGAGGTGGCATCCGCGATGCGGCTGGCCCCTGCGTAGCCGGGGACCAGCTCCGGTGTTTCCTGGGCGGCGCTGTCCGCCAGAGCCAGGTAGGTCTGGGAGGAGTATTTCTCTCCCACGGGCAGGAAGGAGGTGGAGAGATACCGGTCCCATACCGCCTGGACCTCCGGAGAGATGGGGTTTTCCGGCAGCTTTACCGCCGCGTAGCTGGCGGTGGGCAGCATCCCCAGGCCGGGGAGTTGGCCAATGCCCTGCTGGTAGAGGTAGGTCTGGCCGTTGGCCTCTGTCACAAAGCCCATGGCCGCCTGCCCGGTGACATCCCGGAAGGTGCCGTCATTCCGGTAGGTGAAGGTCATGGCGGGGACGCTGGGCATGGTCAGGATGCGCATGGTCAGGGTGCCGTCGGCGGTCACGTCCACCCGGTACTGGGCGGCGGTGGAGCCATAGTACCCGGTGTGTTCCACCAGCTCCGCCGGCATGGCGGCGGGAGCGGCTTCGGGCAGGAGGGGGAGGCTTTCGTCCAGTGCCACGCCCTGGAGTTTCAATGCTGCCGCCAGCATCCGGGCGGCGGCCATCTCGTTATAGGCGGAGGAACCACCGGAGGACAGCACGGCGGCCGCCATGTGATACTCCGGAATCACCACCAGCCCTGCGTGATACCGCAGGGTGTCGCCGCCCTTCACCAGGGCCTGGATGCCGCTCTGGCTGAAGGGGAGCCACTCCACGGCGTCCCAGCCCAGACCGTAGCTCAGGGCATCAGGGGCGTCCGTGTCGGGCCAGATGCCCCGGGCATACTCCGGCGCCGCCATGGCCTTCAGGGAGGACTGCCGCAGCAGCTTCGTCCCGGTCAGGGCGCCGCCGAAGGTGGCCAGATCACTGGCGGTGGCATAGATGCCGCCGGTGCCCACCAGGTTCAGGCAGTCCTGGGGCAGGGGCCGGGGGTCCGCGCCATGATAGGTCTTTGCCAGCCGTCCGGTGTCAAAGTCATCGCCGGGGGCGAAGGTGTTTTCCAGACCCGCGGGCTTTAAGATGCGGGAGCGCACGTAGTCCATGAACTCCATGCCGGTGACAGCCTCCACCACCAACTCCGCCAGGGTGAAGCCGTCGTTGCAGTAGACGCTGTACGCACCGGGGGCGGCCTTCAGCCGCTGGGTGGAGAGTTGCTCCAGCAGACTGTCGGCGGCCACGGGATCATCGTCGCCGAACAGCATAGCGTTTTCATAGTGGGAGCCCATGAGCCCGGAGGAGTGGTTCAGCAGCATCCGCACGGTGATCTGCTTGTACCGGGGGTCCGCCATCTTGAAGTCTTTCAGATACCGGGTCACCGGAGCGTCCAGGGATACCCGCCCCACCTCTGCCAGCTGCATCACCGCCACGGTGGTGTAGATTTTGCTGACGGAGCCGATGCCGTAGAGAATATCGTCTGTCAGGGGCCGGTTCTCCGTCCGGGAGTAATTGCCGCAGCTGCCGGTGAGAACCACCTTGCCCTCCTGCCACAGGGCGTACTGGACACTGTCGGCGCCGCCATAGGTCTGGGCCCCCTGGGCGGCAGCTTGGGCGGTCTCCTCCAGGGAGGGCGCCGCCTCTTCCGCCATAGCGGAGACCGACAGGCTCAGGGTCAGGACCAGCGCCAGCAGCAGGGCGCTTCCGCGTTTCCAAAGTTTCATAAGCGTTCCTTTCCCGCCCCCCGGAGGGGCGTGTCGGTTTGATGTTGTCAGCATAAGCCTTCCACCAGGTGGAAAGTCAAGAGAATTTTGAAAAAAAGACCGCGGAGTACCGCGGTCTTTTACTTAAGTTTCCACAGGAGGAGTCAGCAGCCCCAGCAGCGGCTCAAAATCCACGCCCTCCCGCATGGGAAGCGCTTCCGCGGCGGTCCGCTCGGCGCAGGCACGGACAAAGTCCACCGCCCGGCGGGCGGCCTCCGGCAGGGAGGCACCTTGTACAAGCGCGCCGGTCAGGACGCTGGTGAACACGTCGCCGGTGCCGTGGAACTCCTGGGGCACCCGCCGGGTCTGGACCGCTTCGGTCCGCCCGGTTTTGGCGTCAAAGCACATAGCCCCGGTCAGCTCCGGCTCGCAGGAGGCTCCGGTCAGCACCACGGAGCGCCGTCCCTCCAGGCTCAGCCGATTCACGATCTCCCGGCAGCCGGCTTCGTCCGGCGGCAGGTCTCCATAGGGGATGCCAAGCAGCAGAGCGGCCTCCGTCAGATTGGGAGTGATGACGTCGGCCTGGCGGGCCAGGCGGGCGGTGCCCTCGCACATGGCGGGGGTGTAGGTCTGGTAGATATCCCCGTGGTCGCCCATGACCGGGTCTACCACGACGATGGTGTCCGGGCGCCGGAAGTCCCGGATAAAGTCCGCCACCATGCCGATCTGGCGCTCGCTTCCCAGGAATCCACTGTAAACGGCCCGGAAGTCCAGGCCCAGGGACTTCCAGTGTCGGGCGACCTTGGGGATTTCGTCGGTCATGTCCAGAAAGGTGAAGCCCTCAAATCCGCCGGTGTGGGTGGAGAGGAAGGCGGTGGGCAGGGGGCAGCACTGCAGGCCCATGGCGGACAGAATGGGGATGGCGACCGTCAGGGAGCAGCGGCCGAAGCCGGACATATCGTGGATCGCGGCGACGCGGGGTGTCAGCATGGGACCAGTCCTCATTTCATTGGTTTCAGATAAAATTATTGTACCGCAGATTTTCCTATTGTTCAAGGTGGGAAGTTGTGTTATACTTCATTTCATGTACAGATGCGGCGGTCTTGGTGCTTCGGTGCCATATGCTTGTCCCAAATCACTGAATACGCGCCTGTGATGGAATTGGTAGACATGCGAGATTTAGGTGCTGTCACCTCAGAGAAGGTTTTTAGTGAATAAAAAGCGACAGATAAGCTCTGTCGTTCATATATGCGGGTATGGTGGAATTGGTAGACTCGGAGGATTTAGGTGATGTCACCTCAGTGAAGGTTTTTAGGTTCATCATTCGCCACATTTATTCTTTAGTAAAAGCAGGCTTGTCCTGTTTTTATAAACGCGGATCAAGCGTTACGCTCCGCCTCGGTTCCCTCGCCGTGTAAAAACAGAGGGCAATAAAATTGCGACAGGAAGCCCTGCCGCTCATATTTGCGGGCGTGGTGGAATTGGTAGACTCGACGGATTTAGGTGCTGTCACCTCAGTAAAGGTTTTGCCGTTCCGCCCCAGAGCTGTATGCCCCTCAAAATTTAATATGCGCCCGTGGCGAAATTGGCAAACGCAGTAGATTTAGGTTCTACCTCCTTACGGATTAGGGGTTCAAGTCCCCTCGGGCGTACCAAGACAGCATTTTAGAAAGGATGCTGTCTTTTTTTGTTCAGATTAAATTGCGAACTTTTGATAAACATGCTAGCTTATGGTGTAGTTATGCATTACAATAATTAAAGAAACCTGTATTGGAGGTATCACTATATGGCAAGAGTGTTTTTCAAAGCAACCGAGGATGCACTGAATAATATTACGGAGCAATTTAATCTCGTACATCCATTACGCGCTAGTATGCTATATACAAGGAATGCTGTGACGCAGATGGCTACAGAAAATACGAATGCAGACGATACTTATTTTAAATCACTTATTGATCCAGACGATAATGTCCATGGCACAGGGTATCGAGAAGCGTTTCTTAACACCCCGTGGGCGGAACAAGAAGAGCAACTTGCATGGTTGCTTTTGAATAATCTATTTGCCATACATGAAGGATGGGTTCAAAGCATCTTTTTTGAAAGATTTGAAGGAAAAGGATATAGAAAAGATACATTCATAAAGTTCCTCGAATATACAGAGTTGTCTGCAAAGTTCACTTCATACTATGTAACCAATTCTAAACGGTCACTTTTACTTACAAACGCCTTCTTTGACACATACAAAAATGCATCCAGATTAGATTTTTCTAAATTAGACAATTATATGCTTATGTATAGATACTTTAAAGAAGCGCGCAATTGTTTTATGCACGGGAATTGCATTGCTTCTCAGCGTGTGGTTGATGCGTACAATGCATATTCATCTGTCGCTACATTAACCGACTTAGATGTCACAGAAGTTCCTGCTGTAATTCCACCCACCTTAGGCCAGAAGGTACATCTAAATATCCGAGGAGTAATTGGCTTCTCAGACTTTGTACAGCGTATATTAATAATTTCGGACATTAACTTGCTCCAAACCTTGGCCGCCGAGGGTGAATTCATCAGTAGAAAGCCTACGCAAATTTTGTTAACACTCAGTATGAATAGAACTCGTGCAAAAGAACAGATAGGGCAGGTCTGTGTAAATGCGGGTTTCTTGCGACCCAATTGGTCCGAAGAATTACAATGCTATATGGTTACACACAGATTTATAAGCAGGTGAATAAACCGTGAATTTGTGATTTCCTTTCGACTCTAGTGCAGGAAAAGCAGGCTAGTTTTTGGGCAGAAAAAGTGCGGACAACTACGCATCGTCCGCAAACTCGCTGTTGGCTACAAACAGCAAAAATAGCATTCCTGATTTTTTGGTCAAAACGCAAGACAAGAATAGATTGTCATTATAGCAAAAAGCAGAACAACACATGAAAACTGTTCTCGTAAGGCGAGATCAAAATCACGTGTTGTTCTGTTTTTTTAGTAATTTCGATGAGAAGGGAATCTTCTTGTTGCTGCCAAGGGAGATCCTCTTTTTCCGTTTCTGCTTCGCTGAGTCGACTTGTTCAGGCAAATTAATTTCATTTGTAAGTCGTAGAATTTCTGGAAATTTCTCCACCTCAATATTTCTGGCAGCCTGTATTTGCCCTTTGAGAGACGCAATACGAGTTGCTTCATCAGTAGAGCAAACCAGCTTATCTAAAGCTGGTTTTACTTCTTGAAAGGAATCATAAATTTTCTTTTGCAAGCCGTTTGGGGCCACGAGTGTTTGCTTGGGCGTAACTACTGTTCCGGTTATTAGTTTATAATCGTCCGGAGAATAGTATTTCACCTTAGGATATTTGGGCCTATGGCCATATTTCCTAAGAACGATATCAATAGCTCGAGTTAGCTTTTGAGGAGATATTGGACTCGGGCTAGAGAATGTCATGTCATCGACATACAACGTGAAGGTGCAACCAAAATGCTGGGCAACCGCGTGGATTTCCTCGAACATATCATAATATGCATAAAATGCAATAATCTGGCTGGTAGGACAACCTGTTGGAATGCTAGAGTCATATGTGACGATATTGGTTAAAACCTCTGCAACATCTGAAGAAGTTTTCAGCATCTTGGCAAAGAACTGATACACTGAATCTCGAGTGCAGTTGTCATAGAATTTCTTGATGTCTACAGTCAAAGTATAACGCCCGGATAGATGTGCTTTCCCATTATCGATATAGCACTTTCCTTTTTCTCCAGATATCAACCACTCAGGACGAATGACCCGCTGAAGCAGAGACAATATACGTTTTTGTACTAGTTTTAAAGTTCGGTCTGGAGCCATTATCTTTCGCTTTTCGGAGGAGTTCTTCTTATCAATTTGAAAAGAATGATATCCGATAATCTCATCAATCCGCTTTAGACCACCTGGCTCGAGTTGAAGCAAATGTTCCAGCCGACGCTTATTACGACACTTATACAGTGCGCATTGTGTTATATCATACTTCTTGGGAAGTTGTTTCATCAGGATCTCCCACAGACTTGGACATTCCCTGTATTAAATGCATCATCATGTTTCGAATCATAGCAGGCCCTTTTCCTGTTTGCTCTGCTTCATCGATATTTTCAGAAAGCAGTATCAGGGAAGATAGTCGAATGCCATATATTTCCGCGTATTTCTCAAGTATTTCCAAAGAAGGTTTTTTCTTGTTGTTTTCAATTTCGGAGAGGTAACTAGCAGAGATCCCAAGCATTGTACACATCTCGTTTGCTCTATAGCCATAAATCGCTCGGGTTCGCTTCAATACATCACCAATCACTTTAATCACCTCTCTCTTGAAAAATTTATATAATGGCACATGGCCTAAATAATAAAAATTAGATGGGCTTCCCGTTTGCTGCACCATCTCGCCTTACTTCTTGAACATCTCACAAAGGCACTGAAAAATCTGGAGAATCATCAGCAAAACCTCAAGGCCTTTGAACGCAAACTGGAAGACTGTTTTGCGCCAATGGAATTTGAAACGGTGAGATTTCCGGGGTGTAGGCGAGGTGCCGGGACTATCCTGCATGAACAGCGATTCGTTTTTCTTCATAGACAAACCCTTTCTGAAACCACTTGGATTTTTGTAATGTGGCTTCCTCCCAGGAAAGAGTTGGTGCATACAGGACAACCCATCTAATTCATTTGGGGCCTGGCCCAGGCTCCCAGCTGGGCCAGGCGGGGCACGGCACATCGGTCGGTCGGGCCGTGTGCCGCCCCGTAGGGTAGAACACCACAAAGGTGTTCCTCGAGTACAAATATACTCCAGTTGAGGGGAGGTGACCAGCAGAAGGGATTCTGCTTTTCGCTGCAACATCATACTAACAAATAATCATCTGCATGTCAATGTAAAAATTCGCTATTTGTGAATTTTATTTTAGGCGCTTCACTGCGGCCAGAAAATGTTTTAAGACATATTGACAATTAAAAATTGCTCATTATAATTAAAAGCAATTAATAATTGCCAACAAGGAGGTAGCCATGACACGCAAAAGGGGATCAGCATTTATAGATTTGAAGTTTCCTGATCGACTCAAACAACTTTTGACCGAGAATGGTATTACGCAGCAGGAACTGGCGGACATACTTGGGGTTCAGCGGCAAACAGTAAGTCTTTATGTAAGCGGCCAGATTCGTCCTGATATCGGTGCGCTCGCCGTAATAGCACAACATTTCTGCGTGTCAACCGACTGGTTGTTGGGTTTGACCAATGACAGAAATAGATCGCCTGTTGCTACTGATGAATTAGGTCTGTCAGAACAGGCAGTTACAAAAATTAAGAACTATGTTAAAGGAAGAACTTTTGGGCGAGTACGAGCATTTTCGTCTTTAGATATGATTGTTTCTCATGATGATTTTGAAGAACTTCTAGGATCAATGGACAATGCCTTTTCTCACTGCAGCGAAGTGCTAATGGCTCATTCGTGTGGTGAAACAGAAGTTGCCGGAGAGGAAGCTGCTATCAGGGCCGCAGACGAACTTGAAGGAACTCGCTGGACCGTTGTCACATCCACCCATTATGCCAGGTATTTGGTTTATAGTGCCCAACAGGTATTTAACCGGATGATTTCGGACTTAAGTAAAGTTGAAGAAGTTTGCGAAATCATGGAATACTAACACCTTAATGTTTGAGGGAAGAAAGGAGAAGTCAAGTGTTAACATGTGACATGTTTTCCCTAATATATTGGGCGCACTATGTCTCGATAGAAAAAGAGTTTATTCAGACATTACCATATTATTAAATTCCGCTGATTCTCTCCATTAAAATACCATCAATCTCCATGTCCAACTTCCGCAACCGCTTCTCCAGCTTCAAACGCCGTGCATTGAGGACTGGTTCCTTCAGTGCGCGGCGTTTTTGCAGTTGTTTGATTTCGGCGAGTTCTTGAATAGCGGTATCATGGATGCAAGTGAGCTTCTCGTGTGCCATTTGATCCAAAACCTCTTCACGAATACGGTGAGAGGCACAGGCATCCTTCCCGTGGCGCATATAGGTTTTGCAGATGTACTCCACTCTGCGGTTCCCATTCCAATACCGGTTGATGGCAACGAACGGCGCCCCGCAATCCCCACAGGCTAGAAGCCCTGCATACCGATGGCAGGGCGCATTGCTTTTTATCCGTTTGCGGCTCTGTTTCTGGAGCAGCGCCTGTGCCTGCTCCCAATCTTCTCTGGAAATGATGGGCGGGTATACATTCTCGTGACGGATCCACTCTTCTTCAGGAATCTTCCGAACCCGTTTCCCATCCCGCACTTCGTTCTGGTGGTTATAGAGGATGCCAACATAGCTTTCATCCTGGAGAATATTCTTGACGCTGGTGTACGACCAGAGGAACTGACGGATATCCGGTTTCTTCTTGCCGTAGAGTTCCATTTGGAGCTGCGCCGGTGTTTTGCGCGTCTCCTGATTTAGAATTCGGGAGATGGGCATAAGCGTCATTCCGTCAAGGAATAGTTGGAAGATCCGCCGCACCGTATCAGCCGCTTCGGGGATTATCAGGATCTCGTCGGTGTTCTTATCTTTCCGGTAGCCAAAAGGAGGGATGACAATCAATCCCTCCTTTTGCTTCTGTCGATATCCGGCCCGAATTTTCTTGCCAATATCCTTGGCATAGTAGTCATTCATCAAACCGCGGACACCAATCACTAAGTCATCGGACTCCCGAAATGTATCCAGCCCTTCCGTAACGGACAGGACGCGGATATTGTGTTCCCGCAGAAAGTCGATGAACAGGGAAGTCTGCGTTTTGTGACGCCCCAAACGGGACATATCCTTGACGATTACAGCATCAAATCCACCGCTCTCCGCCGCTTCGGACAGCCGCCTGAGCCCCGGCCTCTGGAATGTCATGCCGCTGATGTTGTCATCGGCGGCCTCTCCAACGATGGTATATCCCTGTGCGGCCGCGAAGCCCCGGCAGATATTACGTTGGTTCACCAGAGCGTTTTGCTCGGGATCATCGTCATTGGAAAGCCGGTAGTATAACCATGCCCTCATGCGTTGGTCTCCTGCCTATCGTCCTCCCAAGAGTCTCCTTCGAAGAAGGAACCCAGCCGGTCAAAGTCGTACAGCAAGGATGCACCAGACTCCACGACTTCGCCTTTTTCATAGAAATCAACATGTGTCCGGAAGGGAGCCTTCAGGTGAATGTCTACGTCCAGTTTTCCATCGTGCTCCGAGATGTAGATTTTCTCCACCAGGAGCCGCAGGTTGGATTCAGAGATATTACCCTCCGCCAGAATATCGTCCATCATGCGGATGTCCCGCTTCAACTCCGCCTGCCTGGTTTTCAGCGTATCTTCCAGACTCTCCAACTCCGCGAGCTGCCTTTTGATGGATGCGATCTCCGCTTCCCGCTTTTGGATCATGCGGTCATAGCGTTCCACGTTTGCTTTGTCCCGAATGCGTTCCATCAGGATGACCTCCATTTCTTCTTCCAGAGTATCAACCTGCGCAAGCAGGCTTTTGCGCTTCTTTTCAACGGAAGGCTGCTGCGGTATCCAGCGGTCGATGACTGTCTGCAGGCGGTCCCAGTTATGCTGGTACAATCGCTTGGCAGAGCGCAGTTCCTCCGTGATGAGTTGGTCCAGAAGCTCCTCCCGGATGACATGGGAGGAGCAGTGCTCTTTTCCGTAACGGAGGTATGTGTCGCAGATGTACTCCACCCGTTCCCCACTTTTCAGCTTGATGCGCTTTCCGACAAAGGTTCTTCCGCAGTCACTGCAGCGGAGCAATCCACTGTAACGCAGGACAGGGTGCCCACTCCCGGCACGGACACGGGCGGCTTTGCGCTGGGCGATCAGGTTTTGTACCTCCCGCCACATTTCTTTCGTGACGATGGCAGGGAGGAAGTCCTCATGGCGGAACTGCTCCTCCGGCTCCGTAAATCGAAAGGTCTTGTTGATCTTGTTCCGCTCACTCTTGTGGCAGATCAGTGTGCCGGTGTAGATCTCATCCTGTAAAATGCGAGAGACCATCGTGGAATCCCAGATATTCTTCTTGCGGATGTGGTCGCGGGTATGGGGCTGACGCTTTCGCAGTAGCTCTAACTGTATCTGGGCTGGTGTCTTGCGCCTTTCATCGTTTAATTGCCGTGCGATGGCTTTCATGCCATGGCCGGATAAATACAGAGAGAAGATGTACCGGACAGTCTCAGCGGCCTCTTCCACAACAACGACCTGCTTCGTATTCTTGTCCTTGAAGTACCCGAAGGGCGGCGTGATGACGATACCCTCTTTCTGCTTTTGACGGTAGCCAGTCCGGACACGCCGGCTGCCGTCGCGGGCATAGAAGTCGTTGACCAGTCCCTTGAAACCGATGATGAGGTCATCGTTTTCGTTGAAGGTGTCGATGTTCTCCGTGGCGGACAGGACCCGGACGTCGTGTTCCCGCAGGTAGTCGATGAACAGGGCAGTCTGGGTGCGGTGACGGCCTAACCGGGAGAGGTCCTTCACGATGATGGCGTCGATGCGGCCCTGTTCCACAACGTCATAAATTTTGTCGATGCCTACCCGGTTGAAGTGCATTCCGCTGACGTTGTCATCGAAGGATTCTCCCACGATCTCATGTCCCTGGGAGACCGCATAATCGTATATGATCTTCCGCTGGTTGGTCAGGGAATTCAGTTCATCATCCTCATCACGGGACAGACGGTAGTAAAGCCAGACTTTCATGGGGCCTCCTTTCCGCTATGGTGTGCCGTTTGGCACGACACACCATAGCACATGAGATTTGAAATAGCCACGAAAAGAAATTGAGAAAAGCAGATTCTGCGAAATCAACAATCATGGGGCTGTTCACTGTATGGATGATCCACAGCAAGGTAGTCGTGGATCATCATTTTCAGAAACTCATCGAATTCCTGGTCGGTGCCTGAGTACGTATATATAACGCTGCCGAGACGTTCTTTTGAATCTTTCATCGTTCTCCTCACATTTTCTGTTGCCAGACAGGATCGTCCACATGGTCATCGGGATTGTGTCCCGCGGCAAGGCGTTTCCGTTGCAGCTCCTTCCACCGTTTCTTATCAATGTGTCCACTGGGGATGCTGACAGGTTCCGGTTGCTGCATATCCTCTACCCTCTTAGCAAGAACCACCAGGTCATGAACAACCCGCCCAGCATCATGGCCGCCACAGCCACCAGCCGCCATTCGATCTCCGGCAGATAGAATCTGGGAAGAGAGAAGCGCCGCTCTTTCTTCCTCCCAGCCTGTTCCTGCCTCCGGTTCATCGCCCATAGAATATCCAATATCTCTTTGCTCTGCTTCTGTATTTGACTCAGATAGAATCTGTTGTTCAACTGCTCCATCTTCCGGGAAATTTCCGACAATCTCTCCATCAACTCGTCCCAGTCCTCCCGCGTCGGATGCGCTTCCTGGGCTGGCTGTTCCTGCTTCATGTTCAGCTGTTTCAATTCCGCCAAGGATAATTTCCGCTCGGATTCTGAATTCACGTTCCATGGCCTCCTTCAAATATTTTTCGTCGTGCAGACGGTCATCCCGGCATTTCAGACCGTCCGGCGTGGTGTAGGTGATGGCTTTTCTACTGTCCGTCCATCGAACTTGGTAGCCCTCGACCTCCATCAGGGAGATGAAATCTTCCTTCGTCCAGGCGTAGCGCATACACTCGTCGATGGTATTCATAAGCCGGAACTTCCAGCTCTGACCGCGGGCTGCCGCACGATACTCGCTGGAGGACATTCTCTTTTGCCTGACCTGCTTTGGTGCCGGAGGCAAAATGTTCAGCCCGTGGGCTTGGCAAATCATATCGTTGACCTGGCGGTGTTGCTGCAAGTCGGCGGCATTTTGATGAAGTTTCATCCCGGTCTTGTAGCTGACGCTGTTCACCACCAGATGATTGTGCAGGTTATCCGTGTCCACATGAGTGGCTACTATCACTTCAAAGTCCGGGAACTGCTTTTGGGCAAACTCCAATCCGATGGCGTGGGCCTCTTGTGGAGTCAGGTGATCTTGCTCCGGGAAGGACTGGACGAAGTGGTAATACTGCCGCCCGTCTGTTTTGTGGAACCGCTGCTTCGTCATCTGCATCTCCAGGTATGCGGTTCTGGAGGTGCAGTTATATCCTGTCACCAACTGCTGACCCTCCCACAGCGTTTTCTTTTTTTGCTGAACATACTGCATCACACCACCCATGGCACCGCTGCCTTTTCCCCGGCTCTTGATTGCGGTAAAGGTCGCCATCAGGTCACCTCCCGCAGGATGTGCCGAAGCTGTTCACAGATGGCGGCGTATCCATCCGCCAGATCATCGCCTCGCAGGACCGTCAGCTTTCCCATATTTGCCAGGGTGGTGAGTTGGTTCAGGTTCCGACCTTGGGCTTTCAGTTCCATCAGTATTTCATCCATTCCTTCCACCCGGATGATGTCCTTGCCCAGGGCACAGGTGGTCAGGTAATCGGTGACGGTCATCCCAGCCTGTTCCGCTTTCTTTTGGATTCGCTCTTTGTCCGCCAAGGTCATCCGTGCGGTGATAATGGCTTCTTTTTTCTTCTTCATAAAACCTCCGTTTCTACACCCCTTTAGGGGTTGGGGATGCGGGGGCATCGCCCCGGCGAGTGCGGGCGGCGTATAGCCGGACGCGATGCTTGCCTCTCCTAAAGGAGAGCGTTTTCCCGCAACGCACCCCCGTCGTATCTCCTGTAACCACTTAGCTCCGAATACACCTCCAATTCTGGGCCAACGTGGGCGGAGTGACCCCTTGGGGACACACGCCCGTCCATCCAGTAAACTCCCCGCATACGGCCTCACAGCGCCGAACACGGCCCCTGTGACAGCTGTGACGGCTGTGACAGAAAATTTGCCACTGGCGCTGTCTCGGTTTTGCCGTCATTCCCGTCACTGCCGTCAC
>CAYWYW010000042.1:0-17904 GCA_964462715.1 uncultured Oscillibacter sp.
GGGCAGGGCGATGCGCTTGCCCTTGGCGCCGGAGGACAGCAGGAAGGCGCCCATGCTGGCGGCCATGCCCACGCAGATGGTGGACACATCGCACTTGACGTACTGCATGGTGTCATAGATGGCCATGCCGTCGGTGACGGAGCCGCCGGGGCTGTTGATATACAGCTGGATGTCCTTGTCGGGGTCCTGGGCCTCCAGGTACAGCAGCTGGGCCACCACCAGGCTGGCGGTGGTGGCGTTGACCTCCTCGCCCAGGAAAATAATGCGGTCATTCAGCAGGCGGGAGAAAATGTCATAGGAACGCTCGCCGCGGCTGGTCTGCTCCACAACATAAGGGACTAAACTCATTTGGAAAACCTCCGATCTTTTGTGCTCTCCGATGCTTCGAGAGATGCCTAATAAACCATTCTCTCATGATACCACAGGCACCATGAGAGAATGTGTCGAATCTGTAAAATGTACTGCGGAAAAGATTCGTGCTTATTCGGCGTCCTTCTCTGCCTCAGTCTCGGTGGCCTCCACCTCGGCCTCAGCGGTCTCGCCCTCAGCCTTCTTGGTGGTCTTCTTGGTGGTCTTCTTGGCGGGAGCCTTCTTCACCACCACATTGGCGCTGTCAACCACAACGGCCACGGCCTTCTGGCTCACCAGCTGGTCCTTCACCTGCTCAGCGGGCAGATACTTCTTGACCATCTCGATGTCCATGTTGTACTGTTCAGCCAGCTTCTTGTACTCGGCCTCGACCTCCTCATCGGTGGCCTCCAGGTTCTCAGCCTTGATGATGGCAGCCACGGTCAGGTCCATCTTCACCTGACGCAGAGCGGGCTCCTTGGCATCCTCCAGCAGCTTGGCCTCGTCCATGCCGGTGATCTGCATGTACTGGTCATAGGGAATGCCCTGCTGGGCGATCTGCATCTTGAAGTTGTCCAGGAACTGGCGGCACTGGTTCTCCACCATGGCGTCGGGGATCTCAGCGGTGATGTTGGCGGCAGCCTGCTCCATAACGGCGTCCTCGAAGGCGCGGTCGGCATCCTTCTGGCGCTCCTCGGTGATCTGCTTCTTCAGGTCAGCCTTCAGGTCCTTCAGGGTATCAAACTCGGACACATCCTTGGCGAACTCGTCGTCCAGCTCGGGAACTTCCTTGGCCTTGACTTCGTTGACTTTGACCTTGAACACGACAGCCTTGCCGGCCAGGTCGGCGTGATAATCCTCGGGGAAGGTGATGTCCAGGTCCTTCTCCTCGCCGGCCTTCATGCCGACCACCTGCTCCTCAAAGCCGGGGACAAAGCTGTGAGAGCCCAGCTCCAGATTGTGGCCCTCGCCCTTGCCGCCGTCGAAAGGCTCGCCGTTCAGGAAGCCCTCGAAATCGATGACAGCGGTATCGCCCTCCTTGGCCTCGCGGTCCACAGACACCAGACGGGTGTTGCGGTCCTGCAGCAGCTTCAGACGCTCGTTGACATCGGCAGCGCCGACCTTCACTTCTTCCTTCTCAGCGGTCAGGCCCTTGTACTCGCCCAGGGTGACCTCGGGATACACGGGAGTGGTGGCCTTGAAGGTGAAGCCTTCCTTGGTGCACTCGCCCACCATCTCCACGGTGGGATAGCCCACGACCTGCAGCTCCTTCTCCTTCACAGCAGCCTCATAGGCCTCGGGGAACGCAATATTGATGGCCTCCTCGAAAAACACCTCTGCGCCGTACATGCCCTCGATGATCTTGCGGGGGGCCTTGCCGGGACGGAAGCCCGGGACATTGATCTTCTTGCGCATCTTCTGATATGCCTTTTCGATGGCAGCCTCAAACTCGGCAGAACCGACCTCGATGGTCAGAACGACCTGGCTCTTTTCAACTTTTTCACAGCTTTTCAAACTCATTTTGTTTATTCCTCCGTTCATCATTGGCTACACGCCGATGCGAATAGATATTTTAACAGAAAAATCTTGAAAAATCCAGTCTTTTTTCTGTTATTCGCAAATTTTTTTTGGAACAAATCCAAGATAGTCGGCGGAGATCAGGGAAAATTCCGTTTCTCCCCGCTTTCCCTCCAGTCTGCGGCGGATGGTGGGGCCGTGGAGGTGGCCGTAACAGCACTGCTGGACATGGTACTTCTCCAGAACCGCCAGGATCTCCGGGCACTGATAGCCCTGGTAGATGGGCGGATAATGGAGGAAGCACAGGATGGGCTTCTCCCCCGCCGCCCGCAAAGAGGTCTCCAGCCGTCCGATCTCCCTGGCCAGCACCTTGGCGTTGTGGGGCTTCTGCTCCTCCTCCAGAAACCAGCCCCGGGTGCCGCAAAGGGCATAGTCCCCGTAAAACACGCAGTTGTTGTGGAGCAGGTCCAGACTGCGGATGCCCGTTTCCTCACAGAAGCGCCGGAACTTGGCCGCCGTCACCCACCAGTAGTCGTGGTTGCCCTTGATGAGGTACTTTTTACCGGGAAACCGGTCCAGAAAGCGGAAGTCCGCCTCCGCCTCCTGCAGGTTCATGCCCCAGGAGGTATCTCCCGCCAGAATCAGGGTATCGTCCTCCGTCAGGACCCCCAGGGCCTCCTCGATGCGGGCGTGATAGTTCTCCCAGGCGGGGCCGAACACCTCCATGGATTTATTCACCGACAGGGAGAGGTGCAGGTCCCCGATGGCATAGAGGGCCATAAGCTCCCCTCCTTTTCGTTGGTTTATTTGGTATCTTTCGGTGCCTCCAGGAGCTCTCCGTTCAGGACCCGTCAAAGGTCTCGTTTCGCTCTGTTCATAGGCCGCCAGAAGCTAAGATAGGATAAGGCAAAGCCCTAGACCCACATGACGGGCACCGCCAGCATGACCCAGGAAAAACCGTCCAGCAATCCTCCAAGCAGCGTAATTGGGGTGAAGAATACCAGGAAGCCATACCGGACGGTCATGAAAACCCGGGTAAACCACCAGCACCGGGCATCCACGATCAGGACGCTGCCCGTCTCCGCCGGAGCAATGGAGCACTTCAGAATCGGCAGCCAGGAGTTGCGCCCATAACAGACAGGCCGCAATTCAAATTCCGAGCCGCCAAAGGGAATGTCTCCATAGAAGCAGGCCTCTCCCCTTCCGCCGCCCGCCTGCCGGGTGGCGGTGCAGGCCCGGAGCGTTCCCAGAACCGTCTGGCAGTCGTAGGGCGTGTCCAGAAGAAAGCGGTCACGGTTCCGCAGTTTCATGAGAGCCCTCCTTTAGACTGCCCGTTTACTTCAGGAAGTCCAACACCACGTTGTCCATGTCCTGCTTCTCAGCAGTCAGGTCGAAGCGGCGGGCCTTGCCCTTCAGAGCCGCCAGCCGCCGGGGCACGGTGACGCCGGACACGCTGTTGAGCTGGTCCAGCAGCTCCACGCCGTCGCCCGCCGGAGTCTCCCCGATGGCAGTGAGCACATGGTTGCAGAACTTGTAAGGAGAGGCAGTGGAGACGAACACCGTCACGGTCTCGTCGCCGGTGGCCTTCCGGTACTGCTCCATGACGTTGGCCGCCACGGCGGTATGGGTATCGATGAGATACCCCTTCTCCTTGTAATACTCCGCGATGGTGGCGGCGGTGCCGTCCTCGTCGCAGAATCCGCCCCAGTACTGCTCCTTCACCGCCGCCTTGATATCGTCGGAAACCTCGTACTTTCCGTCCTTGCTGAGGGCCGTCATGTAACCTCTCACCTCCTCGTCGTTCTCACCGGAGAGGTCGAACAGCAGCCGCTCCAGATTGCTGGACACCAGGATGTCCATGGAGGGGCTCATGGTGGTGTGGAAGGGCCGGTTGCGGTCATAAATACCAGTGCGCAGGAAGTCCGTCAGCACGTCATTGCGGTTGGAGGCGCAGATCAGCTTGCCCACGGGCAGGCCCATGCGCCCCGCATAGTAAGCCGCCAGGATATCGCCAAAGTTGCCGGTGGGGACGCAGAAATTCACCTTGTCGCCCATCTTGATCTGGCCGTCCCGGACCAGGTCGCAGTAGGCGGAGATGTAGTACACCACCTGGGGCAGGATGCGGCCCCAGTTGATGGAGTTGGCGGAGGACAGGAAGAAGCCCCGGTCCGCCAGAGTGGCCCGCATCTGCTCGTCGGAGAAAATGCGCTTCACGCCAGCCTGGGCGTCATCGAAGTTGCCCACCACGGCACAGACGCCCACGTTGGCGCCGTCCTGGGTGACCATCTGGGTCTCCTGGACCTTGGACACACCGTCCTTGGGATAGAACACCATGATGCGGGTCTGAGGCACGTCGGCAAAGCCCTCCATGGCGGCCTTGCCGGTGTCGCCGGAGGTAGCCACCAGGATGCAGACGGTCTTGTCCTCCCCGGTCTTGCGGAGAGCGGCGGACAACAGCTGGGGCAGCATCTGCAACGCCATGTCCTTGAAGGCGCTGGTGGGGCCGTGCCACAGCTCCAGACAGTGGGTGGTGTCATCCACCTTGCGAACGGGGGCCACGGCATCGGTATCGAATTTGTCGGGGCCGTAGGCGTTCTCCGCGAAGCCCAGCAGTTCCTCATAGGTGTAGTCGGTCAGGTACAGACCCATGACCTTGGCGGCCCGCTCCTGATACCGGGCGTTCACCAGGCTGTTCAGAAAGGCCTCGTCGATCTGGGGGATGGATTCCGGCGTCAGCAGGCCACCGTCCCGGCTCAGACCCATCTTGATGGCCTCCGCGGATTCCATGCGGACGTCCTTGTCCCGTGTGCTGTAATACTTCATTGTTATTTCCTCACTTTCAAAGGAAGATTCTCTATTCAAAGGCGTTTTCCAGGTATTCCACCCGGAGGGCGCCATCGTTTTCCGCATAGACCTCCGCCACATCGAACCGGGCGGGGGCGTCCAGATCATGGGAGCTGAGATAGGCGGACGCGGTGGTCCGCAGTCGTTCCTGCTTCCGGGCGTCCACGAACTCCCTCGGCAGACCGATGGCCCCGGCGCTTCGCAGCTTGACCTCCACAAAGCAGACGGTACCCCGCCTGTCCCGTGCCACCAGGTCCAGCTCTCCGAAGCGGCAACGCCACTGGCTGGCAAGGAGGATATAGCCCTTCTTCCGCAGATAGCGGGCCACCTCCGCCTCGCCCCGATTCCCGGCGCTTCTGGTGGTGCTCATGACCGCCGTGCCTCCCACTTTTTCAGGAATGTAACACGATGCTGGGGGCAGGGGCCGTATTGGTCCAGCATCTGGTAATGTAACTTTGTACCGTAGCCCTTGTGCTTGGCAAACTGGTACTGGGGGTACTGGTCGTTCAGTTCGCCTGACACGTAGCGGTCCCGGCTGACCTTGGCCAGAATGGACGCCGCGGCGATGGATGCGCTTTTCCCGTCGCCGCCCACGATGGTAGTGTGGGGCGTTGTGACGGCGTGGATGCTGCCGTGGTCCCGGTTGCCGTCGATGAGGGCCATATCCGGCTTCACCGAGAGACCGTCAATAGCCCGCTGCATGGCCAGCATCCGGGCGTTGAGAATGTCCATCTGGTCGATCTCCGCCGCCTCCACCCGGGCAACGCTGTATGCCACAGCCTGGGCGGTGATGATCTCAAACAGAGCCTCCCGCTTTTTCTCCGTCAGCTTCTTGGAGTCGTTCAGGCCGGGAATGTCCAGCTCCCGGGGCAGGATGACGGCAGCGGCGTACACCGGCCCCGCCAGGGGTCCCGCGCCCGCCTCATCCGCGCCGCAAACGGCATCAAAGCCGTGATTCCATTGTTCATGCTCGTATGTCCAAAGGTCCATTTATCTTACCTCAAATTCCACAGCCAGATCCGCAAGCGCACGCTCTATATGCTCACAGTCCGGTATGATGATCCGATACCGCCCCCCCCGCAGAAGCGTGGGATAATCGTGAGCGATGTCACAGTGCAGCGTCATCTCACCGCCGTTCCAGTTCACGATGTCGGTTCTCGGAATATCACCAGTGTCGCTCCACCGGGGACTTTTCACCACAGGGCGCATTTGATGCCATACGCCATTCTTCAAATACTCAAGCTCATAAGCAAAAGTCGACTGTCGTGAGGACAACCACACCACACCGTCCGGCGCGTCATTGCTGAAATACAGGCGAATGGTATCCACATCTGTGGAATATTCGTCCTGCTCCGCCTGAAACGTCATAGACTCCCATTCGTAAAGATCATTCACCGTCTCATGGGGCGACACGCCGCCCACCGGACTTCGGAACCGGAAATACAGCAGCTCCGACGCGATGATGGCAAAGACAGCCAGAATACCCCCAAGCACCTGCTTGGAATACCGCGTCAGGATACCAGGCCCCATGAGCTGCCTCCTTTAATATTCCACAACAACTTTTCGGCATATCCGGCAAATTCTCGCCGGGACTGATGGGGTATGAAACCTCGTCAGATAGGGTCCGTCCAACACGATCCCGTGCCGTTCTTCAATGTCAGTGACATCCAGAAGTGGGCCTTGAAACAAAGGTTCCCCCGCTGGCATGAAAAAGATTCCCGCGCCGCTGCTGCTCATAATGTTTCCCTTTTCCATCTCTTTTCCGCAGACAGGGCAGTTCATAAATATCTCTCCTTACTCCGGAAGCTCCAGTGTAAAGCGTCCCAGCTTGCCAGCCCGGAACTCGTCCAGTAAAATCTTCGCCATGCGCTCCGTATCCACCTCGCCGCCGGAGACCAGGAAGCCCCGCTTCCGGCCGGTTGCTTCCAGCAGGCGGTAGCCCCAGGCCACGTCGTTTTCTTCCTCCTCCCGCTGCGGCAAGGCGGCCAGCTTGTAGCCTGTTTTCAGGGCGTCGGGATACTTCTCCCCCAGGTAGGCCATCAGATGGCAGCCCAGGGTCTCCGTATCCAGAATGTCGTCCTTCACCGCGCCGGTATAGGCCAGATTCAGGCCCACGCTCTGGTCCTCGAACTTTGGCCACAGGATGCCTGGAGTGTCCAGCAGCTCCAGCCCCTTGTCGATGGGCACCCACTGCTTGGAGCGGGTGACGCCGGGGCGGTCCTCTGTCTTGGCGGTCTTGCGGCCCGCCACCTTATTGATAAAGGTGGACTTGCCCACGTTGGGGATGCCAAGGATCATCACCCGGACCACCCGGCCCGCCATGCCCTTTTCGGCGTATGCCTTCAGCTTGTCCGCCAGCAGCTCCCGGACAGCACCGGCGAATTTTGCCGTGCCCTGTCCGCCTTTGGCATCGGATTCCAGCACGGCATATCCCTTGGCGCGGAAATAAGCCGCCCATTGCTTCGTGGCCTCCGGGTCCGCCTGGTCCACACGGTTCAGCACCACCAGCCGGGGCTTTCCCGCCGTCAGCTCGTCCACATCCGGGTTTCGGCTGGAAACAGGGATGCGGGCGTCCAGGATCTCGCACACCGCATCCACGTTCTTGATCTGGTCGGCGATCATCCGCCGGGTCTTGGTCATGTGACCGGGATACCATTGAATGTTCATGCGATCACTCCGATTCGTTTGAAGCTGCGCTCCCCGGTATAGGCGTCCGATCCCGGGAAGGCCAGGAACACCGCCTTGCCGATGACGTAGCGGGCGTCCACGGTGCCCAGCCGGGAGTCCCGGCTGTCACTGGAATGGTTCCGGTTGTCGCCCATGACGAAGACGCTGCCTTTGGGCACCGTCAGGGGGAACTCCGTTCCCTCCTCCAGGAAGGTCAGTTCGTTGATATAATCCTCCTTCAGCAGCATCCCATCCACAAAGACACTGCCGGAGGAAAAATCGATGTCCACTGTCTGCCCCTCGGTGGCGATGACCCGCTTCACGATGGGCTCCTCCAAAAAGGTGTCCTTCCGCAGGACAACGATATCGCCGTATTTGTAGTCGTCATACAGCATGGAATTCAGCACCATCAGACGGTCTCCGTCCTGGAGCGTGGGCACCATGGAATGGCCGTCCACGCCGATCAGACGGATCACAAAGGTGAACAGTACCACCACAGCCAGCACAGAGCAGACCAGCGCCTGGACCCACTCATAGAAGTCTTTCCCATTTTCCCGCTGTTTTTTCTCGTTTTCTTCCATCTTGTTCTCCTTTATTTCAGAGGGCCCACACGACTCCACTTCCGCATTCCCAGTTCCTCCGTCACGCCGGGGACCGCCAGAAAAACGGCTTTTCCCATGAGCATGCGGGTATCAATGGGCCCCAGCTCCCGGTGGCGGCTGTCACTGCTGGCATTGCGGTTGTCACCCAGAACAAAAATGTGTCCCTCCGGGACGGTGATGGGAAAGTCCAGACCCTCGGGCGTCCAGGTGAGCTCCCGGATGTAATCCTCCTCCAAAGCCTCCCCGTCCACATAGACGATGCCTTCCTCAAAGTCGATGTCCACCGTCTGGCCCTCCAGGGCGATGACCCGCTTTACAATGGGCTTGCCGTCCCGGAAGCTGGCCTTCCGCAGGATCACGATGTCCCCCGGCTGATAGTCGCCACAGAGGCCGTCGTTCAGGACCAGGAGCATATCTCCGTCCTGCAGGGTCTCCCGCATGGACTGACCGTCCACCCGGAATCCCCGGACCGCAAAGGTGAACACCAGCACCACGGCCAAAACAGAACAGACCAGGGTCTGGACCCATTCATAGGCCTCCTGTCCGGGCCGCTCTGCTCGCTTTTCCGCTGTCATCGCTGATTCCTCCACAGCCAATAGGTTTCCACCATAATCTAAAGTAGTATAACAAAAAAATCCCCGGACCACAAGGGAGCAGGGGAATTTTTTGCAACAAAAAAGAGAGGCTTGCGCCTCTCTTTTTGTCTCTCTTAGAGCTTCTCCTTGACCTTGGCGCCCTTGCCGACGCGGCCGCGCAGATAGTACAGCTTGGCACGACGGACCTTACCGTTGCGGACGACCTCGATGTGGTCGATGGAGGGAGAATGAACGGGGAACACCTTCTCCACGCCAACGCCGTAAGAGATACGACGGACGGTGATGGTCTCCTCGATGCCGCCATGCTTCTTGGCAATCACGGTGCCCTCGAAGACCTGAATACGCTCGCGGGAGCCTTCCTTGACCTTCACGTGGACACGGACGGTGTCACCAATTTTGACGTTGGTTACCTCGTTCTGCAGGGTTTCCTTGTTGAGTTCCTTAATGAGATCCATGGATGTTTTCCTCCTATTGTATAGGCGTTCATGCCGCTAATCACGCACTTTCGGCAACTTTTGGCCGGTGCACGGCAGAGGACCACCCTTTTAGCCTGAATAGGATACCACAGATCGTCCTGCATTGCAAGCACTATTTTACAAAAAAGTTCATTTTCCGAAACATTCCCGGCCCGCTGCAGTCCATGCTCCCATCGCCGCCGGCAGCAGCCACAGGCTGCCGCCGCTTCGGACCATCAGCCAGCTCAGCCCTATCGCCAGAGCTGCCGCCGCCACCGCTCCGGTCCACCGGGCCACCGCCTCCCCCGCTGCCGGCCCCAGCAGCCACGACGCCACCAGATACAGTGTCCGTCCGCCGTCCAGGGGCCGGATGGGCAGCAGGTTGAAGATACCAAGGACGATATGTGCCCCTGCCGCTGTCTCCATACCCGCTCCAGCCAGGACCACCGCACTCAGCAGGTTGGCCGCCGGACCCGCCAGGGTAGCTGCCACCTCTTGTCCATAGGACAGCCCCCGGCTGTCCACTGTCAGCACCGCCCCCAGAACGCCGATCCGCAGCTCTAGCATCCTGGCTCCCAACGCCTTCAGAACAGCCCAGTGGCCCAGCTCATGGACCACCGCCGCCCCCAGGACCACAGCGGTCATGCGCCAGCCGTTCACCGCCATGAACCAGGCGGTCAGCAGACAGAAGCCGGCGGAGATTTGGAAGGGGCCTTCACAGCGCGGAGACATAGTAGATGGGGTTTAAGTAAATGCCGTCTTTCTGCAATTCAAAATGAAGATGAGGCCCTGTGGCAAAGCCCGTCTCCCCCACCTCGGCGATCTTCTGTCCCTGCCGCACCGCGCTTCCGGAGGAAGCCGTGATACGGCTACAGTGGGCATACAGGGTGGAATACCCGCCCTCATGCGCCACGATACAGTATTTTCCGTAGCTGCTGCTCTCCCCTACCGCCGTAACAGTCCCATCAGCGAAGCAATCCACCTCTGTTCCGGTGTCGGCCGCCAGGTCCACGCCATAATGGAACCGCTCCTCCCCCTCGATGGGATGATCCCGATATCCAAAACCGGAACTCAGCGTCCCGGACACCGGCGTACAGTAATCAAAGTCCAGAATGGCCTGCTCCAGGCTGACGCCCTCCGGAAGATTCTGGTTGGAATACAGTACATACGTCAGACTGGAAACCTCTGCCGCCTGGGGATCAGCGGCTGTATCCACCGGCTCTTGGGCCTGGTCTGTCTGCTCCTGGGATCCAGCCCGCCGGTATCCACGCAGGACTTGGATGGCTCCCTCCGCCTGCGAAGCGGTGATCTGCGCGGCGGTCTGGACCACTTCATCGCTCTCCTGGGGATGGAAGACCGCCTGATAAACTTCATCCGCGGTCCGTTCCAGGCCGTTTTCCCCCGAAATAGCACGCCCTACTGCCGAGAATACCGCCCTCACATCCATGTTCTGCTCCATGGCATGTGACAGTCTGGCATTCACCCGGGCCATAGGCTCCGGCAGCACCAGCTTGGCCGCAACCAACAGCACGAAGATCCCGCTGCAGATCACC
Organism: uncultured Oscillibacter sp.; assembly: GCA_964462715.1. Taxonomy (GTDB): domain Bacteria; phylum Bacillota; class Clostridia; order Oscillospirales; family Oscillospiraceae; genus Oscillibacter. The sequence continues at coordinate 10,584 of CAYWYW010000042.1, forward strand.
AACTGCAGAAGCAGCCTCCGCTCACCGGGGCGCGGATGATCTTCCCGCCACCCGGCGGCCGGTCTTGACACACTCCATTTCCCGTTTTTCCGTTTGCGCCGCTCCGCGGAAATAGAAGCGATCCTCCGTCCGGTTTGCCGTGAAGTCATCTGATTCCCTCCCCGCATTTCTTTTCTTCTGAAATCTATGTGGGCATTTCCGGAAATATGACCTTGACAGACTCGGAAAAATTCCGTATAATAATCAAGCCATATCCGGGTATAGCGCAGTTGGTAGCGCGCTTGGTTCGGGACCAAGAGGCCGTGGGTTCAAATCCCGCTACTCGGACCAGTCGGAGTATCCTGATTGGATGCTCCGACTTTTTTGCCCAAATCCCATCATGATAAAGTGGCTCTGCTTTTCAAACAGTCTTGTTGAAAATCAGAGCCGCTTCCATATGCGGCGCATTCAATAGCCAGCTTTGACAAAACTGCTTCCAATGCTTCAGTTGGAAAAATATGTATCCAAAATATTTTTGATTCTTTCATTAATTTTGTGTTGACAAGCCGACGGCAACCTGCTATACTAGCAAATGTTCCCGCGTGGGACAAACAATTTGGGGGTATAGCTCAGCTGGGAGAGCGCTTGACTGGCAGTCAAGAGGTCAGCGGTTCGATCCCGCTTATCTCCACCAAAAAGCCTTGTAACCGTATTGGTTACAAGGCTTTTTCTTTTTTGAAAAGCTCCCTCTTGGAAGTGCTTTTCAATGATTTCACCGCAGATACCAGGGCAGCTCCATTCCTTCCTTCAGCTCTTCGCTCGGCGTGTACTTCCGTAAGACAGGCTCCAGCATGAAAGTAGACAACAGCGCACACAGGGAAGGCATCAGCAGCATCACGCCGTAATACCAAAACAGGAGCGTCAGGGCCACGGCTGTCGCTGTCAGTGCCCCCGCCGCCACCATCCGGGGCAGATGTCGGAAGGTCAGCCGCAGGCTGTTTGACAGCAGGCCGCCCACAGTATAGGTAAACCGGGACAGCAGCGGAAACGCGCAGGCGGCCACGGAAACGGGGATCACCAGCAGTACCAGGTACACGATGCGCACCGCACTCCACACGGAACTGCCCGCCCCCGCAGCTGCTGCCAGAAGCTGATATCCCACATTTAGCAAAACCGCCAGCAGCAGAAATACCGCTGTGGCACCAATGCCGGTCTTCAGATTCTGGCGAAAGGCGGAGAAAAAATTGCGGTAAGGGCCGGGCTCCTGATGGCGCAGGCACTTCGCGCAGCTATAATACAACGCGGCCGATGCCGGACCGATGGTCACAATAGGCAGAGAGCAGACCAGCCACAGGATGCTCAAAACCACGATGTCCAGCACCCGTCCGAGAAAACGGAAAAATGGACTCTCGGAATCGAAAAAACTGCGAAACATATCGTTCCTCCCAGATGAAATCTACAATGAAGATACCATAGTTTTTCACGCTCCGCAAGGGCCACCCCCACACTCAAAGGCAGACAGGCGCTACTTGCCTGGAATCCCTGAGACGCAAAAAACAACCGCTTTCGCGGTTGTTTTTCTCTATCCCAGAATTCCCAGATGCTCCAGAAGGATCTTGGCACCCAGCAGGATCAGGATGATGCCGCCGGACAGCTCCGCCCGCTTTTTATAGCGGGTGCCGAAGAAGTTGCCCACAGCCACGCCCACCAGAGAGAGACAGAAGGTGGTACAGCCGATAATGGAAATAGCCGGAACGATGGGGACCTCCAGAAACGCAAAAGTCACCCCCACCGCCAGGGCGTCGATGCTGGTGGCCACGGCCATCAAAAACAGCTGCTTATAGTCCAGCTTGCTCTCCACCGCACAGGCCACTTCCTCCTCTTCCGGAGACAGTGCCTCTCGCACCATATTTCCGCCAATGAGGACCAGCAGTACAAAGGCCACCCAGTGGTCGATATTCTGGATGTACCCGGCAAACTGGGAACCAAGCACCCAGCCGATCAGCGGCATCAAGGCCTGAAAGCCACCAAAGAACAGGGCGATCACAGCGGCATGGCGCCAGTTCAGCTTTTTCATGCAAAGCCCCTGACAGATGGCCACCGCAAAGGCATCCATGGACAGGCCCACTCCGATCAGCAGCAATTCCAAGATCCCCATACAAAAACGCTCCTATCACAAAATCACCGGCACCGGGCGCCGGATGGTAAGGCTGTCCGGTGTCACCGCGCAGTCGTAAGCGCAAACGTTCACGCCGCAGAGCGCCGCTTCCCGCAGGGCAGCCCCAAAGGCGGGGTGGGTGTCGTCATTGGGCGAAACACAGTCGATGTCCTCTATTTGTACCACAAAGAACAGTGTGGCGTCAAGCCCTTTTTCCACGGCTTTCTGCAATTCCCGGATATGTTTGATGCCCCGCTCCGTGGGAGCGTCCGGGAAGCGTGCATGGCCGTTTTCTTCCAGTGTCACGCCTTTGACCTCCACCAGATGCGGCCCCTTTTCCGTCTCGATACAGAAATCCAACCGGGAATCTCCGCAAACGTATTCGCTGTGGATAGCGGTGATGTTGGGCAGAAAGCCCCCGGCGGCCGCCCACTCCCCAAAAACCTTATTGGGTGCCTGGGAGTCCATGTTGATGAGCCGGTCTCCCTTCTCCACAGCGATCAAATCATAGGGCGTCTTTCGATTGGGACCAGTCCCCCGCTCCAGATACACGGTGACGCCGGGGAGCAGCAGTTCCCGGCAGCGGCCAGTATTTTTTACATGGACCCGTTGGACGCCATTTCCCGTCTCCACATGGGCAATAAACCGATTGGGCCGGTCAATGAACCGCCCCGGAATCACCTGCTGATAGCGCATTCTCTCCCCTCCCCCGCGGATTTTCAATGGAATTTCAGTATAGCACATCCGCACCGGTTTGAAAACTCTTTTTGCCCTCCGGAAGCATCACCAGTTATGGAGTTCATAGGTGTCCACCGACAGGTCCAGGGTCTCCAGCGGGGCGCCTGCTTCATCGTACAGTGTCACCTGTACCGGTACATTATCATGGAGCCAGCCGTGACCAGAGCCGCCTTCCTCGCCCTTAAGATAGCTGCGGTACCACAGGTCCACCATATCCTCCAGTTCCCGTTCCGCCTCTGGCACCTGCTCCGGCCAAAGGTGGGGTCCGTCGCTCCGGTATCGAAAGAGAAACAGGTCGTCACCGGCCTTCTCTCCCTGAAAGGTGAAGGTCTGAGTCTCTGGGCCTCTGGTGGTCCACCGCTCCCCGCTGTCCGGATCAAAGGTCCTGACGGTCTTTTCCACCGTCACCTGGGCCGTGGCGGAAGCGGCATCCCCGAGCGGCCCAGCCACATACAGCACCCCGTTCCGCCCTGTGCAGAGCACGCTGTTGGACATTTTGGGAAAAACATGCTGGTAATATCGCCAGTTCTGCAGGAAGTTCTGCTCATACTGAAAGGAGAGGTATGTATCCCCGCTGCGGGCCACTACGAAAGTATACCGGGCGTGGTCATTCCTATACCGGCTGTTCTCCCGCAGACTGTACAGCGGTTCCAGAGGTTCCTCCAGCAGATAGTCCCGCTCCATCTGGCGGCACATACCTTTCACCGTGTAGGGTGGGAAGCCCAAGCAGGCATAGAAGACCGCCGCGATCAGAAGGCAGACCAGCAAATTACGGATAATTCTCTGTGTGCGGTTCCTGCTCATGTCGTCTCCCCCCATTCTGCCCGCAATGTCCAGTCATTGCCGCCGTAGGGGTACCGGATCTCCACCCACCTGGGCGTGTAATCCAGCACCAGCTCCAGCGTCCACTGGTATCGGGTCCAGCTCATATCCGTGCTTTGAATGCCATGCCAGTATCCCACCTCCGGCCAGGTATCCTCCGCCGTCCACTCCCGTATGGGGACCGGCCCCCGGTCATCCGCAATCTCCAGATAGCCGATGGCATAGTTGGGGCTGTATCCAAAGGGGTCCTTCATCTTCGCCCAAAGCCGAAAGGCCGCGTGGATGTGTCCATCCTCCTCCTTGATCTCCCCGGGAGCCAGCCAGAGGGTGGCGTGCTCCGTCTCCACCCGGTCGGCCCCCTCGGCGGGCGTCCGCCAGGCCAGTTGGTTTTGTATCCGGTATCCCGCGTCGTTGACCCGTCCGTCCGCTTGCAGATACACCACCAGGCAGGCCGCCAGCAGCACCAGAATTACGCCCCGGGTGAACTGCCACAGCCACCCCAGCCAGGGCTTGTGGACCCTGTCCATAGCCTTGCCGATCTCTATGGGGTCTCCCATGGACCCCAGGGCCCGCTGCTCCGCAAGCTCACGCTCGTAGCCCAGCCGCTCCAGGTCCTTCACATGGTCCTCATAGTGGGCTGTCAGCTCCTTGGCGATCTCTGCCCGGTCCGGCCAGAAGCGGACCTGCTCCGTCACCTTCCAGCGCCAACTCTCAAACCGTCTCTCCATGGCGTCACGCAAGAGACGCGCCGCAGATGACGGCATTGACCTTCTCCGTGAACACGTTCCATTCCTCTTTCTTCTCCTCCAGGGCTTTCAGGCCCTTGCGGGTGATGCGGTAGTACTTCCGCACCCGGCCCGTCTCCGCCTCCTTCTCCCGGACCGTCACCAGCCGGTCCGCCTCCAGCGTGTGGAGAATCGGATACAGGGTGCCCTCCTTTAGCTCAAAGGTGTGGTCGGACCGTCGTGCAAGCTCCGTGATCATCTGGTAGCCGTACATTTCCTCCCTTGCCAGTAGGGACAGAACCAGCAGGGTCGTGCTGCCGGTCATCAGGCTTTTGTCGATCTTCATACTCATCCCTCCTCAAATAAATCCTGCGGTTCATAGAACTTCTCTTCCATAAGGTTTCCCCCTTTGTCGTACAGCCGTAGCGATACAAGGGAGGCATTCACATTTAGCCCATCACGGCCATCCTCCACCACCGGAAAGCGCAGATTGTAATTTCCTTCCCGGACACCGATTATGGTTTTTATTTCCCGCGACTCTTCTTTCATTGTAATCGAATTATAAGTTACCAACTGAATATCCATTTCCGCGGTTGCCGCATCTCCCAGAAAGCCTATCAGCATACCGTCAAAGCGCAGCGTATATGTATCTGAGGCCTTATCATAATCGTGGGTGTTGTAATGTACAACATAACGTTTTCCCTCGGGATAGAGCTGGGAATGATTCAGTTGCATACCGAATAGTTCATCTTCGTATCTCGCTTGTAGCAACCTTTTGTCTACCGCACCATATACAAATTGTTCTTCCTCATACACATATAGCAACTCTACTGGTGCCTCGATGAGATATGACCCAGCCGCCCGCTGCAGCAGCGCCTCGTAACTCCGCGTGGGAAAGCCCTGATGCCATGCCATCCAGAAGAGGCAGAGGGCCACTACGAAGAAATTGCGGACAACCTTTTGGCGCCTGCTCAATTTCGGCAATCTCATGGCTCCACCTCCTCCCATTCGATCCGGATACTCCACGGCTCGCCGTTGGGGTAGGACAGCTCACACCATTCTCCCGGCGGTATTGCCGAGCTGCTCCGCATGTAATACAGGCTTCTGAACGAATCCGAGGCGCTTTGATTGCATGTAAATAAACCGTTTCCCGGCCCCCAGATACCCCTTCCGTTCTCATCTGTTCCGATTCTTTCGTAATCATTCGTGTAAAAGCGTCCATCGTCGCAAGTAAGTATCAGACTACTCACAAAATTACTGCGCCTTGTATCAAATGGGTTCTTATCGTCCGCCGCCAGAATAACTGTCAGCCAATACAGGTCGTAGGACTGGCTATTGACGCCATCAGCAGGATAATGGCACTTCCAGACTGCCGCATAGGGCACGGAAAAGGTGTCACCGTCCCGCTCTACCGTGGAAGCCCCTTTTCCTATCAGCACACGAACGGCGTTGTCTCGCTCCCAGCCCTCACTGAAATAAGAATATCCGTCCGGTTCATAGTCGCCCGACCGCTGTACTGGCTCCCGGAAAGGCTGCTGCCACGCGGAGTCTGAAAAAGCCATCAACAGAACAACCACAATACAGAGAATTGCAGCCCACTTGCTCACCAGCCACAGCCAGCCCATCCAGGGCTGATGTACCCGGTTCATGGCCTTGCCGATCTCCACCGGGTCTCCCATGGCCCCCAGAGCCCGCTGCTCCGCCAGCTCCTGCTCATAGCCCAGCCGCTCCAGGTCCTTCACATGATCCTCGTAGTGCGCTGTCAGCTCCTTGGCGATCTCTGCCCGGTCCGGCCGGAAACGCACCTGCTGCACCACGGCATCCCGCCACTGGTAAAACTCCCGCAAGCCTTGCACCTCCTTGAAAAGCAATACCTCGGTCATCTATGTTCATCATACATAGATGACCGAGGTTTGTCAAGACATGCGTTATGGTTTTTCCGGCAGTAGCGGGCTGTACATCATGATGGCGTCGTTGGTGAATAAAAATTGCTCCTCCAGCAGCCTGTCCTCCAGGTCGTAGACCATACGGTACAAAGCGTTGTGTCGGATATAACCGCCCCAGGACGCCTGCTCAATCCGCGCCTCCCGCTCTACGATCTCATAGCGCTGCTCCGGTGGACGCACCGCCCGCCACTCCCCTTCCAGATGAGTCTCTCCCACCCGCAGGCACAGCTGGAAGTCCTGGTCCGTATCGTTGCGGATCATCAGGTCCCGGTGAGGATAGGCGCAGGTGGCACCGCTGCCGAAAGGCTGTGTCCGGCTGGAATCCGGGAATACATCATGGGAATGGCGGTAGCGTTCCACAACAGTCAATGGTGTATGGAGGGTCATCCAGAAGATCAGGTTGGAAAGCTGGCAAAGTCCCCCACCAATGTCACCACCGATGCGCCCCAGGAACAGCACCATCCCTTCCTTGTATCCCTTTTGTTTGCTGGGCCTTCCAATCAGCCTCCAATAACTGAAAGTCTCCCCAGGATGCAGAACCAATCCATCCAGCCTGGCCACCGCCAGCTTCAGGTTTATTACCTTATTGCGCTGCCATTCCATCTCGTCGCCCCGCAGCTGTCGCATGAGCGGCGTAGCGTGAGCGAAGTATAAACAGGGCAGCAATTCTTTTCTGTGTTCCTTTGCCCAGTTAAACTGCGGAGAACACCATAACAAATACCGCTTTCCCGCGTAATAGGCTTTCCCCAGCCGCAGCCGTAGCCAACTTCGATTAACAGGCGGCCGTAACACCCGATCCTTGAGATCGATCATCGCTTTTTCTCCTTCCGCATTTTATTTCATTTTACTGGAAAAATAGCGGAAGGTCCTTACAATTTGGAAACAAAACGGAAAGCAAACAACAAAAAAGCGACAGTCAAATGACTGTCGCCTGTGTTGGCGTTACCTATCTT
>CAYWYW010000043.1:0-17706 GCA_964462715.1 uncultured Oscillibacter sp.
TTCCGCATCGTCCGGTATGTTCGCCTGCCCCGGCTGTGCGCCTGCCTGCTGGCGGGGGGCGCGTTGGCGTCCTCCGGCGCCATCATCCAGGGCGTTTTGTCCAACGCCCTGGCGGCGCCCAGCACTATCGGCGTCAACGCAGGCGCCGGACTGACGGTGGCGCTGTGCTGCGCCGCTGCGCCTACTGCCCTGAACCTTGTGCCGCTGGCGGCCATGGCGGGGGCGTTCCTGGGCGTGATGACGGTGCTGCTCATCGCTCGACGGACGGGAGCCTCCAAAATCACTCTGGTGCTGGCCGGTGTGGCGGTGTCCAGCATTTTCAGCGCCGGTATCGACGCGGTGATCACCTTTGTGCCGGAGGCGTTGAACGGCTATTCCGATTTCCGTATCGGCGGCTTTTCCGGCGTTTCCATGGCCCGGCTGCTTCCGGCCCTGTGGCCCGCGCTGCTCAGCTTTGCGCTCGGCCTGAGCCTTCACAATGAGATGGATGTGCTCCTGCTGGGAACGGAGCAGGCCCAGAGCCTGGGATTACCTGCGGAAAAGCTGCGGATAGCCCTATTAGGCCTGGCGGCGGTGCTGGCGGGTGCAGCGGTGAGCGTGGGTGGACTCATTGGATTCGTGGGTCTCATCGTACCCCATATTATGCGCAGCCTGGTGGGAGAGGAGAGCGGCCCTCTGCTGGTGTCCTCCGCGCTGGGAGGTGCGGCGCTGCTAGGCGGTTGTGACCTGCTGGGACGAATGCTCTTTGCCCCCTATGAAATCCCGGTGGGCATCGTCATGGCTCTGGCGGGCGGTCCCTTCTTCATCTGGCTGCTGCAAAGGAGGGGACGGCTCCGTGATTGAACTGAAACATCTGACTGTTGGCTACGGCGGAAAGGCTGTGCTCCGGGATGTGTCCCTGGATTTCCCAGCGGGCCAGGTGACGGTGCTGCTGGGCCCCAACGGCTGCGGCAAAAGCACCCTGATGAAAACGGCTTTAGGACTCTTGCCCCGGCAGGGTGGAGAGGTTCTCTACGACGGCGTGGACATGGAGCGGCTGACGACCCGCCAGGTGGCCCGGAAAGCGGCCTATCTGGCCCAGTCCCGGGAGACTCCCAGCATCACGGCCCGGCGGATGGTGCTGCATGGGCGGTTTCCGTATCTGGGCTATCCTCGCCGCTACCGGGCGGAGGACTATGCCGCCGCCGCAAAGGCGCTGGAATGGGCGGGGGCAGCGGATCTGGCTGACCGGCCCGTACAGGAACTCAGCGGCGGCCAGCGGCAGAAGGTGTATCTGGCCATGGCGCTGGCCCAGGACACGGAGACGGTGTTCATGGACGAGCCCACCACTTATCTGGACGTCCGGCACCAGCTGGAGGTCATGTCAGTGTCCCGTCGGCTGGCTGACATGGGCCGGGCGGTGGTCCTGGTCCTCCACGACCTGTCCCTGGCCCTGCGGGAGGCGGACCGTCTGGCGGTGCTGGCGGACGGCAAGCTGTGCCAGCTCGGAACGCCGGAGGAGGTTTTCGGCAGCGGGGAGCTGGACCGGGCCTTTGGCGTGACGGTGCGGCGGGTCCGGACGGAGAATGGCTGGCTGTATTACTGCCAGGAAAAACAGGAACCGAAGGAGACGGAATGATGGCGTATTTTCCGCTTTTTGTAGATTTGGAGGGCAAAACCGGGCTGATCGTGGGCGGCGGCGCGGTGGCGCTGCGGAAAGCGCAGAAGCTACTGCCCTATGCCCCCCGGCTGACCGTGGTGGCTCCGGAATTCCGCCCGGAGTTCCGGGAGTTGGAACAGACAGACCTCTGTCAGCGGCCCTTTGATGAGGCCGATCTGGACGGCTGCGATTTTGCCGTGGCGGCCACGGATGACCGGGAGCTGAACCACTGTGTGGCGGAGCTGTGCAAAGAGCGGCATATCCCGGTAAACGTGGCGGACAGCCGGGAGGACAGCACCTTCCTGTTTCCCGCCCTGCTGCGGCGGGGCGAGCTGTCCGTGGGCGTCTCTGCCAGCGGCACGGCGCCTGCGGCAGCGGCCTGCATCCGGGATAGGTTCGCCCAGGCGGTGCCTGAACGTATGGAGGACATCCTGACGTTTTTGGACCGGGTCCGGGAGCCGCTGCGGCAGGCTGTGCCGGACGGAGAGACCCGTCGGCGGCTGCTGGCGGTGCTGGCGGCGGACTGCATGGAGGCCGGGCGGCCTCTAAGTGATGCGGAATTAGGCCAAAGGCTGGCTGATGCGGAGAGAGGAGAGCCGTTATGACGGAGAAAACAGGCTGTGTCTGGCTCATCGGCGCCGGCTGCGGTAGCGCAGACCTAATCACGGTGCGCGGGCTGCGGTTGCTGCGGCAGTGCGACGTGGTGGTTTATGACGACCTGATCGACAGTGCCCTGCTGGCGGAGGCCCCCCGGGAGGCGAAGCGCATTTACATGGGAAAACGGTGCGGAAAGCACTCGGCGCCCCAGGAGGAAATTTCCCGCGTTTTGATGGAAGAAGCCCGGGCGGGCCGCCGGGTGGCCCGCCTGAAGGGCGGCGACCCCTTTGTATTCGGCAGGGGCGGTGAGGAGGCCCAGGCCCTGCGGGCCGCGGGCATCCCCTATGAGGAGGTGCCGGGCATCTCCTCCGCCATTGCCATTCCCGCCGCTGCCGGAATTCCCGTGACTCATCGGGGCGTCAGCCGGAGTTTCCATATCATCACCGGCCACACCGCCGCGGGCGGCTTGCCGGAGGGGGCTGCGCACCTGGCGGCCCTGGACGGAACATTGGTATTCCTCATGGGCCTGAGCCATCTGGAGCAAATCGCGGGAAGCCTGCTGGCGGCGGGCAAGGCGCCGGACACTCCGGCGGCGGTGATCTCCGGCGGAAACGCGGCCCATCCCGCTGCCGTGCGGGCCACCCTGGGTACCATCGCCCAGCGGGCCCGGGAGGCGGATGTTCGTCCTCCCGCCGTTATCGTTGTGGGCGGCACGGCGGCCATGGACCTGTCGGGAACGGTGGAAAAGCCTCTGAACCGTGTCCATGTGGGCCTGACCGGGACAGACGAGATGGCCGCCCGGCTGCGCGGCGTTCTGGAGCCGCTGGGGGCGAATACCTGGCAGGTGGAACGGGCGCTGGTGGAGGAGCTTCCCGTGGAGGAAGACCTGGCAGAGCTGTTCCGGGACCGCCGCTGGCTGGTGTTCACCAGTGCCAACGGTGTAGAGACCTTTTTCCGCTGCCTGCGGCGGGAGCGGGTGGACCTGCGGTGCATGGGCAGGTGCAGGTTTGCGGTCATCGGTGCCGCCACTGGCGCCGCGTTGGAGCGGCACGGTATTCTTGCGGACCTGTGTCCCTCCGCCTATACCAGCGAATCGCTGGCCGCCGCCCTGACGGAACGGGTGGCTGAGGGAGAAGACGTGGTGCTGCTGCGTGCCCGGGAGGGGACGCCCCAGCTTCCGAAGCTGCTGCGTCAGCAGGGCATCCCGGTGCGGGATATCCCCATTTACACGGTGCGCACCGATACCGAAACGGCCGAGACGGCCAAGGAGGTCCTGGAGACGCTGGACTATCTGGCCTTCTCCAGCGCCGGAGGCGTGGAGCGGTATTTTACGGTCCACGGCGCCGTGCCGGAGGGAAGCATGTGCGTCTGCATCGGTGCCGGCACCGCAGCGGCCCTGAGGGTCCGGTATCAGAAGCCGTTCCTGACGGCATCGTCCATCTCCGCCGAAGGGATCGTGGAGACGATCCGGGAGCATCGAATTTTGCATGGCTGAGAAATGCATATGCCCTAAAACGTATTCACTCCTTTCCTGCAGGAAGAAGCGATAAAACATCTGAAAGTGAGGTAATAGAATGAGCAAACGGGAAAAACAAGTTGTGGCTTTGTCCGCAGTACTGAGCCTTGCCCTGTGCGGTGTGCCGTCTGCGTCCGCTATGCACATCATGGAGGGGTATCTGCCGCCCTCCTTCTGCGTGATCTGGGGTGTGATCTGTCTGCCGGTTTTGGCGGCGGGCGTCATGTCCATCCGCCGCATCGCCGGGGAACAGCGGAAAGCCATGCTGCTCCTGGCCATGGCGGGAGCCTTTGTCTTTGTGATTTCCTCCTTGAAGATTCCCTCCGTCACCGGAAGCTGCAGCCATATGACCGGAACGGGCCTTGCGGCCATTCTCTTCGGCGTGCCGGCCACGGCGGTGCTGGGCATCATCGTCCTGGTGTTCCAGGCGATCCTGCTGGCCCACGGCGGCCTGACCACCCTGGGCGCCAACACCTTCAGCATGGCCATTGCCGGTCCGCTGGTCAGCTGGGGCCTTTACCACGCGGGAAAGAAGCTGAATCTTTCCAAAAAGCTGAACGTATTCCTGGCGGCTGCCCTGGGTGACCTGTTTACCTACTGCGTCACCAGTCTGCAGCTGGCCATGGCCTATCCCAGTGCCAACGGCGGCGTGGCTGCCAGCGCGGTGGAGTTCCTGGGTGTGTTCGCGCCTACCCAGCTTCCCCTGGCGGTCATCGAGGGCCTTTTGACCATGCTGGTGGTCATGGGCATGGAGACCTACGCTATGCCGGAACTGCGGCTCATTGGATATGCAAAGGAGGGCTGACATGAGCAAGAATCAAAAAATCGCGGCGGTGTCCCTGCTTGCCGTGATGCTGATCGCACTGATCCCCCTTTTCGCCCTGAAGGGCGCTGAGTTCGGCGGCAGTGATGACGCCGGAAGCCAGATGGTGGAGGCCATCCGGGGCGAGAGCTACGAGCCCTGGTTTACCCCCGTGCTGGAGCAGATGATCGGCGGAGAGCTGCCCGGTGAGGTAGAGAGCCTGTTCTTCTGCCTACAGACCGGATTGGGCGTGGGCGTCATCGCCTTCGGCTTCGGCTATCTGGTGGCCAGGAAGAAATATTCTGTGAAAGAGCAGTAAGGCCGGGTGGGGCCGTGAAAGGTTCATGGCCCCACTTTCGGAGAAAGGGGGAAGTGTGTGATCGTTGCGGTTTTGGCGGGCTTTGTGATCTTCAGCCTGTGCGTCGGCACACTGCCCACGGCAGCCACCGCGCTGCTCTGCGTCCTGGTGGGCGGTGTGCTGCTGGCTTTTGGACACCATAGCCACGGCGGCGTGCTGGTCATCGACGTCTACGCCCGGCGCTCCCGTTATTTTGCGTGGTCCCCGGCATTGAAAACAGCGGGATGCGTGCTTTTGCTGGTCCTCTGCGTGGCATCTCCGACGCCTTGGGTCCCTTTGACCCTGGCGCTGGTCCTGGCATTTCTGACCGTTCGGTGCGGAGGAATTGCATTCCATGATTATCTGGCCCTGCTTAGCCTGCCGGCGGCCTTTCTGCTACTCTCCGGGCTGGCGCTGCTGTGGGACTACGCCCCGGCGATGGATGGGGTCGTGGCTGTCCCCTTTTGGAACGGCTGGCTGGTGGTGACGGCGGCGGCTCAGGTCCGGGCGCGGCTGGTGATGGCCCGGGCGCTGGGAGCGGTGAGCTGCCTGTATTTTTTAAGTCTGTCCACCACCATGCCGGAGATCCTTTCGGTGCTGCGGCGGGCCCATGTCCCGTCGGTAATGACGGAGCTGGCTGTTTTGATCTACCGGTATCTCTTTGTGCTGCTGTCTGCTTATCAGGACATGAAGGACGCGGCGGCCAGCCGCTTGGGATACAGCGGATTTGCCCGGAGCATCCGTACCACCGGGGCGGTGTACGGCAATCTGCTGGCAACCAGCTTCCGGCGCTCCGGGGCGTGCTTTGACGCCATGGAGAGCCGCTGCTATGACGGGGAGATCCGCTTTTTGGAGCGGGAAAAGCCTGTGACGCTGCCTGCGGCGCTGCTGTTCGGCGGCCTGATCGCGGGCACAGTGGTATGCATAATGATAGGAGGCGGCTGATGGAGGAGCTTTTGCGGTTTGAACACGTCTCCTTTGCCTATGAGGACGGCGCGGAGCGGCGCCTGGCACTGCGGGACTGCTCCGTCTCCATTGGGGCCGGAGAGCGGGTCGCGGTGCTGGGCAGCAACGGCGCGGGAAAGTCTACCTTTTTCCTGCTGGCCAACGGTGTGCTGTGCCCGAAGGAAGGAGCCGTCTTTTTCCACGGCGAAATCGTGGGCAGAAAAAAACAGGAGCTGAACCGCCTGCGCCGTGGTGTGGGACTGGTGTTTCAGGACCCGGACGTCCAGATACTGGGCGGCACCGTGGAGGAGGAGATCAGCTTTGGCCCCATGAATCTGGGCCTTTCCCGGGAGGAGGTCCGCCGCCGTGTGGACAATGCGGTGGAGCGGATGCAGCTGGAGGACCTGCGGCAGCGGGCGCCCCAGTATCTCTCCGGCGGAGAGAAAAAGCGGGTCTCCATCGCGGACGCCCTGGCGATGGAGCCGGAGCTGCTGCTGATGGACGAGCCGGCGGCCAGCCTGGACCCGGAGAACTGCCGTATTCTGGAAGAGACGCTGGACATGCTGGGGGAGCAGGGACTTGCCCTGGCGGTGGCGACCCACGATGTGGATTTTGCGTGGCGCTGGGCGCAGCGCATTCTGGTGTTCCACGACGGCTGCCTGGCGGCGGACTGGACGCCGGAGGCGGTCTTTTCGGATGCGGCGCTGCTGGAGACATGCCATCTGGCGCAGCCCATGCTGTTCCGGGCGGCCCGGGCAATGGGCATCCGGCCCCTGCCCCGCACCATGGAGGATTTTGAGCGGGCGGTTTCCGGGAGACACAGAGAACAGGGAGGAGAGAGCATATGAAACAGGCGGTGGTCTGTGTCAGTTTTGGCACCAGCGTCCCCGCGGGCCGGGAGAATATTACGGCGGTGGAGAACGTGCTGCGCCAGTCGGCACAGGACAGAATTTTTATCAGCGCCTTTACCAGCGGCGTCATCCGTCGTATCCTGAGAGAACGGGGCGAGACCGTGTACAGCGTGGCGGAAGCGCTGGAGGAGCTGTGGAAGCAGGGCGTCACGGAGGTCCTGGTGCAGCCCACCCACATTCTCTGCGGACATGAATATGACAAATTGAAGCGGGAGGTGGAGCCCTGGCGGGACAGGCTTGAAAGCCTGCGCATCGGAAGACCGCTTCTGACGGATACAGACGATTTACAGACATTGGCGGCGGGCTTATCCGCGTCTTACCCCTGTCAGGATGGGGAGACACTGGTGCTGTTCGGCCATGGAACGGACCATGCGGCCAATCTGGTGTATCCCGCTTTGCAGACGGCGTTCCGTTTGGCGGGACGGCCGGACGTGCTGGTGGGGACCCTGGAGGGCTGGCCCGCCTTCGGGGACGTGCTGGCGCAGCTGAAAGCCCGGGACGGGAAAGCCGTGCATCTGGTGCCGCTGATGCTGGTGGCGGGAGACCACGCCTTGAACGACATGGCGGGGAACGGCCCGGAGAGCTGGAAGTCCATGCTGGAGGCGGAGGGCTTTACCGTCCGCTGCACCCTGCGGGGACTGGGCCTGCTGCCTGCGGTGCAGGAGATGTACCGCGCCCATCTGGAGGAGGACCTGCGGGGAGACGGCCATGGCGCTTGACTATTACGTCCGAAGCGGACAGAAAAAGCTGCGCTGCGGCTATACCACCGGCACCTGCGCGGCGCTGGCGGCGGCGGGCGCCGCCCGGCTGCTGCTGACCGGCGCTCCGCCGGAGGCGCTGCGGCTGGTCACGCCCAAGGGCGTCGCCGTGGAGGTGGCACCGGCTGAGTGGGCGGCGGAAAGCGGAGCGGCCCGCTGCGCTGTGGTCAAGGACGGCGGCGACGACGCCGACATCACCACAGGCCATCTCATCGCGGCTGAGGTCACCCGGACCCCGGCGGGCATCGCCATCGACGGCGGCAAAGGCGTGGGTCGGGTGACAAAGCCGGGCCTGGACCAGCCCGTGGGGGCGGCGGCCATCAACCATGTGCCCCGGCAGATGATCGCCAGCGCTGTACAGGCGGTGTGTGAGGATGTGGGATATGAGGGAGGCCTCTCCGTCATCATTTCCGTCCCGGACGGCCAGGAGCTGGCCCGCCGGACCTTCAACCCGTCCCTGGGTATCCGGGGCGGCATCTCCATTTTGGGCACCTCCGGCATCGTGGAGCCCATGAGCATCCAGGCCATTGTGGATACCATTGGAGTAGAAATCCACCAGGCGGCGGTTTCCGGTGCGCGGAATCTGCTGCTGACCCCGGGTAATTACGGCCTGGACTTTTTGAAAGAGACGGCGCTGATTTCGGCGGACATCCCCTGCGTCAAGTTTTCCAACTTCGTGGGGGAGGCGCTGGACATCGCGGTGTCCGAGGGTTTTCAGACCGCGCTGCTGGTGGGCCACATCGGCAAGCTGGTGAAACTGGCGGGCGGCGTGATGAATACCCATTCCAAGTGGGCGGACTGCCGCATGGAGCTGTTCTGCGCCCATGCCGCCGTCTGCGGCGGGACCACGGCCCTCTGCCGCAATCTGATGGAGGCGGCCACCACGGACGCCTGCATCGCCCTGCTGGACGAGGCGGGGCTGCGGGAGAGCGTGCTGGAGAGTTTGCTGGCGGCCATCCAGCGCCATCTGGACCGCCGGGCAGGGGACGGCATGCAGGTGGGCGCGGTCATGTTTTCCAATGAATACGGTTTGCTGGGACAGACAGAAACCGCGAAAAAAATCATAGAACAGTGGAGACAGATATGAAAAAAGGCGTTTTTTATGGTGTTGGTGTCGGCCCGGGCGACCCGGAGCTGATGACGCTGAAAGCCGTCCATCTGCTGGAGCGCTGCCCGGTCATCGCGGCGCCCAGAACGAAAAGCGGTGAGATGCTGGCGCTGGACATTGCCTCCGGCGCCGTGGACCTGGGGGACAAGACCATCGTGCCGCTGTATTTCAGCATGGAGCGGGACAAAGAGGTACAGCACGCGGCCCATCTGGCGGCGGCAGAAGCGGTGCGGCCTTACCTGGACGAGGGCCGGGATGTGGCCATGCTGAACCTGGGGGATGTGTCTATCTACGCAACCTACTCCTATCTGATGGAGATTTTGGGAAACCAGGGCTATGAGACGGTGATGGTGCCCGGCGTGCCTAGCTTCTGCGCGGTGGCGGCCCGGCTGGGCGTCAGCCTGACGGAGATGAACGGCCCGCTGCACATCGCCCCCGGCAGCATGGCGCTGGATGAGGTGCTGGACCAGCCCGGAACGAAGGTTTTGATGAAGTCCGGCCGCCAGATGCCCGCCGTTCTGGATGCCCTGGCGGAGCGGGATGCGCTGGGCAAGAGCATGCTGGTCCAGAACTGCGGCCTGCCGGAGGAGACGGTGTACCCGAACCTCTCCCAGAGCCGGCCGGAGGGCAAGCACGGATACTTTTCCACAGTGATTGTAAAGGAGTGAGCAGCCATGGTACATTTTGTGGGCGCGGGACCGGGAGCCCCTGACCTCATCACCCTGCGGGGCGCGGAGCTTTTGAAGCAGGCGGATGTCATCATCTACGCCGGGAGCCTTGTGAACCCAACGCTGCTGGACATGGCCCGGGCGGACTGTGAAATTCACAACAGCGCGAAAATGACCCTGGAGCAGGTCATCGACGTGATGAAGCAAGCGGAGGCGGCGGGCCGTACCACCGTCCGCCTGCACACCGGTGACCCCTGCGTCTACGGGGCCATCCGGGAGCAGATGGATGCTTTGGACGAGTTGGGAATTTCCTATGACGATGTGCCGGGCGTCTCCAGCTTCTGCGGCGCGGCGGCGGCCCTGCGGGCGGAGTACACGCTGCCCGGCGTTAGCCAGAGCATCATCATCACCCGCCTGGCGGGCCGGACCCCAGTGCCGGAGGCGGAGAGTCTGGCGTCCATGGCAAGCCACGGTGCGTCCATGGCGGTGTTCCTCTCCAGCGGGATGCTGGACCGGGTCCAGGAGGAGCTGCTGAAAGGAGCTTATACCGAGGACACCCCGGCGGCGCTGGTGTACAAAGCCACCTGGCCGGAGGAGAAGACCGTGCGCTGCACGGTGGGAACCCTGGCTCAGGCGGGAGAAGCTCACGGCATCAGCAAAACGGCGCTGGTACTGGTGGGAGATTTCCTGGACAGCCCCTATGAAAAAAGTAAGCTGTACGACCCGACTTTTACGACGGAATTCCGGGAGGCCAGCCGGTGAGCGCCCTGCGGATTGCTTATCTATCCTTCACGGACAGGGGAGCCGCCCTGGTGGAGCGGCTGCGGGCCGCCCTGGGCGGCACGGCATCCTGCACCCGGCGGATGGAGGGCTTTTCCCTGTCTCAATGGACGGCGGAAGCCTTCAGTGCCTTTGACGCGCTGGTGTTCGTGGGTGCGGTGGGCATCGCGGTTCGGGCGGTGGCGCCCTGTTTGAAGAGCAAGGCCCAGGACCCGGCGGTGGTAGCGGTGGACGAGTGCGGCCGCTTTGCCGTTCCGGTGGTGTCCGGCCACCTGGGGGGCGCCAACGACCTGGCAAGGGAGATTTCTAACATTTGCGGCGCGGTGGCAGTCATCACCACCGCCACCGACGCCAACGGGCTGTTCGCGGTGGACGAGTGGGCCAAGCGTCAGAACTGCGCGGTGACGGACCCCCGCGGCATCAAGGCGGTCTCCGCCAGGATTTTGGCGGGGCAGACCGTCCGCGTTCGCTCAGAGTGGCCGGTGGAGGGCGAATGTCCGGCGGGCGTGACCCTGACGGACAGCCCGGACTGGGACGTTTGGGTGGACGTCCATCGTCACAGCGGCGGACTGTGCCTGGCGCCCAAGGCGCTGGTGCTGGGCGTGGGATGCCGCAAGGGTACGCCCCGGGAGGCGCTGGAGACAGCGTTCCGGGCGCTGTGCGGGGAACAAAACCTGTGGCCGGAGGTGGTGTGCGGTGCGGCTACCATTGATTTGAAGGCGGAAGAACCGGGACTGCTGGACTTCTGCGCCGCCCACGGCTGGTCTCTGACCTGCTATTCGGCGGAAGCGCTGCGCGGGGCGGAGGGAACGTTTACGCCCTCGGCCTTTGTGGAGCGGACGACGGGCGTGGACAATGTTTGCGAGCGCAGCGCGGTGCTGGCGGCGGGAGGACCGCTGCTGACAGGAAAACACGCCGGGAACGGAGTCACCATGGCGCTGGCCTGGCGGCCGTTCCGGCTGGATTGGAGATGGAAGGATGCATAAAGTCTATGTGGTGGGGCTGGGCCCCGGTGAAGCGCAATACCTGACGGGGGAGGCCCGGGCCGCCCTGGACGCGGCGGAGGTGCTCTGCGGCTATACGGTGTATGTGAATTTGGTGGCCCCGCTGTACCCGGGCAAAGAGACGTTCACCACGCCCATGACAAAGGAGATCGACCGCTGCCGCTGGGCGCTGGAGACGGCCAATACCGGCCGGACGGTGGCTATGGTGTGCAGCGGCGACGCCGGGGTCTACGGCATGGCCGGCCCGGTGCTGGAGCTGGCGGCGGACTATCCCGAGGTGGAGGTGGAGGTGGTGCCCGGCGTCACGGCGGCCCTCTCCGGCGGCGCGGTGCTGGGGGCCCCGCTGGGACACGATTTCTGCGTCATCTCCCTGTCGGACCTGCTGACCCCCTGGGAACTGATCGAATGGCGGCTTGTGTGTGCGGCGGAGGGGGATTTTGCCGTCTGCCTGTACAACCCCAGCTCCAAAAAGCGGAAGGACTACCTGCGCCGGGCCTGCGAAATTCTGCTGCGCAGCCGGAGCGGGGACACGGTCTGCGGCTGGGTGCGGAACATCGGCCGGGAGGGCCAGGAGCACCATTTGCTGACCCTGGACCAGCTGCAAAACGCCGAGGTGGATATGTTTACAACGGTGTTCATCGGCTCCTCCCGTACCCGCTGCGTGGAGGGGCGGATGGTGACGCCCAGAGGATACGAACAGAAATGAAGATCGTCATTTTCAGCGGGACCACCGAGGGGCGCCTACTCTCCCGCCTGCTGGCGGAAAAAGGGGCGGACGTGACGGTCTGCGTGGCCACGGAATACGGCTGCGAGGAGCAGGGAGAAGCCCCCGGCATCACCGTTCTGACAGGGCGGAAGACTGTGGAGGAGATGACAGCCCTGCTGCGGGGTAGCGATTTGTGCGTGGACGCCACCCACCCCTACGCCGTGGAGGTGACAAAGAGCGTCCGGCGGGCCTGCGCCGCGGCGGGCGTCCCCTGCCGCCGCCTGCTCCGGGACCGGAGCGCGGACACGGACGCTCTCCTGGTGGACAGCGCGGAAGCGGCGGCGGAACTGCTGGCGGACCGGGAGGGGAACATCCTTCTGGCTACCGGCATGAAGGAGCTGCCCGCCTTTGCGGGTATCTCCCCTGCCAGACTGTATCCCCGGGTGCTGCCCACCGGGGACAGCATCGCGGCCTGTGAGCGGACGGGCATCCCCCACCGCAACATCATTGCCATGCAGGGGCCGTTTTCTGCGGAGCTGAACGAGGCGCTGATCCGCCAGTTCAACATTGCTTTTCTTGTGACCAAGGACGGCGGAAAGGCCGGCGGCTTTCAGGAGAAGGCCCAGGCGGCCAAGAACACCGGCGCTGAGCTGGTGCTCATCCGCCGCCCGGAGGAGACGGGCGAGACCTTTGAGGAGATCGCGGCAGCGTGCGAGGAGTTGATGAGATGATCGTAACACTGGTGGGCCTGGGCTGCGGCACCGCAGCTACCATGACCGCCGGGGCGGCGGAGGCGGTGCGGCAGGCGGACTGCCTGCTGGGGGCTGGACGCCTGCTGGCGGCAGTGCCGGAAAACGGCACGGCGAAGCGGGTGGAGGCCACCCGGCCCCGGCAGATCCTGGACGCGCTGCTGGAAAGCGGGGCGGAACGGCCCTGCGTGGTGTACAGCGGCGACACGGGCTTTTATTCCGGAACCCGGGGCCTGCTGGCCCTGCTGGCGGAGGCGGGCATCGAGAGCCGGGTGCTGCCCGGCATCTCCAGCGTGCAGCTTCTGGCCGCCAGGCTGGGCCGCCCCTGGCAGGACTGGACGCTCTGCTCCGCCCACGGAACGGACTGCGACCCCGTGGCGGCGGTGAGCCAGGGGAAGCCCGCCTTTTTCCTAACCGGCGGCGCCCTGGGTCCGGCGGACCTGTGCCGCCGCCTGGCGGAGGCGGGCCTGGGAGAGCTGGAAGTGACTGTGGGGGAAAACCTATCCTACGAAACCGAACAAATTTTGCGCGGCACGGCGGGGACCTTCGCGGAGGGGACCTTCGCGCCTCTGTCCGTGCTGCTGGCGGAGGCCGCACCCATCCCACAGGCACCCCGGGCGCCGGGGTTCCCGGACGACGCCTTCCTGCGGGGCAAGGTGCCCATGACGAAGCAGGAGGTCCGCTCCGCCGCGCTGGGAAAGCTGGCGGTCCGGCCCACGGATACCGTGTGGGACGTGGGCGCGGGGACCGGAAGCGTCTCCGTGGAGCTGGCGCTGGCGGCCCGGCAGGGTAGGACCTACGCAGTGGAGTGCCAGGAGGAGGCCTGTGAGCTCATCCGGGCCAACCGGGAGCGGTTCGGCGCATGGAACCTGACGCCGGTGGAGGGTCATGCGCCGGAGGCGCTGGAAGACCTTCCCGCCCCGGACGCGGTGTTTATCGGTGGAACAAAGGGAAATCTGGACGCGGTGCTGGACATGGTGTTGGGAAAGAACCCCAACGCCCGCATCTGCATCTCCGCCATCGCGTTGGAGACGCTGTCTGCCGCCGTGTCTGCCCTGACCGCCCGGGGATTGGCGGCGGAGGTGACCCAGATCGGCGTCAGCCGGACGAAGGCGGCGGGAAAGCTCCATCTGCTGATGGCCAATAACCCGGTGTTCCTGATCTCTGCCGGACCCTTGGAGGCGGCGCTATGATCCGGATGCTGATCGCAGCCCCGGCCTCGGGGAGCGGAAAGACCTCTGTGACCTGCGCCCTGCTGACGGCGCTTCAAAAAAGAGGGCTGTCCCCCTGCGCGTTCAAGTGCGGGCCGGATTACATCGACCCCATGTTCCACCGCTCGGTGCTGGGGGTGGAGAGCTCCAACCTGGACCTGTTTCTCTCGGACGAGGAGACATTGTGGGCGCGGTTCGCAAGAGCTGCGGCGGGGCACAAGGCCGTGGTGTGCGAGGGGGTCATGGGCCTCTATGACGGCCTGGGCGGCACCACGGACCGGGCCAGCGCCTGGCATGTGGCCCGGACGCTGGACCTGCCGGTGATTTTGGTGGTGCGCCCTAAGGGGACCAGCCTGACCCTGGCGGCCCAGATCAGGGGCTTGCAGGAGTTTCGAAAGCCCGGCTGCATCAAGGGCGTTATCCTGAACGACTGCACGGAAATGCTGTGCAGCCATTTGCGGCCCATGCTGGAGCGGGAGACGGGAATCCCGGTGCTGGGCTGCCTGCCCCATCTGCCGGAGGCGGTGTTCGGGAGCAGACACCTGGGATTGTACACGGCGGCGGAAATTCAGGATTTGACGCAGCGGCTAAACATCCTGGCGGAATCTCTGGAGCGCTATACGAACATCGACCGCCTGCTGGAGCTGTGTGAGGATGGTGCGGCTTCTCCTGCCGCGAAACTGCACACGGAGACAGGAAACGGCGTGCCCATCGCCGTGGCCCGGGACGAGGCGTTCTGCTTCATTTACCCGGAGACGCTGGAGGCGCTAGAGCAGGCGGGGGCGAAGCCGGTATTCTTCAGCCCCCTGCGGGACAGGACGCTGCCCGCCGGGGCCTGCGGACTGTATCTGCCGGGGGGATACCCGGAGCTGTATGCGGAAGAGCTGTCGGCCAACGGGGAGATGCTGGCATCCGTGGGGGCCGCCGTGAAGGGCGGACTGCCCACGGTGGCGGAGTGCGGCGGCTTCCTCTATCTGGGGAAGACGTTGCAGGACGGACAGGGCACGGACTGGCCCATGGCGGCTGTGCTGCCGGGAAGCGGCTTCCCGGCGGGAAAGCTGGTGCGCTTCGGATACGGAACGCTAAATGCCAAAAGCGACAGCCTCCTGTTCCGAAAGGGGGAGGCTGTGCCGGTGCATGAATTTCACTACTGGGACAGTACGGAAAACGGACGGGACCTGCGGGTGGAAAAGCCGCTGACGGGCCGGGACTGGGACTGCGGCTTCGTTTCAGACACGCTGTACGCGGCCTTCCCCCACCTCTATTTCGCGGGGACGCCCCGGCTGGCAGAGCGGCTGACGGAGGCCGCACGGAAATATAAGGAGAACCATGATGGAACTGGAGACATTGCTGAAGAAGATCGAACCTGAGGATGGCGCCGCCCGGGAGGCGGCCCACCGCCACTGGAACAGCTGCGCCAAGCCCCTGGGGGGGCTGGGGCTGCTGGAGACGGCTCTGGAGGATATCGCCGCCCTGACGGGCAGCGCCGATATCGACATCCGGGAGCGGGCGGTGCTGGTGCTGTGTGCCGACAACGGTGTGGTGTGCCAGGGCGTCACCCAGTCTCCCAGCTCCGTCACCGCCATCGTGACGGAGAATCTGGCTGTCCGCCGGACCTCCGTGTGCCACATGGCAAAGGTGGCGGGCTGCCGGGTGGTGCCGGTGGACATGGGCGTGCTGGACTTTCCTGGGGCGTCGGGGGTGCTGTCCCGCCGCATCGGAAACGGCACGGCGGATATTGCCATTGGACCGGCCATGACCAGAGCTCAGGCGGAGCAGGCAGTCCTGACGGGGATCGAGCTGGTCCGGGAGCAGGCGGAGCAGGGTGTGAGGCTGCTGGCAACCGGAGAGATGGGCATCGGAAACACCACCACCTCCAGCGCCGTGGCCAGCGTCCTGCTGGAGCGGCCGGTGGAGGAGATGACCGGCCGGGGCGCGGGCCTTTCCGATGAGGGACTGGCCCGGAAAATCGCGGTCATTCAGCAGGCCATCGCCTGCAACCAGCCGTACAGGAACGACATTCTGGACGTTTTGTGTAAAGTGGGCGGCTTTGACATCGCCGGCATGTGCGGCATTTTCCTGGGCGGCGCGCTGCACCGAATCCCGGTGCTGATCGACGGGTTCATCAGCGCCGTGGCGGCCCTCTGCGCCCTGCGGCTCTGTCCGGCCTCCAGCAAGGCCATGCTGGCCAGCCATGTCTCCGCCGAGCCGGCGGGACGGCTGGTGCTGGAGGCATTGGGAAAGCAGCCCCTCATCACCGCCGGGATGCACCTGGGCGAGGGGACCGGCGCCGTGGCGGCTATGCCGCTGCTGGATATGGCCTGTGCCGTGTACCACGGCTGCTACACCTTTGACGACGGCGGTATCGAGGCGTATCAGCCCCTGGGGGACAGCCAATGATGACGCTGGTGGTGGGAGGTGCCGCCAGCGGCAAGAGCGAGTACGCGGAGGGGCTGGGGCTGGCGTCCGCCTGCCAAAAGCGCATTTACATCGCCACCATGGAGCCCTTTGACGACGAGTGCTTACGGCGCATCGAAAAGCACCGCCGCATGCGGGCGGAAAAGCGGTTTGAGACGCTGGAGTGCTACACAGACCTGGCCTCCGTTACCGTTCCGCCGGACAGCGTGGTGCTGCTGGAGTGCATGAGCAATCTCTGCGCCAATGAGATGTACAGCCCCCACGGCAGCGGAGACCGGGCGGCGGAGGCCATCCTGGAGGGCGTGGAGCGCGTGAAAAGCCAGTGCGGGGACTTAGTAGTGGTGTCCAACGAGGTATTTGCCGGAGGAAGCAGCTATGAGGAGGGTACCATAGCGTATCTGCGGCAGCTTGCCCGGGTCAACCGGAGGATGGCAGCCATGGCGGACAATGTCTGCGAGGTGGCCTGCGGCATCCCCGTGTATTACAAGGGAAAGGAGCCGGTGGTATGATCGTCTTGGAGACTATCGCCGTGGCGTTTGCCATGTTTTCTGCCATCCCGGTGCCTCAGCCCGAATGGAACCAGCGGAATATGCGGTACGCCCTCTGCGCCTTCCCGCTGATCGGCGCGGTGATCGGCCTTGCCTGGTGGGGCTGGGCGGCTGTCTGCGGCTTGCTGGACTTTCCGGCGCTGCTGCGGGCGGCGGGCTTCTGCCTGCTGCCCATGGCTATCACGGGAGGCATCCATCTGGATGGCTTCGCGGACACCAGCGACGCCCTGGCAAGCTGCGCGCCGCCGGAGCGGAAGCAGGAGATCCTGAAGGACTCCCACTGCGGCGCCTTCGCGGTCATCCGGCTGTGCATGTATGTCTGCGGCTACCTGGGCCTCTGCGGCGGGCTGCGTCCGGATGACCGGGCCATGCTGTGCGCGGCGGCGGGGTTCGTGCTGGCCCGGTGCCTCTCCGGCTTGTCCATCGCCAGCTTTCCCATGGCGAAAAATACGGGCCTGGCCCACACTTTCGCGTCGGCGGCGGACAAGGGGCGCGTCCGGGCGGTACTGGCTGTTCTGGCGGCCTGTGCCGCGGCGGTCATGTGGGCGACGGATATCCTGTACGGCGCGGCCATGACGCTGGCGGCGCTGGCGATATTTGTAAACTATGCCCGCACGGTGCGAAAGCAGTTCGGCGGCCTCTCCGGAGACCTGGCCGGGTGGTTTTTGCAGCGGGCGGAATTCTGGATGCTGGCGGCACTGGTGCTGTGCCAGTATGGGGGGAAATTGCTGTGATTTTTCTGTTTGGCCCGCTGTACAGCGGAAAAAAAGAAGTCGCCATGAAGCTGCTGGGCTGTGACGCAGCAGAGCTGGCGCGCCGGGCCGTGTGGGATGTGCAGGACCAGGCGGCAAAAAGCGGGGACCTCCCCGCCCTGGCGGAGGAGCTGGCGAAATATGACGTGGTGATCGCCACGGAGGTGGGCAGCGGCGTGGTGCCCGTGGACGCGGAGGAGCGGGCCGCCCGGGAGGCGGCGGGCCGGTTGAACTGCCTGCTGGCCCGGCGGGCGGAG
>CAYWYW010000044.1:0-17183 GCA_964462715.1 uncultured Oscillibacter sp.
GTTGGTGATGCCGGTCTCGCGCTGCTCCAGGCTCTCGCCCACGCAGATGATGGGGCTCATGCCGGCGTTCAGAACGGCGTGGACCTTCTTGTTGACGGTGGCGTCAGTCTCGCAGAAATACTGACGGCGCTCGCTGTGACCGATGATGACGTACTTGACGCCCAGGTCCTTCAGCATATCGGCGGAGACTTCGCCGGTGTAGGCACCCTTCTCCTCAAAGTAGACGTTCTCGGCGCCCACGGAGATGCGCAGGTCCTTGAAGGCCTTCATTGCGGTGGAGATGTTGCAGGCGGGGACGCAGATCAGGGTCTCGCACCACTTGGCGCGGGGCAGGATCTTCTTGATCTCTTCAGCGAACTTCTTGGTCTCGGTGGCGGTCATGTTCATTTTCCAGTTGCCGGCGATGACGGTCTTGCGATATCTGCGATTCATGTTCTTTTGTCTCCTTTATGTTCTGTCAAATGGTGCAAAAATACTGATACCACGTATCAGAGTGATCCGTATGGGAGAAAAATGTGGGCTTTAGCCGGACATTTTTCTGATCTGTACGCAAACCTATTCATTTATAGCGGAATTATGCGTATCTGTCAAGAGTTTTGACACATTTTTGGGTCAAAATCTTCACTTTTTTATCGCTGCGCAAATTTTGGGTTGGAAAGCGATGAGGCTGGAAAGGGGGGACATAGTCCCCTCTTTCAGCGTCAGGCGTCCAGCAAACAGGCCACGCCGGGCAGTTCTTTGCCCTCCATGAATTCCAGACTGGCGCCGCCCCCGGTGGAGATGTGGGTCATCTTGTCGGCGTAGCCCAGCTGCTGCACGGCAGCCGCGCTGTCGCCGCCGCCGATGATGGTGATGGCGGAAGTCTTGCTCAGGGCCTCGGCCACGGCCTCGGTACCCTTGGCGAAGGCGGGGAATTCAAACACGCCCATGGGACCGTTCCAGATGACGGTGCCGGCGTCCTGAACGGCCTCACAGTACAACTTTACGGTCTCGGGGCCGATGTCCAGACCCTCCCAGCCGTCGGGGATCTCACCGGCCTTCACCACCTGGCTGTTGGCGTCGGGGGCGAACTTGTCGGCGCAGACGGTGTCCACAGGCAGCAGCAGCTTCACGCCCTTGGCCTTGGCCTTTTCCATCATTTCCTTGGAGTAATCCATCCAGTCGGCCTCCAGCAGGCTGTTGCCCACCTTGCCGCCCTCGGCGGCGGAGAAGGTGTAGGCCATGCCGCCGCCGATGATGATGGTGTCGGCGATCTCCAGCAGGTTGTTGATGACGCCGATCTTGCTGGACACCTTGGAACCGCCCAGAATGGCCACCAGGGGGCGCTTGGGATCGGCCAGGGCGCCGCCGATGATCTCCAGCTCTTTCTGGATCAGGAAGCCGGACACGGCGGGCAGGTAGTCGGCCACGCCGGCGGTGGAGGCGTGAGCCCGGTGCACGGCGCCGAAGGCGTCGGACACGTAGACCTCCGCCATGTCAGCCATGGCCTTGGCCAGAGCGGGATCGTTCTTGGTCTCGCCCTTTTCAAAACGGGTGTTCTCCAGCAGCATGATCTGGCCGGGCTGCAGGGCGGCTGCCTTGGCCTGGGCGTCGGGCCCCACCACGTCGGCGGCCATGATGACCTCCTTGCCCAGCAGCTCGCTGAGCCGCTTGGCCACGGGCGCCAGGGAGAGCTGCTTCAGGGACTTCTCCCAGTCCTCCCGCTTGGCATCCTTGCCCTTTTCCGCCTGCTTCTTGGCGTAGGATTCGAAGGTGGCCACGGGCTTGCCCAGATGAGAGCAGGCGATGACAGCGGCGTTCTGGTCCAGCAGGTACTGGATGGTGGGCAGGGCGGCCACGATGCGCTTGTCATCGGTGATGACGCCGCTGCCGTCCTTGGCCATGGGGACATTGAAGTCGCAGCGCAGCAGGACCTTCTTGCCGGCCACATCCACGTCGCGGACAGTTTTCTTGTTGTAGTTCATGTGAGTTCCTCCATCAATGTTGAAATTGGTGAAACGATAACGGCGCATTGCGCCGGGGTATCCAGGTCAGTCAGCCATCTCGCCGGTGCCCAGCAGGCCGGGAAAGCCGTTTTGCCGCAGGGCCTCGTAGACGCAGACGGCCACGGTGTTGCTGAGATTCAGACTGCGGGCTTCCGAGATCATGGGCAGCCGGATACAGCGGTCCCGGAACTGCTCCCGGAAGGCCAGAGGCAGACCGGCGGTCTCCTTGCCGAAGAAGAGCCAGCTGTCCGGGGAGAAATGGGCCTCCTCGTAGGACCGGGGGGCCTTGGTGGTGGTGAGCCACGCTTCCGCGGCGGCCTCCGGATGGCGGGCGAACAGGTCCTCCAGGTTCTCGTAGTCGCTGATCTCCACCAGATGCCAGTAGTCCAGTCCGGCCCGGCGGACGGCCTTCTCCGAAATGTCGAAGCCCAGGGGGCGAACCAGGTGAAGGCGGCTGCCGGTGGCGGCGCAGGTGCGGGCGATGTTGCCGCAGTTCTGGGGGATCTCCGGCTCCACCAGTACGATATTGAGCATAAAATCCTCCTTTTTTACAAGAGGATATTATTGTAATCCTTTACCTGCGCAAATTCAACTGTATTATATGAAGAAATTCAATTTTTCATATAAAATGATGATAGAAAGAGGGTACTTTCCGTAAAGAACCGAAAATATGGCGGTGTTTTCGATCATTTTTGACGGTTTCTGTTGGCTCTGACAAAAAACCACCGGAAAGTTCGGGAGATTTGGAGGAAATTTCTTTGATTAATTCGCCGGAAACACTGGATTTCCGGGAAATATTTGATATAATAGGCCTGCGACGTGATTTTATGTTGATGTAAAGGAGGGGAGAGCTCATGGTAAGCGTGGAGCGCGCCGTTTTCTTTATGGAAGAGACCGTCTCTCCGGAGACCGCGAAACCGCTGATGCTGGAAGCCATTCTCTCTTGCCCAATCTTGACACGGATGAGCAATCAGTTGCTGGCTGATGGCGTGAAGCGGTTTTTTGTTGTCTGCGGCCCGGAATTCGCGGAGGAGGCCAGAGCCTGCTTCCCGGCGGACGCCGATGTGACCGTCTCCGACCTGCAGAGCGACCTGACGGCGTTTCTCAATACGCCGGACCCGGTGCTGGTGCTGAACCGTTCCGCCATTCCCATGCCGGAGGCCGGACCGGGCTTTGCCTACGCGGCTCCCGGCTATGAGCTGCAGGAGGCCTGGAGGGTCAAGATGACCAATGCCGTCCAGGCGGCGGAGCTGGTGCCCGGCTGGCTGCCGGTCTTTGGGCCGGAGACCATCGCGGAGCTGGAGCCGATTCTGCGGGAGGGGGGCTGACTGCCGGCATGAGGCCGGGCAGTCTCAGGAGATACAAAAAATTTGGATAAAATAACGATATAGAACACAGAAAGAGGGCGTTTGGAATGATTTCTCACGGCAAGGATGTTAAGGTATTTTGCGGCAACTCGAACCCCAAGCTGGCGGATGAGATCTGCAAGCTGATGGGGACCAAGCTGGGCGAAGCGGAAGTGAAGTCCTTCGCTGACGGCGAAGTGTCCGTCTCCCTGTATGAGACCGTCCGCGGTAGCGACGTGTTCGTGGTCCAGTCCACCTGCAAGCCCGTCAACGACAATCTGATGGAGCTGCTCATCATGATCGACGCGCTGAAGCGTGCCTCCGCAGGCCGGATTACCGCTGTGATCCCCTACTTCGGCTATGCCCGCCAGGACCGCAAGGCCAAGGCCCGCGATCCCATCTCCGCCAAGCTGGTGGCCAACATGATCACCGCCGCCGGTGCCGACCGGGTGCTGACCATGGACCTCCATGCCGCTCAGATCCAGGGCTTCTTTGACATCCCCGTGGACAACCTGCTGGGCAACCCTGTGTTCGTGGATTACTACGCCAAGAAGTTCGGCGACAAGTGTGAGGACATGGTGGTGGTCTCCCCTGACGTGGGCTCCGTTGCCCGCGCCCGCGCTTTCGCCCAGAAGCTGCACATGAACCTGGCCATCGTGGACAAGCGCCGCCAGAAGGCCAACCAGTGCGAGGTCATGAACGTCATCGGTGATGTCTCCGGCAAGGACTGCATCCTGTTCGACGACATGGTGGATACCGCTGGCAGCCTGTGCAACGCCGCCAAGGCCATCGTGGAGGTGGGCGGCGCCAACCATGTCTATGCCTGCGCCTCTCACGGTGTGCTGTCCGGCCCTGCCATCGAGCGCATCAACAACAGCGTCATCACCGAGGTGGCCTTCTTGGACTCCATTCCCGCCATCGACCCCGCTCTCAGCAGCAAGATCAAGTACCTGACCGTGGCCCCCATGTTCGCCGAGGCCATCGAGCGCATCTACCAGGAGGTCTCCATCTCCAAGCTGTTCCGCTGAGACCGGAACGCCCTATCTGAATAAAACCGGCAAGGCGGGGGAGGCAACTTCCCCGCCCTTGTGGCGTTTCAAAACCGTGATGCCTTCAAAGGAGCATGTTATGCTGTTCGGAAACAAATCCTCAGCCGTGGACTGGCTGATCGTGGGCCTGGGCAATCCCGGGCAGAAATATGAGCACACCCGCCACAACATGGGCTTCCTGACCGTGGACCTGCTGGCGGAAAAGACCGGTGTGAAGCTGAACAAGGTGAAGTTCAAGTCCGCCTACAACATCATGAACTTCGCCGGGTGCAAGTGTCTGGTGATGAAGCCCCAGACCTATATGAACCTCTCCGGCGAGGCCGTGCGGGAGGCGGTCCAGTTTTACAAGATCCCCGCCGACCACGTGCTGGTGATCTACGATGACATCTCCCTCCCCGTGGGCAAGCTGCGGGTGCGGCCCACCGGCTCCGCCGGCGGCCACAACGGCATCAAGAACATCATCGCCCACCTGGGCACCCAGGACTTCCCCCGGGTCAAGATCGGCGTGGGCGCCCCCGGTGCCAACGGGGATATGGTGGACTGGGTCATCGGCGCCCCCTCCCAGGCGGAGCGGAAGGTGCTGGTGGAGAGCTTTGAGAAGGCTATCCAGGCGGCGGCGTGCATCATTGAGCACGGCTGCCAGCAGGCCATGAACGATTTCAACTGAGGATGAACCCACGGGGCGGATGTTGCATGCCCGTCCGGCCCGCTGAATACAATAGACCGGCACCCCCCCGTCCCACAGGGACGGCTGGGGGCCACGCACCCCGTAACTTCCAAAATTTTACAAGGAATACGCGCTATG
This sequence comes from uncultured Oscillibacter sp., assembly GCA_964462715.1. GTDB lineage: Bacteria > Bacillota > Clostridia > Oscillospirales > Oscillospiraceae > Oscillibacter. The sequence continues at coordinate 5,186 of CAYWYW010000044.1, forward strand.
GAACGGTTTCTGCAACAACTGAATACCATCCCCGAGGTGGCGGAGCTGGTCCGCCGGGTGGAGGAGGGCGGCTGCCCGGCGGCGGTCACGGGCCTCCAGCCGGTGCAGCGGGCCTGCGTGGGCGCCGCCGTGGCCCGGGGGACGGACCGTCCGGCGGTGTTCATCTGCGGCGACGAGCGGGAGGCCCGCCAGCTCTCCGGGGACCTGGAGACCCTGCTGGGTGAGAAGCCGGTGCTGCTGCTGAGCCGGGAGTGGCAGCTGCGCCCCGGCGCCATCGCCTCCCGGGACTGGGAGCGGAGCCGCCTGGCGGCCCTGTACGCCCTGTCACAGGGCAAAACGGGGGCGGTGGTGGCCACTGCCGACGCCCTCATGGCCCGGACTCTGCCGCCCCGGCTGCTGCGGTCCCTGACCATCACCCTGGAGGTGGGGGGACAGGCCGACCTGAAAGAATTGGCGGCGAACCTGTTGGCGGCGGGCTATGCCCGGTGCGACCAGGTGGAGGGCGTGGGCCAGTTCGCCCTGCGGGGCGGCATTCTGGACGTGTTCTCCCCCCTGATGGAGCAGCCGGTGCGCTGTGAGTTCTTCGACGACGAGATCGACTCTATGGGCACCTTCGACCCCGGCACCCAGCGGCGGACCGCCAACGTGGACACGGCCCTGCTGCTGCCCGCCGCGGAGGTGCTGCCCCGCAGCGCGGAAGGCGGCATGGAGGGCCTGGGAGAGAGGCTCTTAAAGCTGGCCGGCAAACTGGCCCAGAAGCAAAAGACGGAAGCGGCCGCCGCCCGCCTGCGGGAGGACGGCGAGCGCTTGAAAAACGGCGCGGACCCCGGCGGTATGGACCGGTATCTGGCGGCTATCTACCCGGAGGGCACCGCTGGCGTCCACTACCTGCCCTCTGACGCGGTGGCGTTCCTCTGCGAGAGCGGCCGGGTGGACGAGCGGGTGAAAAATACCCTCCTACAGAATAAGCAGGACATGGAGAGCCTGCTGGAGGCAGGGGTCATGGCGGGCGAGTACGCCAAGCTGCTGCTGTCCGGCGAGGAGCTGTACGCCGCCCTGGAGGAATTCCCCGTCATCATGGCCAACTCCCTGCCCACCTCCCGGTATCCCATGCAGCCCCGGGGGTTTTTGGGTATGACCGCCCGGCAGCTCAGCTCTTACGGCGGCAGTCTGGAGACGGCGGTGGCGGACCTGGAGCAGTACCGGGCCAGCGGCAGCGCCGTGCTGGTGCTTTGCGCCGGGGAGAGCCGGGCCCACAACCTGCACCGGATGCTGGAGGAGCGGAACATCCCGGCGGCGGTGGACCTGAAAAACGCCGCCATGCCCAAGACGGGGGAGGTGCGCATCTCCCTGGGCGCCCTGTCCGCCGGCTGCGAGTGGCCGGTTTTAAAGCTGGCAGTGCTGACGGAGGGCCAGCTGACGGCCCCCGCCGCCCGGAAGCGGGCCAAGCTGAAAAAGGAATCCAACCGCCAGAAGATCCAGTCCTACACGGATCTGTCTCCCGGCGACCTGGTGGTCCACACCCACCACGGCATCGGCCGGTTCGCGGGCATCCAGCGGATGCCGGTGGACGGCGTGGAGAAGGACTACATTAAAATTGACTACGCCGGGGGCGACTGCCTGTACGTCCCCGCCACCCAGCTGGACCAGGTGAGCAAATACATCGGCGGCGGCGAGGACCAGGAGCGGACCCGGCTCAACAAGCTGGGGGGCACCGAATGGGCCAAACAGAAGACCCGGGCCAAAAAGGCCGCCAAGGACCTGGCCAAGGGCCTGATCGCCCTGTACGCCCAGCGGCAGCGGCAGCCGGGTTTTGCCTTTTCCCCCGACTCCCCCTGGCAGCAGGAATTTGAGGAGGCCTTCCCCTACGCGGAGACGGACGACCAGCTCCGGGCCATCGCGGAGATCAAGAAGGACATGGAAAAGCCCCGGCCCATGGACCGGCTCCTCTGCGGCGACGTGGGCTACGGCAAGACGGAGGTGGCCCTGCGGGCCGTCATGAAGTGTGTGCTGGACGGCAAGCAGGCCGCCATTCTGGTACCCACCACCGTCCTGGCCCAGCAGCACTATGCCACCGCCTGCGGCCGGTTCAAGGACTTTCCGGTGAAAATTGAAGTCCTGTCCCGTTTTACCACCGCCAAGGAGCAAAAGCGCATCCTGGATGCCGCCAGGCGGGGCGCCGTGGACGTGCTGATCGGCACCCACAAGCTGCTGCAGAAGAACATGGAGTTCAAGGACCTGGGACTGCTCATCATCGACGAGGAGCAGCGCTTTGGCGTTACCCACAAGGAGCGCCTTAAGGAAATGAGCAAACAGGTGGATGTGCTGACCCTGTCTGCCACTCCCATCCCCCGGACGCTGAACATGGCTCTCTCCGGCCTGCGGGACATGAGCACCATTGAGGAGCCTCCCGCCGACCGCCAGCCGGTCCAGACCTACGTGCTGGAGCACGACTGGGCCATTCTAGAGGATGCCATGCGGAAGGAGCTGAGCCGGGGAGGCCAGGTCTACTACCTCCACAACCGGGTGGAGAGCATCGACATGACCGCCTCCCGCATCCAAAAGCTGCTGGGTCCGGAGGTCCGCATCGTCACTGGTCACGGCAAGATGAGCGAACAGGAATTGTCTGCCGTCATGCAGGCCATGGTGGACGGCGAGGCGGACGTGCTGGTCTGCACCACCATCATTGAGACCGGCATCGACATCCCCAACGTCAACACCCTCATCATTGAGGACGCCGACAAGATGGGCCTGGCCCAGCTCCACCAGATTCGCGGCCGCATTGGCCGCAGCACCCGGCGGGCCTACGCCTACCTCACCTTTCGCAAGGGCAAGGTCCTGCAGGAGACTGCCGCCAAGCGGCTCTCCGCCATCCGGGAGTACGTGGAGTTCGGCTCCGGTTTCCGCATTGCCATGCGGGACCTGGAGATCCGGGGCGCGGGCAACCTGCTGGGTCCGGAGCAGTCCGGCTATCTCATGACCGTGGGCTACGACCTCTATCTGAAGCTGCTGGAGGAGGCAGTCCTGGAGGAAAAGGGTGGGGAAAAGCAGATCGAGACCGAGTGCTCGGCGGACCTGACCGTCAACGCCAACATCCCGGACCGCTATGTGCCCTCCGCCGAGCAGCGGATGGACCTGTACCGCCGCATCGCCGCCATCCGCACCGACGAGGACGCCTCCGACCTGCTGGACGAGATGCTGGACCGCTACGGCGAGGCCCCCAGGTCCGTCATGGCCCTGCTGGACGTGGCCTTGCTGCGGGCGGCGGCGGCTAAGGCCGGGGTATCCGACATCTCCCAGAAGAAGGACGTGCTGAAATTCACCCTGGCCATTTTCCGGCCCGAGGCCCTGGTGGCCGTCTGCGGCCAGGCAAAGTACAAGTACCGGCTCACCATCGCGGCGGGAGACACCCCGGCCCTGACCCTGAAGCTGAAGCCGGGCGAGGACGTTTTGGAAACGGCCCTGACCCTGGTGGAGGACCTGAAGCTGGCCTCCGGGAAAACCACATAAGGCAGTCATGGCCCCCTCACTCCGGGCATATACATGGAAGGACAACCTGGGGAGGAGTGTGGAGCTATGAAAATGCGCATGACCTGTCTGGCCCTGCTGCTGTGCCTGCTGCTGACCGCCTGCGGCGGAAAGGAGCCGGACAGCCAGGGCCGGACTTCGCTTTTAGGGGAAGCTGCCGGTTTGGAGGAGGAAGAGGTGCTGGTGACTGTGGACGGGCGGGAGGTACCGGCCTGGCGGTATCTCTACTGGCTGGCCTGGACCTGCGGGCAGATGCGGGAGCGTTATGAGGGTTCCGGGACGGCGCTGGACTGGGACACGCCTGTCTCCGGCGGGACCCTGGCCCAGTACGTGAAGGATCAGGCTCTGGCGGACACAGTGCTGTACGCCGTGGTGGAAAACCTGGCGGAGGAGGCCGGGTACGCCTCATCAGAAGAAGTTGGGGCCAAAGCAGCCTTGCCGGACATGGGACTGGACGAAGCACAGATGGCACAGCTGGAGGACGTGGGACGGATGTACGGCTGGCTGTATGACCGCTACTGTGCCGGGGAGGGCAGCCTGACTCCTACCCGGGAGGAGCTGGTGGCCTATGGAAAAACCGGGGGCTTCCTGACCCTGGACCGCATCCTCATCCCTGCCGGGGAGGACCGGGAGGCGGCCCGGCAGCGGGCGTCGGAGGTGTTCTCCCGCCTCAACGGGGCGGAGGACCAGGGAGCGGCCTTTTCCGCCCTGGCGGCGGAGGGGGGCGACCAGGTGGGACCCCGCACCCTTGCTCCCGACAGCGCGGAGCTGGATGGGGAGCTGCTGGCCGCCGCCCGGGAATTGCAGGAGGGTCAGTGCTCCGGAATCTTGGAGACCCAGGAGGGCTTTTCCATCCTGCGGCGGCTGGAGACGGACCCGGAGGTGCTGAAAGAGCCGTACTTTGACGACTGCTTGCTGAAACTGGCGGAGACGGCGGAGGTCACCACCGCCCGGGCCTATGACGGGCTGGACCCGGAGGCCTTCGACCAGGCCTGGGAACAGGCGCGGACGGGGGAATAACGCTCCTTGAAAATACTGCATTGTTAATATTTCGTCAATCTGACGAAAACAGAGGATGTTTTGTCAAAGATTTAACAAAAAATTAAAAGGCGGGCAAAATTCCATTGACGCAGGGGTGAAAACCCACTATAATCAAATTCGTGAAGAGTTGAAGGGGAGAAGATTGTCAAAAAAATAGCAATCTAATCCGGCTTTGACGATCCACACAAAGAATGTGAACCAGGGCGGTGAGTATGGCCGCCATCAAAAAAATGAGAAAATTGGAGGATCACCATGAAAGACCTGTACATCGTGAATTGCTGCAGAACCGCTATCGGCTCCTTCGGCGGCTCCCTGAAGAACACCCCCGCTGCTGACCTGGGCGCTGTCGTTGTCAAGGAAGCTCTGAACCGCGCTGGCGTGAAGCCCGAGCAGGTTGACGAGCTGATGTTCGGCTGCATCTTGACCGCCGGCCTGGGCCAGAACGTTGCCCGCCAGGTCTCCATCAAGGCCGGCATCCCCTATTCCGTCCCCGCTTACACCGTGGGCATGGTCTGCGGCTCCGGCATGAAGTCCGTCATCGAGGGCGCCCGCTCCATCCTGGCTGGTGACTCCGACATCGTGGTCTGCGGCGGTACTGAGAACATGAGCGCTGCTCCCTACGCCCTGCCCGCCGCCCGCTGGGGCGCCCGCATGGGCAACAACAAGATGGTCGACACCATGGTGAACGACGGCCTGTGGGACGTTTACAACAACTATCACATGGGCACCACTGCTGAGAACATCAACGACATCTGGGGCATCACCCGCAAGGAGCAGGATGAGTTTGCCGCCGCTTCCCAGCAGAAGACCGAGGCCGCTCAGGCCGCCGGCAAGTTCGACGATGAGATCGTGCCCGTCATGATCAAGGTGAAGAAGGACATGGTGGAGTTCAAGAAGGATGAGTTCCCCAAGGCCGGCGTCACCGCCGAGGGTATCGCCAAGCTGCGCGGCGCCTTCCCCGTGGGTCCCGAGTCCCCCGCTCCCCAGGTAGTCCACACCTTCGAGGTCACCGGTGCCAAGGACGCTGAAGACAAGGGTCAGCAGCGTGTCACCGCCGCCAACGCCTCCGGCATCAACGACGGCGCTGCCGCCATCGTGCTGGCTTCCGGCGAGGCTGTTGAGAAGTACGGCCTGAAGCCCATGGTCAAGCTGATCGGCTGGGGCCAGGGCGGTGTTGATCCCAAGATCATGGGCGTCGGCCCCGTTCCCGCTTCCCGCGCCGCTATGGCCAAGGCCGGCGTGACCATCGACGACATCGACCTGGTCGAGGCCAACGAGGCCTTCGCCGCCCAGTCCATCGCCGTGGCCCGTGAGCTGGGCTTCGACATGAGCAAGGTCAACGTCAACGGCGGCGCCATCTCCCTGGGCCATCCCGTTGGTGCTTCCGGTGCCCGTATCATCGTCACTCTGGTGCACGAGATGATGAAGCGCCCCGAGGCCAAGAAGGGCCTGGCCACCCTCTGCATCGGCGGCGGCATGGGTACCGCTGTTGTCGTGGAGAAGTGCTGAGAGCTTCCAGGGGGAGCAGGCTCCCTCTAGACACAAAGATAAAAAGAGCGGACCGCGAAAGCGGCCCGCTCTTTTTATCTTTGCTGCCCCGCTCCCGGGTTCAGCGTATGACGGTGATGGCATTGACGGGGCAGCCGTTTTCGGCGTTGGAGACCTTGGGGTCCCGGGTGCCTTCCGGCTGGGCGATGACGGTGGAATACTTGCCCACGACCCGGAATACCTGGGGCGCGGCGTAAGCGCACATGCCGCAGCCGATGCAGCGGGTGGTGTCAATGGTGATGGTCATGGCGGGCCCTCCTTATTTTTTCTCTATGATACTACATTTCGGCCTATTCTCCAAGCCCCGGTGAAACCTTTTGAGGAAATATTCCGTCTAAGATCAGGAAGACCTGGGGAAAATTGTTTCCAAATTGACATTTACTTTGTTTTGTGTCTGTGCTATGCTGATAGGCGTTATGTAGACCATTTGCTTCGGACTGATGGAGGATACCCATGAAAAACTGTTTCTGTAAGACCCTGTCCCTGCTGCTGGCGCTGTCCCTGCTGTGCGCCCTGACCCTGCCCGCCGCCGCGTCGGAGGCCCTGGGGGAGGACCTGACCAGCAAGGAGATCATCCTGAACGAGGAGACTCAGCTCTCCACCAATGTGTTCTGGAGCACCTCCTATTCTGACCTCCGCCAGGAGAACTTTATCACCTACACGCCCAACCGGGACGTGATCCCCATTGTCACCTTCGGCGGTGTCCTGACCCAGCGCACCACGGTCTCCGCCGCCGCCAAGGAACTGGAGGCGGAGGGCTACCGGGTGGTGGCCGGCATCAACGGCGATTTTTACAATGTCAGCACCGGCCTGCCCATCGGCATCGTGGTCACTGACGGCCTGCTGCGCAGCAGCGACGCCGGCTACTACGCGGTGGGCTTCAAGAAAGACGGCAGCGCCGTCATGGGCAAGCCCGGCGTCAAGGTGACAGCCAGCCTGGGCTACGGCGTGGATGACGGCTTCGGTAATTACACGGAGTACGTGCGCCCCATCTTCGGCGTCAACAAGGCCCGGGTCTCCACCGGCGGCATCTACCTCTATACCTACGATTTCAACGACCGCCACACCACCGGCAACACGGAGCCGGGCATTGATGTAGTCTGCTCTGTTGAAAATGGCCAGATCGCCATCGGCCAGACCGTCACCCTGCGGGTAGAGCGAGTCATGGAGGCCACCGCGGCCACCGCCATCCAGCCGGACCAGGTGGTGCTGTCCGTGAATCTGAAGTCCGACGCGTACCACGTGGACGCCCTGCGGGGCTTATCTGAGGACGGCGAGATCACCCTGAAAATCGAGACCTCCAACGACGCATGGGAGGACGTGGAGTACGCCGTGGGCGCTCTGTACGTACTGGTGGAAAACGGCCAAGTGGTCTCCGGTCTTCAGGCGGGGGCTAATCCCCGCACCGCCGTGGGCCAGAAGGCCGACGGCACCCTGATCTTCTACACCATCGACGGCCGGAAATCCGGCCACTCCATCGGCGCCTCCATGACCCAGGTGGCCCAGCGGCTCATCGAACTGGGCTGTGAGACCGCCGTCTGCCTGGACGGCGGCGGCTCCACCACCTTGTCCATCACGGAGCCGGACGAGCTGGCCGCCAAGGCCATCAATCGGCCCTCCGAGGGCAGTGAGCGGGCGGTCACCAACCAGATCTTCCTGGTAGCCAGCGGCGAGCCCACCGGCCGGTTGTCCCATTTCTATGTGAATCCCGACGATACCTATGTTCTGGCCGGCAGCAAGGTGAATATCTCCGCCGCCGCGGTGGACACCAACTATATCCCTATGGACAAGAGCTATGAGCTGACGGTATCTGACGGTGCGCTGGACGGCCACGTGCTGACCACGCCCGCCTACGGAGGCGAGATTACCGTTACCGCCAGGAGCGGCGGAAAGAAGGGTACCGCCACCGTCTACGCCATCGAGACCCCGGACGACGTGGCCATCCGCAACAGCAGCGGCACCATTCTGACCTCTCTGACAGTGACCCCCGGATCCAAGACCACCCTGACGGCCACGGCCGCCTATCAGCACCTGTCCCTGAAGGCGGACCCGGAGTGCTTCACCTGGTCTGTCAGCGGTGACATCGGTAAGATCAGCCAGGATGGCGTCCTGACCGCCGGGGCTCCCGGCCAGGGAACCATCACCGTCACCGCCGGCGGCAAGCGCATTTCCATCCCTGTGACGGTTTCCAAGCTGGCGCTCAAGACCGTGGAGGACTTTGAGCAGACCCCCACCGTCTTTACCGACGGCGCCGGGGACGGCGTGAGGCTGAGCCATGTGAGCGCCGCTGACCAGGTCCGCATGGGCCGGGGCGCCGCCCGCCTGGATTATACTCTGAACCAGGATGCGAACATGACCGCCCAGTGGACCACCGACAGTGATATCACCGTCAGCCCCAAGGTGTACAGCAGTGTGAACCTGTGGGTGTATGGCGATAACTCCGGCAATACCTTGTCCCTGCTGTACAGCGACGGCGACCTGGGATATCAGACCAAGCCCATTTCAACCCTGGACTTCACCGGCTGGAAGCAGGTCTGCGTGGAGCTGGGCACCGGCTTCGCCATCCAGGGTCTGCGGGTCAGCGCCCCGGAGCCGGTGGTCTATGATGACGGCTTTGGGAATCTGATCGAGGAGTATCCCACTACCACTCACAGCGGGACCATCTATCTGGACCAGATGGTGGCCTCCTTCGGCGGCGCTGTGGATAACGAAGTGCCCACGGTGAAGCTGACTGTGGAGGAGACAAAGCTGACGGCCTCCATCTCTGACCTGGTGGACGGCGTTTTGCCCAGGTCCGCCATTTCCGTCACCTGGGACGGTCAGGACCAGGACTTCACCTATAACACCTCCACCGGCGCCCTGTCCACCTCCCTGATCTCCGACGGACGCCCCCACCGCATCACCATCACGGCGAAGGATGCCTCCGGCAACATCGGCCGGGCCTCCTATGACGTGCCGGTGGCCGAGGATTATGAACTCTCCTTCACCGACACCCAGGGCTACTGGGGCGCCAATTACGTGGAGTTCCTGTACACCTCCGGCATCACCACCGGCTATGCCGACGGCACCTTCCGCCCCGGCCAGAACATCACCCGCGCCCAGTTCGCCGTGATGCTGTACCGCTACCTGGGACTGGATGAGAGCAAGTATGCCGATGCGGTGCTGCCCTTCGCGGATACCAACAAGATCGTCGACTACGCGGTGCCCGCCATCAAGGCTCTGTATACGGAGGGGGTCATCAACGGAACCACCGGCAAGGACGGCAAGCTGTATTTCAACCCCAACAGCAGCCTGACCCGTGCCCAGGCAGCCACCATGATCGGCCGTACCCAGGAGAAGGGCTATGCCACGGTGGAACTGACCTTCACGGACGCCGGGAAGATTCCCGCCTACGCCGCCTTCTATATCCAGACCATGGCGGCCCAGGGTGTCATCGGCGGCTACGCCGACGGCAGCTTCAAGCCCAACAGCCCCATCACCCGGGGCCAGATGGCAAAGATTCTGTACAACCTCATGTGAGATGAAAGAAGAGAGCCCCGGCGCATGGCGCCGGGGCTTGAACTTTTATTTGGCTTCAAATGTCTCTTCGCCCCTCCAATGCCCGCATGAGGGTGGCGTCGTCGGCGAATTCCAGATGTCCACCCACAGGGATACCGTAGGCCAGGCGGGTGACCCGCACATCGAAGGGCTTTAACAGGCGGGCCAGGTACATAGCGGTGGCCTCGCCCTCCGTGTCCGGATTGGTGGCCATGATGACCTCCTGGACCCCGCCCTTGGACACCCGCTCCAGCAGGGGCTTGATGGCCAGGTCGTCGGGGCCCACATGGTTCATGGGGGAGATGACGCCGTGGAGCACGTGGTAGTGGCCGTTGTATTCCCGGCTGCGTTCGATGGCCGCCACGTCCCGGGGGTCCGCCACCACGCAGATGGTGGAGCTGTCCCGCTTGGGGGAGGCGCAGATGGGGCAGAGGCCTCCGGCGGTGAAATTCTGGCACACGGGGCAGCAGGTGACGGAGTGCTTGGCGTCCAGAATGGCGTCGGCGAACTCTTTGGCCTCTTCCTCGGGCAGTCCCAAAACGTGAAAGGCCAGCCGCTGGGCGGACTTGCCGCCGATACCCGGCAGCCGGGCGAACTGCTCCACCAGTTTTTCAAGAGGTGCGGGGAAGTATTCCATAACGGGGATGCTCCTTTCAAAAGGGCGTAGAGAAACGGCGGGGCAAATGCCCCGCCAAAGGAAGGGGGCTAGGGGAAACCATAGGTTTCTCCAGTTCTTTCGCCAGCGGCGAAAGAAGAAATTTTAATCATTTTCGGCAGGACATGCGCCTGCCGAAAATTCCTTGACCCAGCCGCCTTGGGCGGCGTTCACCAGTGACGTGGCGTCACTGGTGAGGGGGTTCTAAAGGAGGAGCCTGCTCCCCCTTTAAGCCAACGGCATTGCAAACAGTGCCGCCGCACCGCCGGTATGTACGAACACGATGTTGTCCTGACCGTCGAAGTAGCCCTCCTGCAGCAGCTTCAGCATGCCCGTCCAGGCCTTGCCGGTATAGACGGGGTCCAGCAGGATGCCCTCCATCCGGGCCAGCTCCTCGATATATGGGGTATCCTCGGCGTTGGGGATGGCGTAGCCCTGGCCCAGGTGGTAGACCATCTGGAAATCATCGGGGGTCCGCTCAAAGGGGGCGTCCAGCAGCTCCGCGGCCCCGGCGGCCAGAGTGGGGACGATCTCCTCGAAGGGGTCGTCATCCACGCCCATGCCGGTGACCTTCACGCCGGGCTGGTACAGCTTGGCGCCCAGCAGCAGACCGGCGGTGGTGCCGCCGGAGCCGGTGGCGGAGACGATGTGTCCAATCTTCACACCCAGTGCTTCCGCCTGTGCGGTAAATTCCCGGACGCAATTGACGTAGCCCAGGGCGCCCAGGGGCGTGGAACCGCCCACGGGGATGTGATAGGCCTTGCGGCCCTCCTTGGCAAGCTCCCCGCTCATGCGGTCCATCTCGGCATAGATATCGTCGTATTTGTCAGTGTCGATGAATTTCACCTGGGCGCCGTAAATATCATCCAGGATCAGGTTGCCCAGATGCTCTGTGACGCCCCGCTTCTTCAGGGGCAGGACGCACTGCATGCCCAGTCTTGCCGCGCAGGCGGCGGTGAGCATGGCGTGGTTGGACTGGGCGCCGCCGGTGGTGAATACCGTGTCACAGCCCTGGGCCTTGGCGTCCGCCAGCAGGAATTCCAGCTTGCGGACCTTGTTGCCGCCAAGGGCCACGCCGCACAGGTCATCCCGCTTGATCCAGATGTTCTTGCCGTATTTGGCGCTGATGTTCTCCAGCTTATAGAAGGGAGTGGGGTACACGCCCAGAGGCAGTCTGGGCAGGGCGAGAATATCTTTCATGGACTTAACCTCTCAATTCCTGAATTCGTGCGGGAATGTCCGCCGCCTTGTAGACAGCGCTGCCGGCCACCAGCACGTTGGCACCGGCGTCGATGCAGGTTTTGCAGGTGTCAGGGGCCACGCCGCCGTCCACCTCCAGTTCACAGGCGGGATTTTTCTCGTCGATGAGCTTCCGGATGGCCGTCACCTTGGGCATCATATCGGCCATGAACTTCTGGCCGCCGAAGCCCGGCTCCACGGTCATGACCAGGATCAGCTCCACCTTTTCCAGATAGGGCAGCACCGCCTCGGCGGGGGTGGCAGGCTTCAGTACGACGCCGGCCTTCTTGCTCTTGGCGTGGATCTTGTCGATGGCGGCGTGGATGTTCTCCGGGGTATCGGACTCCACATGGACCGTCACCAGGTCGGCACCGGCGTCACAGAAGCGTTCCACGTACCGGACCGGCTCCACGATCATCAGGTGCACGTCCAGGAACATGTCCGTCACCT
>CAYWYW010000045.1:0-17140 GCA_964462715.1 uncultured Oscillibacter sp.
CGGGTAGCAAGCATAGGTAGCGGTGATTTGAGAAGTCTTTTCGGTCATGTTACCTAAATTTTGGGACCAACGCGGTATAATTTCCATATATGAGAACCTCTGCCTCACGGCGGAGCATCTGAGGAGCGAAGATCCATGAAGTTTGAAGAATATTTAGCGTCGCTGCAGAACAAGACCGTGGCGGTCATCGGCATCGGCGTTTCCAACCAGCCCCTGCTGCGGCTGCTGCTGAGCCGGGGTATTTCCGTGACGGCCTGCGACAAAAAGAGCCGTGAGGCCCTGGGGGTTGTGGCCGAGCAGCTGGAGGCTCTGGGCTGCCGCCTGCGGCTGGGGGAGGATTACCTGAAGGACCTGACGGAGGACGTGATCTTCCGCACTCCCGGCATGCGGCCGGACCTGCCAGAGCTGAACGAAGCCGTGGCCCGTGGCAGCGTTCTCACCAGTGAGATGGAGGTCTTTCTGGAGGTCTGCCCCTGTCCCATTGTGGCCGTCACCGGCAGCGACGGCAAGACAACAACCACCACCATCATCTCGGAGCTTTTGAAGCGGGCGGGCAGGACCGTCCATGTGGGTGGCAACATCGGCCACCCGCTGCTGGCGGAGACCGGGGCTATGCAGCCTGACGACATGGCCGTCTTGGAGCTCAGCAGCTTCCAGCTCATGACCATGACCCGCAGCCCTCATGTGGCCGTCATCACCAATCTGGCCCCCAACCACCTGGATGTCCACAAGGACTTCCAGGAGTATATCGATGCAAAGGAGAATATCTTTACACATCAAACAGCAGAAGATATTGCCGTTTTCAATGCCGACAATCTCTACACGGCGGAGGAGGCGGGCCGTGCCATGGGCCGTGCACGGCTGTTCTCCCGCCAGACCGAGCCGGAGGATGGCGTGTTCCTGCGGGGAGAGGCCATCATGGCCCGCCATGACGGGCGGGAGCGGCAGGTCATGACCACCGCCGACATCAAGCTCCCCGGCGTCCACAACGTGGAAAACTATCTGGCGGCTATTGCCGCCGTGGATGGAATGGTCAGCGACGAGACCATCCGGGACTTTGCCCGGGAGTTCGGTGGCGTGGAGCACCGCATCGAGCTGATCCGCACCCGGAAGGGCGTCCGGTGGTACAACGACTCCATCGCCTCCAGCCCCAGCCGCACCATTGCGGGCCTGAACTCCTTCAAGGAGAAGGTCATCCTCATCGCCGGCGGCAAGGACAAGGGTATCTCCTATGACGACCTGGGGCCCGTGGTCAATGAGCATGTGAAGCTGCTGCTGCTCTGCGGCGCCACGGCGGAGGTCATCCGCAAATCCGTGGAACAGGCGGCCAATTACAGTGGCCTGGAAATCATGGACGTGAAGGACTACCAGGAGGCGGTCGCCATTGCCGACAGCCGGGCTGCGGAGGGCGACGTGGTGATCCTGTCTCCTGCCAGCACCTCCTTTGACCGCTTTGCCAACTTCATGGAGCGGGGCCGGGTGTTCAAGGACATCGTGAACCGGCTGCCGTAAAAGACCGGCAGGCCCGGCCTCTACTAGGTCAACCTCCTTTCCGCATAGGATAGCGGGAGGAGGTGAGGCCTGTGCGCCCCGGGTTCTTTTACTACCGCCGGCGGCTGGACCGGCGGGCGCTGATTCGGGTACTGGCGCTGTTGCTGGCGGTGTCCCTGCTGGCCCTGACCCTGACGGCCACCGCCCGGATGCGGCCCCTGCTGGAGAGTCTGGCTACCACCCGGGTGTCCAACACTGTCAACCGCATCATTTTCGAGGCAGTGAACGAGGCCATCCAGAACGGCGACATCAGCTATGAGCAGCTGATCTCCCTGGAAAAGGACAACGAGGGGAAGATCACCGCCGTCCACAGCAACATGGCGGCCTTCAACCGCCTGCAGGCCCAGATTCTGGACATTATCCTGGCCAAGATCGACCAGGTGTCCGCCCGGGAGCTGAGTATCCCCATCGGTACCCTGACGGGCTCCGCCCTGCTGGCGGGCCGGGGGCCCCGCATCCGGGTGCGGATGGAGTCCGTGGGCTCCTCCACGGCCCGCTTCAACAACCGCTTCGAGTCGGCGGGCATCAACCAGACCAAGCACCAGATCATCCTGGAGGTGGAGGTCAGCGTGGCTATCCTGCTGCCGGGCTTCACCACCGCTACCAAGGTCTCCACCGCCGTCACCGTGGCGGAGACGGTGATCGTGGGAGCCGTGCCGGATACGTACACCTATTTCAGCACCACACCGGACACCTACGAGGAAGACCTGAAAGACTATATCCTGAACAGATGATAGGGAGGACCCCATGGAATTTCAAGACTACCGCGAGGAGATGAAGTATCTCCGGGACTACCTGAACGAGCAGGGATACCTGTATTACGTGCTGGACGCCCCGGTGATCCCGGACTATGAATACGACCGCCTGAACCGCCGTCTGGAGGAACTGGAGGCGGAACACCCCGAGGAGGTCACCCAGGATTCTCCCACCCAGAGGGTGGGCGGCAAAATTCTGGCGGGCTTCCAGCCATACAGCCATGAGGTGCCCCTGGAGAGCCTCCAGGACGTGTTCAACGGCGGAGAAGTGGCGGAGTTCTGCGAGCGCATGGACGAGGCCCTGGGGGCCATGGTGGAGTACTCCGTGGAGCCCAAGGTGGACGGATTGTCCGTGGCCCTGGAGTACCGGGACGGCGTGTTCGTCCGGGGCGCCACCCGGGGCGACGGCCGGGTGGGGGAGGACGTGACGGAGAACCTGAAGACCATCCGCTCCATTCCCATGACGCTGCCGGAAAAGCTGCCACGGCTCATTGTCCGTGGCGAGGTCTACATGTCCCGTGCGGTGTTCGAGGAGATCAACGCGCGCCGGGAGCTGGAGGGAAAGCCCCTGATGGCCAATCCCCGCAACGCCGCCGCCGGCAGCCTGCGGCAGCTGGACCCCAAGGTCTGTGCCGAGCGGAAGCTGGATATCCAGGTGTTCAATTTGCAGCTGGCGGAGGGGAAGGAGTTCCTGTCTCACGCCGAGACTCTGGACTATCTGGCCTCCCAGCGGTTCAAGGTCATTCCTCACAAGACCCTCTCCGGCACCGCCGCTGTTCAGACGGAAATTGACCGTATAAACGAGGAGCGCATGGATTATCCCTTTGATATCGACGGCACAGTTGTAAAGGTAAATTCCCTGTCAGACCGTGGAATTCTGGGCTCTACCGCCAAGTTCCCCAAGTGGGCGGTGGCCTTCAAGTACCCCCCGGAGAAGAAACCCTCCAAAGTCCTGGACATCGTGGTGCAGGTGGGCCGCACTGGCGTGCTGACCCCCAAGGCAGTGCTGACACCGGTCCGTCTGGCGGGCACCACCGTCACCAATGCCACCCTCCATAACCAGGACTATATCACCGAAAAGGACATCCGCATCGGGGACACGGTGATCGTCCAGAAGGCGGGAGAGATCATCCCGGAGATCGTGGAGGTGGACCTGAAGCAGCGGCCGGAGGGCACCCAGCCCTACACGCTGCCGGAGGTCTGCCCGGTCTGCGGCGCCCCGGCGGTCCGGGACCCGGACGGCGCGGCCCTGCGCTGCACCGGCGCGGAATGCCCGGCCCAGCTGCTGCGGAACATCACCCACTTCGCCAGCCGGGACGCCATGGACATCGAGGGCCTGGGGCCCGCCGTGGTGCAGCAGTTGGTGGATAACGGCCTGATCCGGAATGCCGCTGACCTTTACAGCCTGCACGCTGCAGAGATCGCCAAGCTGGACCGCATGGGGGCCAAGTCCGCGGAGAACCTGATCCGGGCCATTGAGAAGTCCAAGGCCAACGACCTGAGCAAGCTCATTTATGGTTTGGGTATCCGCCAAGTGGGCGAGAAGGCCGCCAGGGTGCTGGCCGCACACTTCCGCACCTTTGACGCCCTGGACGCTGCCACTGCCGAGGAGCTGACGGAGATCGACGACGTGGGCGCCATCACGGCCCAGTGCATCGTGGACTACCTGGCCCAGCCCCAGTCCCGGGATCTGATCAACCGCCTGAAGGCCGCCGGAGTCAATATGGAAAGTACGGCGCAGCTGGTGGATGACCGCTTCGCCGGAATGACCTTCGTCCTTACCGGGACGCTGACCCGCTTTGACCGCAAGACCGCCCAGGGGCTCATTGAGGAACGGGGCGGCAAGGCCGCGGGCTCCGTCAGCAAAAAGACCACCTACGTGGTGGCGGGCGAGGCCGCGGGCAGCAAGCTGAAAAAGGCGCAGGAGCTGAACATCCCCGTTCTGACGGAGGATGAATTCGCCAAAATGCTGGAGTGAAAAAGGGGGGGAGTTTCCCCCTTTTTCCTGTTACAGAGGAGACAGTATGAGAGAAGAACGGTTTTGCATCGGCCATATCCCCGCCGTGCTCTACGGTGAGCCGTCGGACCGGGGGTGGCTGTTCCTCCATGGCAAGCAGGGCCGCAAGGAAGAAGGGCTTGATTTCGCGGAGTTTGCTTGCCCCAAAGGCTGGCAAGTATTAGCTATTGACATGCCGGAGCATGGCCAGCGGCAGGGTGGACCGGAGAAGCTGGTGCCCTGGCAGGTGGTCCCGGAGCTGGAAGCGGTGATGGCCTACGCCCGGAGCCGCTGGGGGCAGGTGGCCCTGCGGGCCACCAGCATCGGCGCCTGGTTCGCCATGCAGGCATTCTGGAAGGAGCCTCCGGTCCGCAGCCTTTTCGTCTCACCTGTCCTGGACATGGCGGAGCTGATCCGCAGCATGATGGGCTGGGCCGGTGTGACGGAGGCGGACCTGGAGGCCAGAGGGGAGATCGCCACTACCTTTGGGGAGACCCTGTCCTGGCGGTACTGGCGGTACGCCCTGGACTACCCCATCACCCATTGGGACAGCCCCACTGCTGTGCTGTACGGCGGATTGGACAACCTGACGCCCCGCCGGACTGCGGAGGCCTTTGCCGCCCGGTTTCATGCGGATCTCACCGTCATGGAGGACGGCGAACACTGGTTCCACACTCCGGAGCAGCTGGAAGTGCTGCGCCGGTGGACATTGAGCCATCTGGATGAGGACAACCCATGATCCGTCCCATTATGAAGGACCCCATTTTTCTGGCGCGGAAGTCCGCTCCGGCCACGCCGGAGGACCTGACTGTGGCCGGGCATGTTCAACCCGGAGATCGTGAAGGCCTCGGAGCCCTACGGCGCCGAGGAGGGCTGTCTGTCCCTGGCGGGCATCCGGAAAACCAGGCGGTACCGCTCCATCAAGGTCCGGCATCAGACCGAGGACTTTCAGATGCGGCTGAAGACCTTCACCGGCTGGACGGCCCAGATCATTCAGCATGAGATCGCTCACTGCACGGTATTTTGATCTAAAAAAGTCCGGAAACACCGCTGAAATGGCGGCACTTTCCGGACTTTTTTCGGTAGATAGCTTCAAACAGAAAGGTATCTTCTGCTGTTTTCGCGGAAAAATGACAAAAAATACAAAAATATGCAAAATATGTTTGTATATTCAAAAAATGTAATATATACTGAAGGTAGTACTTCATAGGCTCGAGGTGAAGCGGCATGACCCGGTGGTCCTTGCTTTCCGAATATTTCGCATTGATCCTGATCGTGGTCATTATGTTGTTTTTCTATGACAGTCATCAGGTACATTCTGCCCGCAGGCGGCTGTATTGGAGCTGTTTGCTTTTGTCGACAGCCTCCATATTTCTGAATATCGCTTCCGTCCATGCCATTGAAAATATCGGACGGATCTCACTGGAACTGAATATTGCGCTGAACAGTGCCTATTTCCTGGTCAGCGTACTGATGAGCACCACCATCACCTACTATCTCTTCCAGCGGCTGCTGGAATTCGTCTATGACAAGCGCTGTCTCCGGCGGGCCAGGCTCGCTTTGGGGCTGGTGCTGGGAGTCTATACGGCACTGATCCTCTGGAACCTGTACAGCGGCGTGATCTTCTATTTTGACCAGGCGGGTAATTACTGCCGCGGCCCGATGAACGCGACGGGCTTTCTGGCACCTGTGCTGGAGGTCGCTCTGGTGCTGCTCTGCTATTTCCGCAACCGGAAGAGTGTGGGCCGTGCCGTGGTCCGGATTATGTGGACGGTGCCTCCCGTCGTGGTGCTGTTGGTGGTCTATCAGGTGGCCTATCCAGAGCAGCTGCTGAACGGGACGATCAGCGCCCTGGCGAATCTGATCATTTTCATCAGCTTCCAGAGCAGCCGCATTGAGCGGGACGGTCTCACCGGCATCAACAACCGCAGGAGCTTCATGGAGGAGCTGACCCTCCGGATGGCGGGCCGTCAGAATTATCAGGTCATTCTGGTAGCGCTGAAGCAGTTTGCCCGGGTGAATCAGGTCTATGGACACAGCAGCGGCGACGCCATCCTCTTTCAGATCGCCGGCGCTCTGCGGCAGCTGTCCTCCGGCGGGCGGGTGTTTCGCTATAACAGTGTGGAGTTTTTGCTGCTGATGCCCGGTTCCAATGAAAAGGAGGGGCAGGAACGGCTGGAGCGGGTCCTGACCTGCATGCGCCGGGAGTGGCCTCTGGGGGAGGATCACGTTTCCGTCCCCTTCTGTGCGGCGGAGCTGACCTACTCCGGACAGGACTGTACACCGGAGCAGATCATCAGCTATCTGGAATACTGCGTCCGTCTGGCCAAGGAAGATGGATGCGAGCTGGTCCGATTCGACGGCGAGACGGCCCAGCGGCACCGGCGCCGGGAATACCTGATCCAGACCATGCAGGCGGCTGTCCGGGACGGCCGGTTCCAGGTGTGGTATCAGCCGGTCTATCACCGGGATACCGGAGGCTTTGACTCCGCGGAGGCACTGATCCTGCTGTCCGACGAACAGGGCCGGCCCATCTCGCCAGCCGAGTTTATCCCCGTGGCGGAGGAGAACGGCCTGATCGACGCCCTGAGCTGGATTGTGCTGGAGGGCGTCTGCCGGCTGCTTGGCAGCGGTGCGGTCCCGGAATTAAAAACTGTGTCTATCAACTTGTCCATGCAGCAGTTCCTGCGGAAGGATCTGACAGAGCGGATCGAGGCTGCGCTGCGGAAGTACGGTGTGGCTCCGGAGCGGTTGAAGCTGGAGATCACGGAGCGGGTGCTGGCCGACAACAGTGAGCTTGCGCGGCTGACCATGGAGAAGATGAGCAGCAGGCATCTGGCGTTCCTGCTGGATGATTTCGGCACTGGCTACTCCAATTTCTCCAGTGTGCTGGGCGTCCCCTTTGAGGCCGTCAAGCTGGACCGCAGCCTGATGCTGGGGCTGACAGACGATCCCCGGTCCCGGCTGATGGCCGATACCATCATTCCGTTTTTCCACAAGCTGGGACAGCAGGTGGTGGCCGAGGGCATCGAGAGCAGGGAACAGGCGGAGCTGGCGCTGCGCTGCGGCGCGGACCGCATCCAGGGCTTCTACTACGCCCGGCCCATGCCGGAGTCGGAGCTGGCAGCATGGTATCACAGCCGGAAAGAGACCGGAGACCATACATAAAAAACCGGGGAGACATTCGCATGAATGTCTCCCTTTTCTGCATATGGTAGGGCCGCTTTACTCGCCGATGGCGGGACTGATGACCTTACCCAGATTCCAGGTGGTGGCCAGGTGGCGGGCCACAGACTGCCGCTCCTCCTCGCTGTGGAAGGGCAGCTCCGCCGTGTGGCAGCCGCAGTCCAGGCACTCCACATACAGGCACCAGCCGTTCTCCTCCTGGATCAGGCCGGGGCCATGGCACCGGGGGCATTCGAACAGCTCAATATCGTCAAAATCATGCATGATGGGTTTCTCCTTTGTGTGTTCTTCCCATGCAGTATACCACGAACGGCGGGAAAGTACAAACAGGATTTCCTCATTTCTGCAGTTTTCAAGATGCGGCCCCGGAAAACGGGCTTGTCTTTGCGGAAAAGGACTTTTATAATAAGGGCATCTTAACTGTGTCAGGTGGTGTTTTTGATGAATCATACGGAATATTCCGTGGGACGGGGCCCGGTTCCCATGGACTTTACGTATTACCTGCCGGTGCACATCGTATTCGGCTTCGGAAAGGCAGACAAGGTGGGAGAGCTGACCCGGCCCTGGGGCAAAAAAGCCTTCATCGTCATCGGACGCTCCAGCGCCAAGAAGTCCGGCCTCTATGACCGGGTCAACGACAGTTTGAGGGCCGCCGGTCTGGAGACTGCTCTTTTTGACAAGGTGGCTCAGAATCCCCTGACCACCACGGTGGAGGAGGGAGCGGCCTTTGCCCGGGAACAGGGCTGCGATGTGGTGGTGGCTGTCGGCGGCGGCAGCATCATCGACTGCGCCAAGGGCATCGCCTTCATGTCGGAGAACGACGGAGACATCAACGATTACATCTTCAACCGCCGGCGCAGCGACAGAGCCCTGCCCCTGATTCTGATTCCCACCACCTGCGGCACCGGCTCCGAGGGCAACGGCTTCGCCGTGCTGACCAACCCGGCTACCGGCGACAAGAAGTCCCTGCGCTGCAACGCCGGCGTGGCCAACAACCCGGTGGTGCTGACCCAGGCGGAGATCGCGGAGCTGTACCGCAAGGCCCTGTAAGGAAGAAGGAGAGCTATTCCATGCGTATCATCATTTCCCCGGCCAAGAAAATGAATATGGATACCGACAGCCTGCCTGTCCGGGACCTGCCCCGGTTCCTGGAGCGGACGGAGGAGCTGCTGGCCCTGCTGCGGGCCATGTCCCCGGAGGAGCTGAAGGCTCTCTGGAAGTGCAACGACCAGCTTGCCCGGCTGAATGTGGAGCGGCTGGCGGACATGGAACTGCGGAGCCAGCTGACCCCCGCCATCCTGGCCTACGAGGGCATCCAGTACCAGTACATGGCCCCCGGGGTCTTCACCGGGGAGGAATTGGACTATGTGCAGGAGCACCTCCGCATCCTGTCCGGGTTTTATGGGGTGCTGCGGCCCTTCGACGGGGTGCGGCCCTACCGGCTGGAGATGCAGGCGAAGCTGAAAACGCAGCAAGGGAAGGACCTCTATCAATTCTGGGGGGATACCCTGGCAGCGGAGGTCTTCGGAGAGACGGACTGCGTGGTGAATTTGGCCTCCAAGGAGTACAGCCAGTGCCTGTCCCGGTATGTGCCCTCCGGCGCCCGTTTCATCACCTGCGTGTTCGGTGAGCGAAAGGACGGCAAGGTCATCGAAAAGGGGACCATGTGCAAGATGGCCCGGGGCGAGATGGTTCGCTATCTGGCGGAAAACCGGACGGAGGCCCCGGAACAGATGAGGGGCTTTGACCGGCTCCAGTACCGCTTTTCCCAAGCGGATTCCGACGAGTATACTTATACATTCATCAGGGAGGTAACACAACATGCTGACCATTGGAACGAAGGCACCTGACTTCACCCTGCCGGACAAGGACGGCAACCCTGTCCACCTGGCGGACTATCTGGGGAAAAAGGTGGTCCTGTATTTTTATCCCAAGGACAACACCCCCGGCTGCACCCGGCAGGCCTGCGCCTTTGCGGCCGCTTATGACCGCTTCCAGGCGAAGGATGTGGTAGTGATGGGTGTCAGCAAGGATTCCACGGCGTCCCATCAGAAATTTGCCGCCAAATTTGATCTGCCCTTTATCCTGCTGTCCGACCCCGAATTGCAGGCCATTCAGGCCTACGACGTGTGGCAGGAGAAGAAGCTCTACGGCAAGGTCTCCATGGGCGTGGTGCGTACCTCCTACCTCATTGACGAGGAGGGTGTCATCCGGCAGGTGCTGCCCAAGGTGAAGCCCGACACCAACGCCGAGGAGATCCTGGCTTACCTGCACACCCTGTAAACGATCGGCCCCCGGAACGGTGTTCGCCGTCCCGGGGGTTTTGTATCGGAAGTATGTGGGAATCATTCATTTGTCGAAGCTGGGATTGATGAAGTAGACATTCTTCTCGTTCATGCGGTCCTTCGCCAGCCGCAGTCCCTCGCCGAAGCGTTGGAAGTGGACCACCTCCCGGGCCCGGAGGAACTTGATGACGTCGTTGACGTCAGGGTCGTCACTCAGGCGAAGAATGTTGTCATAGGTGACCCGGGCCTTCTGCTCGGCAGCCAGGTCCTCCGTCAGGTCTGCGATCAGGTCCCCCTTCACCGCCATGCTGGCGGCGCTCCAGGGGAAGCCGGACGCCGCGGTGGGGTAGACCCCGGCGGTGTGGTCCACAAAGTAGGTATCGAAGCCCGCGGTCTTGATCTGGTCCTCCGTCAGGTCCCGGGTCAGCTGGTGAACAATGGTGCCGATCATCTCCAGGTGCCCCAGTTCCTCGGTCCCGATGTCGGTCAGCAAGCCCTTCAGCTCCGGATAGGGCATGGTGTACCGCTGGCTCAGATAGCGCAGAGATGCGCCCAATTCGCCGTCCGGGCCACCGTACTGGCTGATGATGACGGCTGCCAGCTTAGGATTGGTGTTCTTGATCTTCACAGGATATTGCAGCTTTTTCTCATAGACAAACATCAGGTGTTTCCTCCTTCCTCCCAGGGCCAGGGGTCTTTCAGCCAGACGTAGCCCTCCTCGGGCGTCAGGTCCGTCTGCAGCAGGGGACCGTACATCTTCTGAAACTTCTCGCGGCCCTCGTTGGCCAGTTTGATATAGGTCCAGTAGAGCTGCAGGACCTCCTGGTCATCGGGATGGGTGGTCAGATATAACCCCAGTTCGTCCACGGCAAAGTCCAGTGCCATCAGCTCCGCCAGAGCTGTGTTGGACATCTGCATCTTGGCCTGGATGGCTGCCTTGAAGGGCAGGTCCAGACCGGGGAAGAGGGTGCCGGTCTGCAGGGCCTCCATCCGGCTGTACCGGACCGGGTTTGGCTCCTGCATGGGGACGAAGGGGAACGCCAGTGAACCGCAGGGACCGGGCAGAGAACCCTTGTCAACGCCGCAGCCACTGGCAGTAGGCCGGTTGGGTCGTTCCATAGGTTTTTCCACCGGCGGAGCCGCCGGTCTGTCCATCGGTTTTTCCATCGGTTTTTCCATCGGCTTTTCCATAGGCTTTTCCATAGGCAATGGATTCCTCCTTGGAGAGTGTAGCCCGCGGCGGATGCGCGCGGACTCAACCCATCCTATGCAGGAGGCAGGGAAGAGGAGCCTGCCCTTGATTTCAGGGCTGAGAACCGTTATAATCTGGTATGTGGGATAAGCCGTCAGACATAGGCTCCATGGGGGTGTTGTCTGTGATTGTCCTGATCCATAAACGGTTTCTTGTGGGGAGTTTACTGGTATTCTGCTGCCTGACGGGCCTGGCCGCAGTTCTCTTTGCAGGCCTGCGTCCCGCCGGTGTTCCGGCCTTCGCGGCACAGGGCGGGGAAGCGGTGACCGTGGTGATCGACCCGGGCCACGGCGGCGAGGACGGTGGCGCTGTCTCGCCGGACGGCGTAATGGAGAGCCGGATCAACCTGGCCGTCTCTCAGCGTCTCAGCGACCTGCTGCGCTTCGCGGGCCAGCGGACCCTGCTGACCCGGACGGAGGATATCTCTATCCACACGGAGGGCGACACCATGCGGGCCCGCAAGGTATCCGATATCCATCACCGCGTGGACATCGTGAATGCCACGGAGGGGGCGGTCCTTCTGAGCATCCACCAGAACAGCCTGCCGTCCTCCAGGGTGACCCATGGCGCCCAAGTATTCTGGAATACCGGGGAGGGCGCCGAGGAGCTGGCAGTGATGGTGCAGGATTCACTGAATACTGTCATCAACATGGGCAACGAAAAGCTGCCCCGGAAGATTCCTGCCACCATTTACCTGATGAAGCATGTGACGGCGCCCGCCATCCTGGTGGAGTGCGGATTCCTGTCCAACAGCTCGGAGACTGTCAAACTCCAGGAGCCGTCCTATCAATTGAAGCTGGCCGCAGCCATTGCCACCGGATATCTGCGCTGTCTGGCCGGAGAGGAAGTACCATGAAGGCAAAGACCATGTTTTACTGCACAGAGTGCGGCAACGAGACGCCGAAGTGGGCGGGGAAGTGCCCCGCCTGCGGCGCCTGGAACACTATCGTGGAGCAGCCGGAGCTGCCGAAAACCGCCTCGAAAAGCGGGGGAAAGGCCTCCAGAGCGGGGATGTCCAACCGCCGTGCCTGCCCGGTGACGGACCTGCGGGCAGACGCGGAGATCCGGTTTCCAACCGGCATGGGGGAACTGGACCGGGTGCTGGGCGGGGGAGCCGTCAAGGGCTCCCTGGTGCTGGTAGGCGGCGCTCCCGGTATCGGAAAATCCACCCTGATGCTTCAGATTTGCAGCAAATTGTGCGAATTTTCCAAGGTTTTGTATGTATCCGGAGAGGAATCCGAACATCAGCTGAAATTGCGTGCTAAACGTTTATGTGTAGAGAGCAACAGCCTTTTGGTGATCTCGGAGACCAGCCTGGGAGACGTGATGGAGTCCGTGGCCCTGGAGCAGCCGGATGTGCTGATCGTGGACTCCATCCAGACCCTGTACAACGAGGCGCTGGAATCTCCGGCCGGCAGCGTCAGCCAGGTGAAGGACTGCACCATGGCCCTGATGCAGCTGGCCAAGGGCCAGGGCATTACAGTATTCGTCATCGGCCACGTAAACAAGGAGGGCTCCATCGCCGGTCCCAAGGTGCTGGAGCACATGGTGGACTGCGTGCTGTACTTCGAGGGCGACCGTCACACCAGCTACCGCATCCTGCGGGCGGCCAAAAACCGCTTCGGCGCCACCAACGAGATCGGTGTGTTCGAAATGCGGGACAAGGGCCTGACGGAGGTGGAGAATCCCTCGGAAATGCTGCTGTCCGGCCGCCCGGACGACGCGCCGGGTACCTGCGTCACCTGCGTCATGGAGGGCATGCGGCCGGTGCTGGCGGAGATTCAGGCGTTGATTGTGACCTCTGCGGCGGGCAATCCCCGTCGGACCAGCAACGGCTTTGACTATAACCGGGCGGCTATGCTGCTGGCGGTGCTGGAAAAGCGGGGCGGGCTGAAGGTGTCCGCCTGTGACGCCTATCTGAACATTATCGGCGGATTGTATCTGGACGAGCCTGCCGCCGATCTGGCGGCGGTGGTGGCCCTGGCCTCCAGCTATCTGGACAGGCCCATTCCCGGGGACCTGGTGGCCATCGGGGAAGTGGGCCTGACAGGGGAGCTGCGGACTGTCAACCAGCTGGCCCAGCGGATCAGTGAGGTCCATCGTCTGGGGTTCCGGACCTGTCTGGTGCCGGCCCATCGGGCGGAAAGTCTCCATGCGCCCCAGGGACTACAGCTGATCCCGGTGCGCAATATCGGTGAGGCGATCCGAGCCGCGCTGCGTCCACGGGAATGAAATGGACACAGGCGCCGCCCAGAGACGGCAATCCGGCCGCGGCGGCGCTGTCCAGTGTGCAGATTCCATCTGACTGATAGACACATTTGCTGGTGCACGGGATCAGACTCATGGCGATCATCCATTCCTGATTGATTTTGGGGCGGATGCTGCTGATATGGATAGCTTGACCCGGCGCATTGGATTTTATAACACAGAGGGGAGGTTTTGGGACCATATACATAATTGAACAAAATGATAATTTTGTTCAATTTAGGGGAGAGCAAAATGTGGTATTCCCGCCAGGGACCGCTTCCGGACCGCTATTTGACCTGTTTCCAGCGATTCCGGCGGCTGCAAATGACCCATTTGCTCATTCCCATGGTTTCTATCCGCTATGGCTGATTACCGCACCGAAGCGCCGCAAATTCTGCGGGACTTCTTATCGTACCATGAGACCGTCAAGGCGCACTCCAAGCGCACGGTCGACGAATATTTTCTGGATTTGCGGAATTTCTTCCGCTACATGAAACAGATCCGCGATCCGGCGCTTTCCGACAAGTCCCTGGATGAAATTGATATCATGGATGTGGATCTGGATTTTGTCTCGTCTGTGACCCTGACGGATATCTACGGTTACATGACCTATCTCAGCCGGGACCGCATCCAGCATCAAAACAGCCCCAATTCCGAATACGGCCTCAACGCGGCCTCCCGGGCCCGGAAAATCGCTACCATCCGGTCGTTCTATAATTACCTGACCAATAAGACGCACCTACTTCGTGAAAATCCTGTCAAAGATATTGATTCTCCAAAGTTGAAGAAAACATTGCCGAAATACCTGACTTTGGACGAAAGTATCCAGCTTTTGGACGCTGTTGATGGCAAAAATCAGGAACGTGACTACTGTATCCTGACCTTGTTCCTCAACTGCGGCCTGCGAATTTCGGAGCTGGTGGGCCTCAATCTCAGCGATATTCAGGACGATGCCCTGCGGGTCCTTGGCAAAGGCAACAAAGTCCGCATCATCTACTTAAATGACGCCTGCAAGGATGCCCTGGATCGTTGGCTTGCGGTGCGGCGGCCCATCCAGGGCCGGGACCAGAATGCCCTGTTTTTGTCTTCCCGGAATGAGCGCATCAGCCGCTCCATGGTCCACGCCATGGTGAAAAAGCGTCTGGGCGAAGCAGGCATCGACAGCACCCGGTATTCCTCCCACAAGCTGCGGCACACGGCTGCCACGCTGATGCTGCAGAACGGCGTGGACGTGCGGGCGGTCCAGGAGGTGCTGGGCCATGACCACCTGAATACTACCGAGATTTATACCCACATCGACAATGAATCCCTGCGGGTAGCTGCAAAGGCAAATCCCTTGTCACATGTTAAAAAAGCAAAGAAAAAGGAACAATGAAATGCAAAAAAGCGGCAGCTCCGGATTGGAGCTGCCGCTTTTTGAAAGTACCTCTTCCCTGCCCTGTTTATTTGTTCAGCAGGCCGGACCAGTTCCAGTTGTCCTCCATGGGAATGATGCCCAGCCGCCAGACCGACACGCCGGTGACACCCAGCAGCTTTGCCGTCCGCAGGGCTGTCTCCACGCTGCGGTCATCCTGATACCAGAGGAAATACCGGCTGCCGTCCTCGGTGGTGTATACGGCATAGGACTGCTGGTACTCCTGGGTCCAGCCAAGCTCCGTATCCTCCTGGGCCAGGCGCTTCAGAACCGTCTCCGTGGAGGGATACATGGGCTTGCCGGAGACCAGCTTACCCGCCTCGTCGATCTGCCAGGCCACGTTCTTGCAGCTGAAGCCCAGGACCACCTTGGCCGGGTCCACCTTATCAGTCAGCGCTTTGAGACCCAGATATACCTGGCCCATGGGGGCCGTGGCGGCGGTCTGGTAATAGAAGCCGCCCTCAAAGCCGCTCATGTCCCTGGTGTCATAGTCGTAGGCCATCAGAATGACCTTGTCCGCCAGCTGGCCGATGGCGGCGTAGTCGTAGCCGTCGTAATAGGCCCCATCGGACAGCACCGGAGAAACACAGACGTACAGAGACTTGTTCAGCCGGTCCAGTTCCTGTTTTAGCTCCTTCAAAAAGGCGGTATAGTCCGCCTTCTGAGCGGCCCGCAGGCCTTCAAAGTCCAGGGTAACACCCTTGTAAGGGTTTTTGCCGATGGCGTCATAGCTGAGGGATACCGCCTGGATGATCTGGCGCATGGCCTGGGTCCGTCCCTCTGCCGTGGACAGCATGTCCTTCAGGATCTGGCCGTCCATAAAAACGCTCAGGTACAGGTCCTCCAGAGACTCCGTCACCTCCTGATAGCTGTCCGGCACATAGTATTCGTTGCCGCCATCCCGTGTGGTAACCAGTTTCGCCTGGGTACCGTCCCAGGTCATACGGCTCCAGCCGGCGCTGACGGCGTCCAGCTCCTTCCCCAGCTCCAGCTGGCTGTACGAGGAGATGGCGTAGAAGCCATGGGTGAAATCCGTTTCCCGGCTGAGCTTTTCATAGATGCGCACCAGCATGGCCGCCGCCTGGGCCCGGGTGGCGGTTTCATTGGGGGCAAAGGTGGTGGCGGAAGTACCCTTGGTCATGCCGATCTCATAGGCCACTGCGATGTAGCCTTTTCGGTCTGTCACATCCGTAAATGGCAAGGAGTTTTCCTTTTCAGACAGCTGAGCGGCAGCCTTCAACCCCAAAGCCCGAACCAACAGCTCCGCCATCTCCGCCCGCGTGACGGGAGTATTGGGATGGAAGTAAGGGCCGGTCCCCGTTACGTCGTGGGCGGCGGCAGTCTCAATCAGGGAGTACCAGGTACTGCCGGAGGGCACATCCTGGTAGGTGGGTTTCTCCGGTGCCGCCACGGTCTCCCAGCCCATCATCCGCGTCAGAACCGCCACGAACTGAGCCCGGGTCATGGAGTCCCTGTAACCGAACGTAGTGGTGCTGTATCCGTTCATCAGGCCATAGTCCACAGCCTTTTGAACCTCAACTGCCAGGGCACTCCCTGCCGGCACGTCCGTATATCCCGACGCCCCGGCCATGGGGACCGCCAGGGCCGCCGTCAGGACCAGGGCCAGCAGGCAGGACAGGAGCTTTTTCATAAGGAATCCCCTTTCTTTGGTGATGGCTCCATGATAGCAGGCGATTTCCAAAATGTGTGAACGTTTTTTTAAATTTTCAGGGTCGGATGGTGCC
Organism: uncultured Oscillibacter sp.; assembly: GCA_964462715.1. Taxonomy (GTDB): domain Bacteria; phylum Bacillota; class Clostridia; order Oscillospirales; family Oscillospiraceae; genus Oscillibacter. The sequence continues at coordinate 16,432 of CAYWYW010000045.1, forward strand.
CGTGATATGAAGATACCGGGCCTCCTGGTACTGGTAGCTGGACAGGGGCCTCCAGTCGGCGTCGTAGCTGTGGGCGGCCAGCAGCACATTGTCTGCCGTGATGGGACTCCCCACGGACACCACCACCGGCGAGTGCTGGAAGGCCTCCCCCTGGAAGCTCAGCTGGACAATGTCTCCCGGCAGCAGGTCCTCCAAACGGGCCTTTTCCCCCACCGGTCCCACGGAGGGGGTCTTGCGGGTCATGAAGTTCCAGAAATAAACCACGCCGGTCCAGGCGGGAGCCTTCTGGTTGGCGTCGATGTAGTACCAGCCGAAGGTAGGCGTGAAGTTCATGATGCCCGTACCGGCGTAAACGCACTGAGAGGCAAAATTCGTGCAGTCTCCTCCCAGCTTTTCATAGTCGTAATAGGCCGGATTCCGGCCGTAGGCCCATTGGTGGGCGTACAGCACCGCCGCCTTCCGGTCATAATCCCGCAAAAATCGCATAGCCGCTCCTCCCCTTTTTCTCAAGTCTATGCGGCGGAGGACTGGGAAAGTACAAAAAAACAGAGAGACGCGGAAGCGTCTCTCTGTCTCTGGGATGTGGATCAAGCCTTGTGGTCGCAGCCCAGCACGTCCACGATCTTGTGGGCCACCATTTCCTTGATGGCAGCGCGGGCGGGCTTCAGGTACTGGCGGGGATCGAAGTGATCGGGATGCTCAGCCATGT
>CAYWYW010000046.1:0-16669 GCA_964462715.1 uncultured Oscillibacter sp.
AACGGCACACTCGGTGGTGTGAGAGGACGGGGCTAACCGCCCCTCCTACTCGATCCAGACAAAAAGTACGAAGAAGCCCAGGTAGAGCAGGACCAAGGCCCCGCATTTCAGCCGCAGCCGGGCCGTGCTTTGGCGGCGGTCTGTTTCCGCCAGGGTCAGCAGCTCCTCGCCGGAGAGGAGACTGTCGATGGAGATGTCAAATACCTGGGAAATGCCTTTCAGTGAGTCGATGCCGGGAATCCCCCGGACGGACTCCCACTTGCTGACAGCGGTGTGGGAGACGTAGAGCCGTTGGGCCAGTTCCGCCTGGGTCCAGCCCTTCTGATGGTGCAGGGCCTGCAATTTTTTGTGAGGTTCCATAGATTGCCCCTTTTGAAAGAGTGCAGCGCAAAAACCGTCCTGCCGCGCTTACGGCAGGACGGTTTTGAAAAATCAGGCTTTTTTGCGGTGGGCCATCAGAAGGAGCAGTGCCAGAGTTGCGGCGCAGACGCCGATCTGCCAGGCCAAAGAGGGCAGGCCCTGGACCAGGATCACCAGGATCAGGAGAGGGAGGATGACGGAGAAGTAGACCTGCAAGGCCTTTTTAACGGGGCCGCTTTCCGGCAGCTTCAGACCGGAGCCGGTGTTGGCCTCTGTCAGGTACTTATCAAAGCCCCAGCCCCATTTGGTGACGCAGAACAGCAGATACACCAGGGAACCGATGGGCAGCAGCAGATTGCTGACGATGAAATCCTCACTGTCCAGCACATCCTTGCCCAAGAAAGGATGGAAGCCGCTCCACAGGTTGTAGCCCAGCACACAGGGCAGGCTGGCGATCAGGATGAACACGCAGTTCACCAACGTGGCCTTCTTCCGGGTCCAGCCGAAGTTGTCGATGCAGTTGGCCAGCAGGTTCTCGAACACGGCGATGACGGTGGTGAAGCTGGCGAAGGTCATGAACAGGAAGAACAGAGAGCCCCACAGGCGGCCTACCGCCATGTTGGCGAAGACCTTGGGCAGAGTCATGAAGATCAGGGAGGGACCGGCGTCAGGCTGAACGCCGAAGCTGAAGCAGGCAGGGAAGATGATGAGGCCGCTCATCAGGGCCACGAAAGTGTCCAGGCAGCAGATGCGGACAGACTCTCCGGTGAGGGTATGGTCCCGGGTCATGTAGCTGCCGAAGATCTCCATGGCGGCGATACCCAGGCTCAGGGTAAAGAAAGCCTGGTTCATGGCGGCGGTAATGACGCTGCCCAGACCGGTTTCCATGGCCCGGCCGAAGTCAGGCAGCAGGTAGAACTTCAGCCCCTCCATGCCGCCCTCCAGAGTCAGGCTGTGGATGGCCAGCACCACCATCAGCACCAGCAGGCAGAGCATCATGACCTTAGAGATGCGCTCCAGACCCTTCTGAAGACCAAAGCTGACTACCAGGAAGCCTGCCAGTACCACCAGCACCATCCAGAGGGTCATTTCACCGGGATTGCCCAGCATGGCGCCGAACACACCGTCGATGGCATCTCCTGCCAGACCGGAGAATGAGCCGCCCAAGTATTTAAAGAAGTAGCCCAGCATCCAGCCGGCCACAGTGGTGTAGTACATCATCAGCAGGTAGCAGCCGATGACACAGAACCAGCCGTGGAGGTGCCACTTGCTGCCCTGGGGCTCCAGAGCCTTATAGCCCAGAACGGCGCTTTGACGGCTGGCCCGGCCGACGGCCAGCTCCATGGTCAGGATGGGCACACCCATCAGGATCAGGGACAGTAGGTAGAACAGAACAAATACGCCGCCGCCGTTGGCGCCGGTGACGTAGGGAAATTTCCAGACATTGCCGATGCCGATGGCGCAGCCGGCGCTGACCAGAATGAAGCCCAGACGGGATTGGAAGTTTTCACGTTTCATGAGGGTCTCCTTTTTTCTTTAAACAGATGAAGCAGAAGGGGCTGAACAAAGCCCGCTCGGCTTCGGGCCTTTTTATGGTACCGGATAAAGATAAGGAAGTCAATGGGATTTGTAGGGAAAAACACGCTGCTGTCCAGTAATATCCGATACTAGTATCAGAAAAACTGATACTATAACAGAGGAACTGTTGAAAGGCTTCGACCCAAGCTGTATTTGCGGCAGTCCGGGAGAGCGTAAAAAAGCCACCCCACACGGGGGTGGCTTTTGGCGTCAGATCAATCCCCGGATCAGAATCACCAGGATCAAAACAGGCAGGACAAACTGGAAGAAAGGTTTCAGCTTTCGGGACATGTGGATGCCTATGCCGGTGTTGGCCTCCTCCAGATACTTGTCAAAGCCCCAGCCGTATCGGGTGACGCAGAACAGCAGGAACACCAGGGAGCCACCCGGCAGGATCAGGTTGGACACCAGGAAATCCTCGGTATCCATGATGCCCATGCCACGGATCAGGGTCACGCCGCTCCAGACGTTGTGACCCAGGACACAGGGAATGCCCGCCGCCAGCAGGAACAGTCCGTTCAGCAGAGCGGACTTTTTCCGGCTCCAGCCGAAGTTGTCGCAGCAGGAGGCCAAAAGGTTCTCGAAGACCGCCGTGACGGTGGAGAAGCTGGCAAAGGTCATGAACAGGAAGAACAGGGCGCCCCAGAGACGGCCGCCGGCCATGTTGGCGAAGATGTTGGGCAGCGTCTCGAAGATCAGGGGCGGGCCTGCGCTGGGCTCCACACCGAAGCTGAAGCAGGCGGGGAAGATAATGAGACCGGCCATCAGGGCCACAAAGGTATCCAGCAGGCAGATGCGGATGGACTCGCTGGTGAGGGTGTTGTCCTTGCTCATATAGCTGCCGAAGATCTGCATACCGGCCATGCCCAGGCTCAGGGTAAAGAAGGCCTGGTTCATAGCGGCCACGATGACGTTGGAGAGACCGCTCTCCATGGCCCGGCCAAAGTCGGGCAGCAGATAGAACTTCACACCCTCCAGAGCGCCTTCCAGGGTCAGACTGTGGACGGCCAGCACCACGATCAGACCCAGCAGGCCCAGCATCATCACCTTGGTGATACGCTCCAAGCCGTTCTGCAGGCCCATGCTGCACACCAGCACACCCAGTGCCAGGCTCAGGGCCATCCATCCCAGCAGCTCCAGGGGAGAGGCCAGCATGGCGGAAAAGACACCGCTGATGGCGGTGCTGTCCAGGCCGGTGAAGGTGCCGGCCAGGAACTTGAAGAAGTAGCCGAACATCCAGCCGCAGACAGTGGTGTAATACATCAGCAGGATGTAGTTGCCGGCGATAGCCACCCAGCCGTGGATGTGCCACTTGCTGCCCTCGGGCTCCAGGGTGTGGAAGGCCTGAATGACGCTTTTGCGGCTGGAACGGCCCACCGCCAGCTCCATGGTCAGGATGGGGACGCCCATGATAGCCAAAAACAGGAGGTAGAACAGCACGAACACACCGCCGCCATTCTGGCCGGTGACATAGGGAAATTTCCAGACGTTGCCGATACCGATGGCACAGCCGGCGCTCACCAGCAGGAAGCCCAAACGGGACTGGAAGCTCTCTCGTTTCATGGGAGGAATCTCCTTTTTCTTATGAGATATTGGACCGCGGAGGACAAAAAGAGAAGGGGGGCATACCCTCCTCCGCGGTCCTCTTTGACTTATTACAAGTTTACCCCTTTAAAGCGGGCCTGTCAAGGGCAGTCCACAGGAAAGAAAAGGACCGGCCCTATGGGGCCGGCCCTCATGTTTACACGTAGCTCTGGCTGTTCACGTCGAACACACCCCGGGTGGTGATCCGCAGGGAAGGGATCACCGGCAGGGCCATGAAGCTCAGGGTCATGAAGGGGTCGATGCCCCGTCCCACGCCCAGGGCGTAAGCCTGCTCCTTGGCATCCTCCAGTTTTTCATTGACGGTGACCAGCGGCTCATCACTCATGATGCCCGCAATGGCCAGGGGGACTTCCGCCTTGGGGGCACCGCCGTCCCAGACCACGATGCCGCCGTTCAGCTCCACCACCCGGTTGACGGCAGCGGCCATATCGGCCTCATTGGTGCCCACCACGATGATGTTGTGGGAGTCGTGGGAGATGGAAGTTGCCACGGCGCCGGATTTCAGGCCGTAACCCTGGAGGAAGCCGATGCCGATGTGGTGGGTGTTCTTGTGGCGCTCCACCACGGCGATCTTCAGCACGTCATATTCCACGTCAATGCGGTCGGAGTATCCGGCGTCCACCGTGGTGATCTCGCCGTTCACCATGCCGATGATGCCCCGGGGGCGGTGGTCCATAAAGTCCTCCGCAGTCAGAACGCCCACGTGGAAGGTACTGTGGGCCCGGTCCGTCAGATACTGCTCGATCTCCGGTGCGGGGAAGTTCCGGACCTGCCCGTGCTCCACCATCAGCTCGCCTTTTTTGTAGACCTTCTCAATATTGAAATTCTGGAAATCGTCAATGATAACGAAGTCACCCAGATAGCCGGGGGCGATGGCACCCCGGTTGTTCAGCAGGAAGTACCGGGCCGCGTTGTGACAGGCAACCTTTACCGCGGTGATGGGGTCCACCCCCAGGCCGATGGCCTTTTTCACGATATAGTCGATGTGGCCCTTTTCCAGCAGGTCGTTGGGGTGCTTGTCGTCGGTGCAGAACATGCACCGCTCGCTGTACTTGTCGCACAGCAGGGGGGCAAGGGCTTCCAGATTCCGGGCGGCGGTGCCCTCCCGGATCATGATAAACTGGCCCCGCTCCAGCTTGGCGATGGCGTCCTGGAGGTCGTGGCACTCGTGGTCAGAGTAGACGCCTGCGGCAATATAGGCGTTCAGGTCATTGCCCACCAGGTCAGGGGCATGGCCGTCGATCTTCTTGTGGTGGGCCTGGGCAGCCACGATCTTCTCAACGCACTGGTCGTCCCCGGCGATGGTGCCCACGAAGTTCATCATCTCCGCCAGCCCCTGGACCCGGGGATGGTCATAGAAGCTGTCAATCGCCCGGTAGTCCAGCACTGCGCCGGACTCGTCCAGGGGCGTGGCCGGGACGCAGGAGGGCAGCATGAACCGCACATCCACCGGCAGGTCCTCCGTGGCCTGGAGCATGTACTCAATGCCGTCGGTGCCCATGACATTGGCGATCTCATGGGGATCGGTGATGACAGTGGTGGTGCCGTGGGGCAGGACGGCTTTCACGAACTCCGTGGGGCTCACCAGGGAGCTCTCCAGATGGATGTGGGCGTCCAGGAAGCCGGGGAGAACGATCTTCCCGGTGCAGTCCTCCTCCACCACGCCGGAGTAGGTTCCCATGCCCACGATGAGGCCCTCGGCCACGGCGATGTCCGCGTGGCACAGCTCGTTGGAAAACACGTTGACGTAAGTGGCGTTTTTCAGCACCAGGTCTGCCGGTTCCCGGCCCGCCGCCGCGTTGATAATGCGGCGCTTTTTCAGCAGCTTACGGTTGATCTTGCCGGCATAGCTTTCAGACATAGAACCACTCCTTCTGATTGATTTTTAGATATTAAATGCAATTATAATAAATATAAAAGATAGTAATATCTTATTAGAGTGAGTATACGCTAAAACCGGCGGTTTGTCTACTGAAAAAAGGGAAAAATTTTACTGGTAGCGGTAGCGCTGGCGGGTATATTCATCCACGCAGCGGAAAAACAGCGTCTGATCGTGAAATTCCAGCAACTCGAAGCCCTCCACCGGGTGGAAGGAGACGATTCGGTTCCTGGTATCCACCCAGATGCGCCAGCGCTGCGGGTTTTGTTGGTCCATAGGAAAGCCTCCGTTCTTTACTTTTATCCCATTTTATGCGATTACCGCATAAAAATCAATATGCGATTTTTGCATATCATACAATAAAATAAAGGGGGAGTGTCTATGTATCAGCGGTTGCGGAATCTGAGGGAGGACCGGGACCTGAATCAGACGGCGGTGGCGGCGGTGCTCCACGTGTCCCAGACCACCTATTCCCGGTATGAGAGCGGGACCCTGGACATCCCCAGTGCATCCCTCATTACGCTGGCCCGGTTCTATGGTACCAGCGTGGACTATCTGCTGGGGCTGACGGATGAGCCTACCCCATACTGCAAATAAGCCATTTTTTGCCCCATCCATTGCGAAAATGCAGCGGATGGGGTATACTATCTTAATTATGAATTCCACTGCGGGAGGACGTATCCATGAAGCTCATGGTCATCGACGGCAATTCCATCATCAACCGGGCCTTTTACGGCATCCGGCCCCTTTCCACCCGGGATGGGCTGTATACCCATGCGGTGTTCGGCTTCCTGACCACGCTGCTGCGGCTGGAGGGGGAGGAGGACCCTGACGCAGTGTGCGTCACCTTCGACGTTCACGCCCCCACCTTCCGCCACACCGCCGACGCGGACTACAAGGCCACCCGGAAGCCCATGCCGGAGGAACTGCGGATGCAGGTGCCAGTATTGAAAGAAGTGCTGGATGCTCTGAACATTCCCCGGTATGAAATGGAGGGCTGGGAGGCCGACGACCTCATCGGCACCATCTCCCGAAAGTGCGAGGCCGCTGGCTGGGATTGCGTGGTGGTGACGGGAGACAAGGACTCCTTACAGCTCATCACGGACCACACCAAGGTGAAGCTGGTGTCCACCCGCATGGGCCAGACCACCACCAAGGACATGACCCCGGAGACCTTCCGGGAGCAGTACGGGTTTGACCCCATCCATATGATCGACCTGAAGGCGCTGATGGGGGACACCTCCGATAATATCCCCGGGGTCCCTGGCATCGGCGAAAAGACCGCCATGGACCTGATTCAGAAATACCAGAGTGTGGACGCTCTGTATGAGAAAATCCCGGACATCGAGGCCAAGCCTGCCGCCCTGAAAAAACTGGCGGCGGGGGAGGAGGCCGCCCGACACTCCTACTGGCTGGCCACCATCGTCACCGACGCCCCTCTGGAGTTCAAGCCGGAGGATAACCTGGTGAAGTCTCCCGGCCCGGCGGCGTACCCGCTGTTCCTGAGGCTGGAATTCACCAAGCTCATTGAAAAATTCGGCCTGACAGCTGAGGAGAAACCGGCGGAGCCGAAGAAGGCGGACTTCACCATGACGGTGGAGCAGGTGGCAGATCAGAAGAAAGCTGACGAACTGCTGGCCCTGTGGCGGAAGGCGGGCCATGTGTCCCTGCTGGCTCTGCCGGACCTGACAGGTATCTCGGTGGTGTGCGAAACCGGAGAAAACACTGCTGTAACGGCGGAACTGTTCTTTGAAAAGTTCTCCGGGGACTGGAACGGGCTGTTGAAAGCCCTGTTCTCCGGCGATATCAAAAAGGTGTCTCACAACGTGAAGGACCTGATGCGGACGCTGCTGGAAAACGGTTTGCCCGCAGATGGGTTCATCTTTGATACTGCGCTGGCGGCCTATTTGCTGGACGCTACCGCCGGAAGTTATGATTTGGCGCGGCTGTTTGTGTCCTACTTCAATGAGGAGCTTCCCAAGCCCCTGTACCTGGAAAAGGACGCCTTCTCCCTGCTGGGAGACGCTGCCCAGGCGGAAGCGTCTTTTGACAGCCATGCGGCGGCGGTGGAGGCCCTGTACGGGCCGCTGTCCGCCAAGCTGAGAGAGCTGGATATGTGGGAACTGTACCAGACTGCCGAGCTGCCCCTGTGCCGGGTGCTGGCGGATATGGAACTGGCAGGCTGCCGGGTGGACGCCCGGGCTTTGGCGGCGTTCGGAGAAGAACTGTCCCGCCGGGCGGTGGAGCTGGAACAGAAAATTTACGGCATGGCGGGGGAGACCTTCAACATCAACTCTCCCAAACAGCTGGGCGAGATTTTGTTCGGCAAGCTGGGCCTGCCCCACGGCAAAAAGACGAAAACCGGCTGGTCCACCAACGCCGATGTGCTGGAAAAGCTGCGGTACGAGGCCCCTATCGTGGGCGCTGTGCTGGAATACCGCCAGCTCACCAAGCTGAAGTCCACCTATGCCGACGGCCTGCTGAAGGCCCTGGACCCCGACGGCCGGGTGCGGACCAACTTCCAGATGACCGTCACCGCCACCGGGCGGCTCAGCTCCACGGAGCCGAATTTGCAAAATATCCCCACCCGCACAGACCTGGGCAGTGAGATTCGCCGCATGTTCGTGCCTGCGGAGGGATGCGTGCTGGTGGACGCGGACTACTCCCAGATCGAGCTGCGGCTCCTGGCTCACATCGCCGGGGACGAGGCCATGCGGACGGCCTTTACGTCCGGCCAGGACATCCACACCGCCACGGCGGCCCAGGTGTTCCATGTGGCTCCGGAGGCTGTGACGCCGGAGATGCGCCGCAGCGCCAAGGCCGTCAATTTCGGCATCGTCTACGGCATTTCCGCCTTTTCCCTGTCCCAGGATATCGGCGTCAGCGTGGCGGAGGCCAAGGCCTATATGGAGGCGTATTTCGCCACCTTCCCCGGCGTGCGGACCTATATGGATTCCGTGGTGGAAACGGCCAAGAAGACCGGGTACGTGGAGACCATCTTCCACCGCCGCCGGGACCTGCCGGAGCTGAAATCCTCCAATTTCAACCTCCGCTCCTTCGGGGAGCGTGTGGCGCTGAATATGCCCATCCAGGGCACCGCTGCGGATATCATGAAATTGGCCATGGCGGCGGCACACAGGCGGCTGAAGGCGGAGCTGCCGGAGGCCCGGCTGGTGCTCCAGGTCCACGACGAACTGATCGTGGAGTGCCCTGAAGGTCAGGCGGAGACCGCCGCGAAGCTGCTGGAGGAGGAGATGGAGCAGGTGGTCCGGCTGTCCATCCCCCTGACCGCCGAGGCCCACTGGGGCAAAAACTGGCTGGAGGCCAAGGGATGAAACGCCTGGTGGTTCTCCTTGGTGTGGCGGGAGTATCCCTGTCCGCCGTGTTCGTCCGGTGGTCCACGGCGCCGTCTCTGGTGCTGGCATTGTACCGTATGGGGATTTCGGCGGCACTGCTGGCACCCTGGGCCCTTCTGCGTCACCGGACGGAGCTGCGGACCCTTTCCAGACGGGACCTGCTGCTGTGCCTGATGAGCGGCGCCTTTCTGGGACTCCACTTCGCAGCCTATTTTGAATCCCTGCGGTGGACCTCCATCGCCTCGTCGGTGGTGCTGGTGGACACAGAGGTCCTCTTTGTGGCCCTGGGCAGCGTGCTGCTGCTGAAAAAGAGACTGCCGGGGCGGGCGTGGCTGGCGGTGGCGCTGGCCTTTGGGGGCAGCATTGTGATCGCCATGGCTGATACGGCGGCGGGACCGGACGCCCTGCGGGGCGACGTGATTGCCCTGTCCGGTGCCCTGTGCATGGCGGTGTACACCATGATCGGCGCCGTATGCCGCAGGCGATTGTCCACCACCGTCTATACATTTTTGGTCTATACCGCTGCGGTGGTGACGCTGCTGGTGATCACGCTGGCAGGCGGAATGCCTCTGGCGGGCTACGGCGCGGTGAATGGTTTGACTGCCCTGGGTATGGCGGTGTTCTGCACCCTGCTGGGCCACAGCGTGTTCAGCTGGGGATTGAAATACCTGCCCCCCGCCTTTATCTCCACGGTGAAGCTGATGGAGCCGGTGTTCGCCTCGGTGTGGGGCCTGGTCTTGTTTGCCGAGCGGCCCGGCCTGCCCACTATCCTGGGCGGTGCAGTCATCATCTGCGGCATTGCCCTGTATGGCCGGACGGAGGAAAAAACGTGATGGGACATTTCGGATTTTCCTATGTGGGCCTGCTGTTTTTGATGGCCCTGTTCATCCCCAATCTGTTCTGGACCGGGAATAAGCCACGGGATTATGACCCTGCCGGAGAAAACCGGGTCCTGCTGGTGTTTGAGCGGGTAGGACAGGTGTGGGTCACCTGCGGAGCCCTGGTGTGCCGGGACCTCAACTGGCGGCCTTGGGCAGCCTGGTCCTGGTGGCTGGTGGGCGCCATGGCTCTGATGGCGCTGTATGAGGCCTGGTGGCTGCGGTATTTTCGCAGCGAAAAAACCATGCGGGATTTTACTGCCGGCCTGCTGGGCATTCCGGTGGCGGGAGCCACGCTGCCGGTTCTGGCATTTCTGCTGTTGAGTATTTACGGCCGGGTGATCTGGCTGGCCATGGGGACGATGATCCTGGGGGTGGGCCACATCGGTATTCATTTAGAGCACCGGCGGGAGGCCGGGAGAGTTGAAGGAGGAACGACCAATGAGTGAACGGATGCACGTGCGGATCGTGCCCATGAACGGAGACCATCTGGATGAGGTGGCGGAGCTGGAGCGCATCTGCTTCTCCACCCCCTGGTCCCGGAATATGCTGGCGGAGGAACTGGACAATCTGCTGTCCGCCTTCCTGGTGGCCCTGGACGACGAAGACAAAGTGGTGGGCTACGCGGGCTTGCAGGTGGTGCTGGATGAGGGTTATATCACCAACGTGGCGGTGCGGCCGGAGTGTCGCCGCCAGGGAGTGGCCTCCCAGCTACTGGAGGTCTTTATGAATTTTGCCGAGGGCAACCACCTGGCTTTTTTGACCCTGGAGGTCCGGGCCTCCAACTATGACGCCATTGCCCTCTACGGCAGCCGCGGCTTCCGCAGCGTGGGCCGGCGGAAAAACTATTACGAGCATCCCAAGGAGGATGCCGTCATCATGACCAAGGAGTTTGACTATGGAACTGAGACTGCCGACGCTTGAGCAGCTGCGCACGGTTTATGACCGGGACATGAAGGAGGCCTTTCCTCCGGCGGAGCTGAAGCCCCTGTCCGCCATTGAGCGGATGTGGAGGGAGGGTTGGTACACGCCCTGGTGCCTTTTTGACGGGGACGAGATTGTGGGACAGTGCTTTTTGTGGCTGGGCCATCCCGGCTGGGCGCTGCTGGATTATCTGTGTGTCTCCGCCAAGGCCCGCAACGGCGGGCTGGGGTCCGTCATGCTGGCGAAGCTGGCGGAGGTGGAGCCGGACACCGTCATCTTCGGTGAGGCGGAGGCGCCTGTTCACGCCCCGGACCCGGCCATGGCGGAGCGGCGGCTGGGCTTCTATGCCCGCAACGGCCTGCGGCTGGCGGATTACGACACGGAGATCTTCGGAGTCCACTACAAGACCCTGTATCTGGCCAAAGGGGAGGTGGATGACCGGCAGTTGATGGCGGAGCACCGCTTCGTGTATGAGAACACCTTCGCACCGGACAAATTTCACAAGTATGTTCGCATTCCCTATGATCCCAACAGGACTCCCGGTACCAAGGTGGCTTGGGAGCAGTAAAGAAAGAAGTGACGTAACATGAAGATACTGGCTTTTGAATCCTCCTGCGACGAGACCGCCGTGGCAGTGGTGGAGGACGGCCGCAAGGTCCTGTCCGACGCCATCGCTTCCCAGGCGGACCTCCACGCCCTGTACGGCGGCGTGGTGCCGGAGATCGCCTCCCGCAAGCACGTGGAGGCCATCGCCGCCCTGACAGAGAAAGCCCTGTCCGACGCCGGCTGCACCCGGGCGGACATTGATGCCGTGGCGGTGACCTACGCCCCGGGCCTCATCGGCGCGGTACTGGTGGGTCTCAGCTTTGCCAAGTCCGTGGCCTACGGCCTGGGGGTGCCCCTGATCCCGGTCCACCACATCCGGGGCCATATCGCGGCCAACTATCTGGCCTTCCCGGAGCTGGAGCCGCCCTTCCTGGCCCTGGCCATCTCCGGCGGCAACACGCTAATCGTGGATGTGCGGGGGTATACCGATATGGTGATTCTGGGTTCCACCCGGGACGACGCGGCGGGGGAGTGCTTCGATAAGGCGGCCCGGGTGCTGGGATTGCCCTATCCCGGCGGCGCCCCCATGGACCGTCTGGCACAGCAGTCGGCAGGCGGTGTCTATCAGCTGCCTCACGCCCATGTGGACGGCGCGCCTCTGGACATGAGCTTCTCTGGTCTTAAGACGGCGGTGGTGAACCTGGCCCATCACGCGGATCAGGTGGGGGAGGAGCTGGACCGGGCGGCTCTGGCCCGGGACTTTGCCCAAGCTGTCAGCGATACCCTGGTGCCCCGGGCCATGGAGGCCCTGCGCCAGACCGGATACAAGAGCATGGCGGCGGCGGGCGGTGTAGCGGCCAACTCCATCATCCGGGGAGACCTGGAGCGGGCTTGTGAAAAAGCGGGCTGCAAGCTGTACCTGCCGCCCCTGAAGCTGTGCGGCGATAACGGTGCCATGATCGGTGCCCAGGGCTATTACGAGTATCTGGCAGGCAATACGGTCGGTATGGAGCTGAATGCTTACGCCACCCGGGATATCGCAGAATAGAGAATCGCACAGGAGACCGCGAAAGCGGTCTCCTGTTGTATATTTGGGTGGCAGGATGCATACTTGCGTGGAGAAAATGACGCCGGGGGAGGGGTAACTTGAATTTTTGAATGTGAGAAAAAATTTTTACCGAAAATAAACGAAGAAAACCGTGTTTTTGACAATATAAAAGGGTTGGATGAAATTGTAACGATTTTATGTCGAGCTTTCTCGATTTTTTCAAACTGTGTAAAATACGGTTACAGGGATTGTTAAAAAAAGGTAAAAGGGAAGAAAATCATTGAAACTAAAAGAAAAACCGACTGTTGAAAACCGTGTGGAAAATGTGAATAACTCTATGTAAAAGGTTGTTATAGATTTGGTTATGTAAATCTCAATGAGGCGATGGATGCGTATGTCGGCTCCTGAAATGAGAAAAAGCAAGAGGCGTTTTGACGAAAAACGGAGGAAAATTTCTCAGTATTTTTCCCTTGACCTGGTTTGCAGGTCTCGTTTGCCTACAGAGAATCGTGGAATAAGAAAGGAAGGAATGACGCGAAACTTGCAATAATACAGAATGTAATATACGGACGGCGGCCGCGGGAAAGCGAGAAATTCTGTTGGAATTTATGTTGACGATGAGCGAAAAATATGCTACAATATTTTTCACTCAGTGCGTAGAATATCATGCATCCCCTGTGTCAGGAGGGACCGGAAGGACAGGCGAAGCAAAATTCTATGGTGCACCTTTGGCAGAAAAACAGAATATGTCAGGCAACGATTCTTATACAAGTATGCTGGTGTAGCTCAGCTGGTAGAGCAACTGATTCGTAATCAGTAGGTCGCCGGTTGTAGTTAAGGAAGTTCTTTTCAAAAGCCACGAAGTGTGGTAAACTAAAAACAGGGTATGGCGAAAGAGCCAATTCTCATAAGAAATGCTACTGTAGCTCAGTCGGTAGAGCAGCTGATTCGTAATCAGCAGGCCAGCGGTTCAAGTCCGCTCAGTAGCTCCAAGAAAATCCATGCCCTTGCGGCATGGATTTTTGCTTATCTGAAAGGAGCAAAAATCCATGAGCGAACGAGAGTACGCATCCCTGAAAAGCGCCCTTGCTTCCACTCGCATGGAGGGCTTTGAAGTAACAGAGCAGACAGTAAAGGACTGCGTCCGCCTTCTGGCAGGTAATGTTTCCGTTGCAGATTTGGTAAGGGAAATCGTGAGTCGCCCGACAAAGGCGGTGTAATATGGGATACAGTCTTGACCCAATCTCCGATAACTGCTACCCCGGCACGGTTGTGTTGATAAACAAATTTGACATCCATGATGAGGCCAAACTCAACGAGGTGGAAACGGTTCTGGTGTCTGCACGCAGTGCGGAATGGATGGAGCATCCCAAAGCAGACAGTTTCGACTTTACCCATTACAAGGCTGTCCACCATTTTCTATTCTCTGACCTGTACGATTGGGCAGGTCGAATCCGCACGGTGGATATCAGCAAGAAGGGTACCCGGTTCTGTTCTACAGAAAACATCGAGCGTCAGGCGGAGCTGATTTTCCGCCGTCTCGAGGAGCGAAACTACTTCAAGAACTTACCTCACGGCGAGTTTGTGGACGAGATTGTAGACTTTTACTGTGTAACCAACGACCTGCATCCCTTTCGGGAAGGCAATGGACGCACCCAGAGGGCTTTCCTAACGCAACTCATCCGCAACGCCGGATACGACATCAACTGGGCTGAGGTGGACGGCGATCTGCTAATGATTGCAACAATCCAGTCCGCCCAAGGTGTGACGGATTTGCTACGAAAAATATTTGAAGATAATATAAAATGATTTGAACAGTCGATAGCGCAAAGCTATCGGCTGCTCTTTTTATGTGTTATTCCTTTACTGAATATAGATATATCCCTAAAATTCATAGTTTTTCGCACGAATACAACAGTTTCGTTGACAAGCTTGTCGAAAATAGTATAATCAAAATATACTTTTTGTTTAAGGGGATGTATGCATGAAGGTCTCCTATGCACCTTTGTGGAAGCTTTTAATTGATCGAAAAATGAGTCAGGCCGATTTTCGAAGAGCGGTACAGCTTTCCCCAAATACACTTACAAAAATGAAGCGTGATGACGAGGTTTCGCTATCCATCCTCCTGCGTATTGCAGATTATTTCAACTGCAATATCGGGGACATTTGTGACTTTGTAAAAGAGGTCGGATTGGAGAACAAGTTATGATTACGGTACTCGACGAAATTGCAAAAGAAACAAATGGGAAAAGCTTCAAAACCTATAAATACGGTTTACATTCTACTGGGATATTACAATTGATACAATCAACTTCGTAAAGCAATTATGTAAAGACCCGAATGGTGTGATGGTTGGCGGTGTTATGGCGACAATTCTTGCCGACCGAGTTGAAGCTGCTACGGGAATTAAGCCCCATCAAGGAACATTGGATATTCCCGGACAGCTTGACCCGGATAACGACATGGTCATTGATACATTGCCCCTTGACTACTCAATCTTGGAGGAAATAGATTACCAGTATCCTGCGTCAAATGCTTATTATGCATATATGACGCGCGGCTGTGTAAACAAATGCAAATTCTGTGCGGTTCCAAAGCTGGAGCCGGTATACAAAGAGTATCTTCCGGTATCCGAACGAGTTCGTATCGCAGAAGCTCGATATGGCGCAAAAAGAGATCTACTCCTCTTGGACAACAATGTTCTGGCTTCTTGCCGTTTCAACGACATAATTGAGGATATTAAGCGTGCGGGCTTTGGTGCAGATTCAACCTATGTCGCTCCAAATCAATTTGAAATCGCAATACAAAATCTACGTACAGGGCAGAATGATCGGGGATACATCAAATCCTGTGTGAAACAGTATAAAAAGCTGATTGAAAAATATGGCGCAGCCAAAATGCAGGAAGTTTATGATTTGCTGAAGGATAATTATTTGCTTGAAGAACATACTGCGACCAAGACTGCAATTCTCAAGACTTATGAAACGCTTAAGCCGTATTTCGAAGAGTTCTATGCCAATCGTCCTAAACGTAGGTATGTTGATTTCAATCAGGGCATTGATTCCAGATTGATAACGGATGAGAATATGGCAAAACTTGCGGAAATCCCAATTCGCCCGGTTAGAATTGCTTTTGATCATTGGTCACTTCGAAGAGAGTATGAAGAAGCTGTTCGAACTGCCGTTAGACATGGACATACTAATCTTTCGAACTATATTTTATACAATTTTGAGGATAAACCCATTGAGTTGTATTGGCGCCTTAAGCTGAATGTTGAGTTATGTGAAGAATTGAGCGCAAGTATCTACTCATTCCCAATGAAATACCATCCGATTGAAGATCCTGATTATTTTAGCAACCGTGACTATATCGGAAAATATTGGAATAGGAAATTCATTAGGACGATTCAGGCGATACTTAACTCCACCAAGGGCAAAGTAGGGAAAGGGCATGATTTCTTCTGCAAGGCCTTTGGATCAAACGAGGAAGAATTCTATAAACTTCTCTATATGCCCGAAGCAATGATTATCTACCGTTTTTACTTTGAAGGAATTGGCATGATTCAAAAGTGGTGGAATGACTTTAATTCACTGACCGAAGAAGAAATGAAGATTGCCAAGCCTATCATCGAGCGTAATGATTTTAGTGATATCCGGAATCAGACAAATAATGATAATGTCCTTCGTGTCCTACAGTACTATTGCATTACACGTGAAGATGCAGAGCAAGCTATGGCAAAAAATAAATAGTATTGATGAAAACTGAAAAAGGAGGCCCTGTTCGTTAGGACGAGTTTTAATAAAGCAGAGCCTGAATTGAATGGCGATAGCTCATACCGAATGATAATCATCCGAAGTAGCGAAAAAAGAGTTGCTACACTCATGAGAGTACCGGACACCAATGTATGGAGGACGAATATATCAACAAAACGAAAGACAACGAATTAGATCCTCCTCCAGAAGCGATGACAGATGGAGTTACTCTCTGTTATTTGAAAATCTTTCAGTAGCTTTCCAACGACTCCTGTGATATGGTGTCTTGCTACAAGGAGGCGAGGCACATGAACAAACTGTTGGAAACACTCTACCACAGCATGTACACCCCACTGGAGCAGGTAGAACTTCAAAAGGAAATCAACTCCTGCCACCACCAATTGACGGAGCGGCTGGACAAGCCGGAACACAAATTGCTATTGAAGCTGGTGGATGACTATGACCACCTTGCGGATATGCAGTCCATGGACAGCTTCCTCTGCGGACTGAAACTGGGACTGGATCTTGCATACGGACTAAAACACTACGACGGATATCTTCTCGGTCATGAAGCCGAAGAAGATGTCCGTCGTAGTGTTATTATTCAAGATTGAATAGGTTTGCCGGCCCGGCGTAAAATTTTGTGTAAGCAATATTCGACAAAGTCAAGAATGGCACTGGAAAGTAGGGATAAGGTAAGATAAGTTGCGCAAATTGAAAAAGGGATAAGAGGAAGACATGGT
>CAYWYW010000047.1:0-16284 GCA_964462715.1 uncultured Oscillibacter sp.
TTTCTCTGGTTCTGGCTCTGGTTATGACCATGTCTCTGGTCACCATCAGCGCCGGTGCCAAGGACTTCACCGATGACAGCACCATCAACTATGCTGAAGCTGTCGACGTGATGTCCGCCATCGGCGTCGTCGGCGGTTATGCTGACGGCTCCTTCAATCCCCAGGGCGGCCTGACCCGTGGCGCCGCCGCCAAGATCATCTGCAACATGATCCTGGGCCCCACCACTGCCGGCGCTCTGAAGGCAGACTCCGCTCCCTACAAGGACGTGGCTGCTGACAACACCTTCGCTGGCTACATCGCTTTCTGCGCCAAGGAAGGCATCATCAGCGGTTACGCTGACGGCACCTTCCGTCCCGCCGCTCCTCTGACTGGCTATGCCTTCATGAAGATGCTGCTGGGCGCTCTGGGCTATGACGCCGCCATCGAGGGCTACACCGGTGCCAACTGGTCCATCAACGTTGCCAAGCGCGCTCTGAACATCGGCCTGGACAAGGGCCTGAAGGAAGAGTTCTCCGGCTCCAAGGCTCTGAACCGTGAAGAGGCCTGCCTGTATGCCTTCAACACCCTGAACGCTAAGATGGTCGAGTACGCCAACAAGGGTTCTCAGATCTCCATCAACGGTGTTGTGATCGCTTCCGGCGCTTCTGAGGCGAAGCCCGTTGACAACGTGGATAAGGACCAGTTCCGCGAGGTTTACTTCAGCAAGCTGAAGCCCGCTTCTGGTAACCCCACCGATGACTTCGGCCGTCCCGCCACCAAGTGGACCTGGAAGAGCAAGGAAGTCGGCACCTATGCCAAGGACGCTGACGCTACCTACACCGCTCCCGTCAAGATCAAGGACATCTACGCCGATCTGGGTCTGGACGATCCCATCGATGCGAAAGTGACCCTGAACGGCGAGGAACTCAAGGATGGCTTCGAGATCAACAAGACCAGCAAGACCGAGAAGGGCGCCAACGGCCAGCTGACTGAGGTCTATCTGGTGGAGAAGAACGACGTTATCACCGGCGCGAAGGTCATCATGATCGACACCTTCATCGGCGAAGTCACCGATGTGGACGAGAAGGACGACAAGCGCTACATCGAGATCACCTCTAAGACCGCTGGTACCTTTACCTACACCACCGAGGAGTTCGAAGAGGACGATATGGTCCTGTTCACCGTCTCCTACATGGATGACGAGGACGGCGATGTCCAGTCCGTCGCTCTGGCTGAGAAGCAGACCGGCACTGTGACCAAGTTCTCCTCCTCCAAGTTCACCATCGACGGCGAGGCCTACTCCGCCAGCGCTAAGATCGAGGCTACCAAGCTGACCGCCAAGAAGGACGTTGACTTCTACGTGGATTCCTATGGCTACATCATCAAGATCGACGCCGCCTCCAGCGAGATCACTGTTGACGATCTGGCTTATGTTTATGACATCGGCGGCAACGACTTCGACGGCTTCCGCGCCAAGCTGGTGTTTGCTGATGGTTCCCAGAAGACCGTTGATACCGATGAGAAATACACTGCGGGCAAGCTGGTCTCCTTCGACGTCGACGACGATGTGTACGAGCTGACCGAGGTCAAGGATGCCAAGTACACCGACGAGGGTGTCAAGGAAGTCGTCAAGAAGGGCACTCCCAAGGTTGCCGGCGTCACCGCCAACAGCAAGACTGTTTACACCTACATCCTGCTGAAGGATTCTGGTAAGATCGACTCTGTCGAGACCTACACCGGCTACAAGAATGCTCCTACCGCTGATGGTAAGGCCATCGTCTATAAGAAGGACAACAAGGCTGTTGCCGTGTTCGTGATTGCTAACTCCGCGGATGTTAAGTCCACCAGCGACAAGCTGACCTTCATCGCTGTCGATGCTAAGGCTGAGATCTACAATGACGAGTACTACACCTTCGACGCTGTTGTCGACGGTGAGGTCACCAGCCTGGATGTCAAGGTTGAGGCTGTTGACGGCTACACCACTGGCGTGTATGCTTTCGATATCGTCAAGACCAACAAGGATGGCATGGTCACCGATCTGACTCCTGTTAAGGCAGACACCTTCAAGGAGATCAAGAATCCCGAGATCGAGCTGGATGATGACCTGCTGATCCTGAACGGCGATGCGATGAATTACACCGACGACGTTATGGTCCTGGTTGTCGACGACAACGAGTTCGATATCCTCGATGGTGTGGAGTCCATCAAGACCAAGAAGGGTACCTATGAGACTGTTCAGTACACCCTGGATGACGGTGACATTGATGTGATCGTCCTGACCAAGAAGGCTTGATCTATCGGCTCAACACCGACTCTGATCGGATACCTTCGGGTATCGGATAAGAACTGAAAAGAGGTCCGCTCCTTCGGGAGCGGGCCTTTTTTTCTGTCCAACCCGGACTGGCAACCTCCGGAAACCGGGCTCCCAGGGTTGAAATGGTCTCGGATGTGCGGTATAATAGCACAGGATACTGCGTTTTGCGGCAAATCTTGAAAAAATGACCCGACCGGGTTTGACCAGTGCGTAAGAGAGGAGTTCTGCTTTGAAACGAAAAAGACCTGCGGCGCCGGTTGCGGCAGCCGCTGTTGAACAGGCTCCGGTGAGTGTGAAAGCTGCTGGGCTGTCTTCGCTGGATGCGGGAAAATGTGTTGTGTTTTCCCTGCTGTTGTTTTTTGCCATGACCTTACAAACAGGGCGTATGGCCATGCTCCTGGTGGTGCTGGCCCTGCTGTCCTTCATCGGACGGGAACCGTTCCGTCTGATGGGGCAGCGGCTGTGTGTACCAGTGCTGGGGCTTTTGGGCTTCATGGTCATGACCGCCTGTGCCGCTGTTTACTCGTCCTTCGGCAGCTATGCGGCAGCGGAGTTCTATAAGTATCTGTCGGCCTTCTCCCTGGCCCTGATCCTGCTGGCCCGGTTTGAGAAGAAGCATGTGCCGGGTCTGCTGTGGGGCTTTGCCGCCCTATCTGCCGCCATTTCCCTGCTGTGTATCGGCGGCGCCTCCGGGTCCGGCTTTTATGATGGATTTGTCCGTCTGATGGAGGCACTGGGCGGCAATTATTCTGACATCCAGCAGGACGTGTGGGGCACCCGCGTGTCCGGTATCTACAATGACGCCAATGTCTCCGCCAGTATCCTGGCTCTGGGCAGCCTGGTAGGCCTGCATCTGGCGGATAGGGAGCAGGTGCGCTGGAAAAAGGTACTGGCCTGCGTTCTGCTGGGAGTGTCCGCCATGGGCTTCTTCCTCTCCATGAGCCGGGGCGGCATTTTGTTCTTCGCTCTGGCGCTGTTGGTTTGGATCATCGCGGCAGGGAAGGGAAACCGCCTTCCCCTGTTCTTCCGCATGTTTTTCTCCGCCGTGACGGTGGTGGCCCTGTCCATCCCGGCGATCCGGGGGATCAGCTCCGGCTCGTTCCTGCCGGTGGCGCTGACCCTGCTTTGCGGCCTGGTGATCTTTGCTCTGGACTGGGCGGTGGGCAGCCGTCTGGTCCGTTTGCTGGAGGGCAAGAGCAAGCGCATCGCCCTGGCGGCAGCCGTTCTGGCGGTAGTCTGCGTGGGGTATGCCATTGCCGGCGTTACGGTGAACGGTGCCTACACCTTCGATTCCAGCGGCTATCTGGGCCGCTCCCTGGATCTGGCGCCCGGTGAATACACCCTGTCCGGTGATTGGGACGGTGAAGTGGAGGCCACTGTCATCGTGCAGGATCAGCTGGATCTCTATTACAACACCAGAACCACCCTGTATCGCGGCCCCGTGGAGGACGCCGTGTTCACGGTTCCCGAGGGCGGACGGCTGACCCTTCAGCTCCGGGGCGAGGAGGGACAGACCATCCGTTCCCTCCGTGTCTCCGACGGCAGCGTGGTGCATCTGGGCTATCCGCTGCTGCCCTCCTTTGTGGCCAACCGTTTGCAGGACAGCCTGCTGGGTTCCAACAGCACCTTCATGCGGATTCAATATGACAAGGACGCCTGGACGCTGTTCACCCAGAGTCCGCTGACCGGCCACGGTCTGGGCTCCACCGAGGGCCTGTATACCTCCGTCCAGTCCTTCTTCTATGAGTCCAAATACGCCCACAACCATGTGCTGCAGGTCATGAGCGACATGGGCCTGCTGGGCCTGGCGGGATTCCTGGCGCTTTTGGGCGGCGCCCTCTGGCTGCTGCTGAAAAACCTGCGGTCCGAGAGCGGCGCGCTGGCCGCCATGCTGCTGGCCTGCTGGGTGATGATGAACGGACACAGCCTGATGGAGATCAACTTCTCCATCAGGGCCTACCTGTGCGCGGCCCTGTGTTTGCTGATGCTGCCGGTGCTGCTGTACGGGGAGCCGCTGAAAATCAAGGCGGCCAAGGCTGGGGGCGTGGTGCTGGCCGCGCTGCTGTGGTGCGTGCTGGCGGTCTCCGGCGCCCTGATGGAGGGCCACCGGATGGCGCTCCGTGAGATGGAGACGTTTTCCACGGACAGCGCCAGTGAGTTTATGGACACCACGAAGAAGCTGGTCTCCAGGGACTGGCTGGACCATGAGCAGAACCAGCTGAACTTTGTGGGCAACGCGGTCCGGCTGAACAGCGTCTGGTATAACGGCACCATGCGGGAGTATGTGGAGGAGCTGCGGAAGTCCGGCACCTATACCGCCTGCTCCGGCCTGGCGAGATATTACTATCTGCCCCGCGGGGAGTATGAGGAGCTGTTTGCCTGCTCCCGGGAGGGCATCGCCCAGGAGGCCTCCACCAAAGAGGCCTGGAACCTGCAGTTGAATTTCTACCGGAATGAAGTGCTGCCCGCTGCCGGAGCGGAGAATATGGATGTATTCATCGACGGTGTTCTGGCTCTGCGTGACTACCTGGCAGCGTACAGCGAGGGCCGGCTGGAAGAGATCGAACTGACGGAGGAGAACCAGGCGTTTATGGACGACGTGGCCTTCATGCGGGAGAATCATATAGATGCCGAAAATTCTTTTCTCTTACTGACGCAGGTGATGGGCTATGGCGAAAAGGATGCGGAATCCTGACGCGATAGAAATGCTGCCCGGAAGACGATAACGTTTAGGTTGGAATAGAAAAGCCATGTATCAGAAATTTTGGAAGCGGTTCCTTGATGTTCTGCTGGCGTCCCTGGGGCTGATTGTGCTGGCAATTCCCATGCTGGTGATCGCCCTGCTGATCGAACTGGATGATCCGGGGCCGGTCTTTTTCCGGCAGAAACGGATCGGGCTGCATAAAGAATGCTTTTATATTTTGAAATTCCGCACAATGAAGATGAACACGCCCCATGATGTGCCGACGCATCTGTTGGAAAACCCGGAGCAGTACATCACCCGCATGGGGCGCTTTCTCAGAAAGACCTCTCTGGATGAGCTTCCCCAGATCATCCAGATCTGGCAGGGGAAGATGTCCTTTATCGGTCCGCGCCCGGCCCTTTGGAATCAGTATGACCTGATTGCCCTGCGGGATCAATATGGGGCCAATGATCTGCGGCCCGGGCTTTCGGGCTGGGCGCAGATTAACGGCAGGGATGAGCTGCCCATTGAAGTCAAGGCCCGCTATGACGGAGAATATGCGGCGCGGGTCAGTTTCCGGTTTGACTGCAAATGCTTTTTCAGCACCATCGGAAAGGTTCTCAGCCACGAAGGCGTGGCGGAGGGCGCGCGAAAGGGAGCGGAGCGGGAAAAAGAGGCGGTAGAGAAGTGAGCGGCCGGACGGTCAGGGTCGGGGCTTTTCCACAAATCTGCGGATGATCCAGGGCTGAGGGATGATGAAAAAAATTTTGGTTACCGGCGCCGGTGGATATATCGGAAGTTCCTTTTGTACATATCTGGAACAGTTCCCCGGCGCATATGAGATCAAGGGCGTCAGCCTGCGGGGGGAGGACTGGAGAAGTCTGGATTTCTCCGGCTATGACGCGGTTCTGCACGCCGCGGGACTGGCGCATATTAAGGAGACAAAAGCGAACAGGCCGCTGTATGACCGGATCAACCGGGATCTGACGGTGGAAGCGGCGAAAAAGGCCAAGGCCGAAGGCGTCAGGCAGTTTGTTTTCCTGAGTTCCATGAGCGTTTACGGACTGGACGAGGGGGTGATCACCCCGGCGACGGTTCCACACCCCCGAAGCAGCTATGGGAAGTCCAAGCTGGAGGCCGAAAACCTGCTTCGGGAAATGGAAGAAACAGACTTCCGGGTGGCGGTGCTGCGCCCGCCCATGGTTTACGGCCCGGGCTGCAAGGGGAATTACCGGGCGCTGGTGAGGCTGGCGAAGGTTCTGCCGGTCTGTCCGGATTATCAGAACCGGCGCAGCGCGATTTCCATAGAAAATCTCTGTGCCGGGATCAAGCAAGTGATAGACCAGTGCTCGGGTGGGATTCTTTGCCCGCAGGACCCGGAATATATCTGCACCTGCCGGATGATCTGTCAGATCGCGGAGGCCAACGGCAAAACTCTTCCGCGGACAAAACTCCTCAATTTTGTCCCGGCGCTGCTGAGACGATTTACGAAGAAGGGCAAAAAGGCATTTGGGAGCCTGGTGTATACCGATGAAAGTAAGCGTGGTCATGCCGGCGTATAACGCCGCGCGCTATATAGAGGCGGCGATCCGGTCGGTGCTGTGCCAGACGTGGACGGATTTTGAGCTGATCGTGATTGATGATTGTTCCAAGGACGCCACGGCGGAGATTGTGGAGAGGCTGGCAGCGGAGGACGGCAGAGTCGTTTTGCTGAAAAACGCCCGGAATTCCGGTGCTTCCGCCAGCAGAAATGCTGGGATTTTTTACGCAAAAGGGGAATGGATCGCGTTTCTGGACAGTGACGATCTCTGGAAAAAGGACAAGCTGGCGAAACAGCTGGCGCTGCTGGAAAGCCACGGGGACGCGGTTTTGGGCTATACGGCCTCTGCCTTTATGGATGAGGACGGCCGGATGTACTCCTATGTTCTGGAGGCCGAGGCGGAAACGACCTACGCGGGGCTGCTGCGCAGAAACTTGCTGTCCTGCTCCTCGGTGATGGTGAAGCGGGAGGTCATGGTCCGCTATCCCATGGGCGGAGACGGAATGCATGAGGATTACGCGGCGTGGCTGCTGATTCTGCGGGAAGCGCGGTGCGCCTACGGCCTGAACGAGCCGCTGCTGATTTACCGCGTCCGCAAGGGCTCCAAATCGGGAAACAGAATGAACTCTGCGAAGATGCTGTTCCGTTCTTACCGGTATGTGGGCTATTCCGCAGCCCGGGCGGGCATCATGACGCTTCGTTATGCGAAGCACAGTATCTCCAAGAGAAGAAGATTGAAAGGAAACGCTTGAGGTGCTTTACCGTTTTTTCAAAAACCATAGCGCGCATCCATTGGTCGCCACGCTGGCATATGCGGGATGGCTGACGCGCTGCCGGTGGAGAGCGCGTCGGTTTCCGGAGGAGCCGCCATCGTATTCCAATGGGCGGGCAAAGGTAAAAATCGGCGTCATTTGCGACCAGATGACCTATGACAGCTTCCAGCGGGAGTGCCAGGTGATTCCTGTCACGCCGTGGAACTGGCGGACGGTGCTGCTGGAAATGCCGCCGGATCTCCTGCTGTGCGAATCCGCGTGGAGCGGGGTCAGGGAACATGAAAATTGCTGGCGGGGGCGGATATACCGCAATCATCATGTACTTTTCGAGCATCGGAAGGTGCTTTTTGATATTCTGAAAGCCTGCGGGGAAAAGAAAATCCCCACCGTGTTCTGGAACAAGGAAGACCCCACGTTTTTCGGAAACCGGACGTACGACTTTGTGGACACCGCCCTGCATTTTGATTACATCTTTACCACAGCGAAAGAGTGCATTCCGGAATATGAACGACTGGGACACCGGAATGTCCACTTGCTTCAGTTTGGATTTTCTCCGGAGCTGTTCAATCCGGTTGGCAGCGGGCGGATGAAGGAGCAGGCCTTTTTCGCGGGCAGCTGGTATCAGGATCAGCCGGAGCGCTGCCGGGATATGCGGGAGCTCTTTCAGTTTGCGGAGGACAATGGGATCCCCTATACCATATACGACAGAAACGAGAGCGCCCCTGAGACGCTCAACCGGTTCCCGGAGGTATACCGGGACAAGGTCAGGCCGCCGGTTCCCTTTGCGGAATTGAGCCGCGTGACAAAGCAATACCTGTACGCGCTGAATGTCAATACGGTAAAAGATTCGGAGACGATGTTTGCCAGGCGCGTCTATGAAATGATGGCGGAAAACCATATGATCATCAGCAACCGCTCCAGGGGTCTGGAACAGGAATTTCCGCAGTCTGTCTGGTACTGCGGCCAAAAGGCTTTTCCCAACGCGGAGCGGATGCGGAGAGAAAACCTGGAGTACGTTTTCCGGTACCATACGTATGAAAAAAGACTGAATACCATCCTGCAGACCCTGGATATGACGGAGTTGAAACCGGCTGTAAAGCTGTGCGTCTTTCTGCCGGGACAGCTGCCCGCGGAGCGGATTCCGACACAGGAATTTCCGGGCGTTTCCGTGGAGTACAGAAGCCTGGACGAAGCCGGGGAGGGCCTGGAAGGCGCCTCGTATGCGGCGGTATGGCGGGATGCGGACGGGGCGCGGGAAATGAAATGGGATTTCCTGCTGGCACAATTTGCGTATCTTCCGCCTGGCTGCGGGGTTCGCTGGGGAAAAGCGACCTATGAGATCGTGGAGGATGCAGATAACTGGAACTGTCTTTTTCCGGTGGAAGTATTAGACACTGGATTAGAATATTTTGAAAAAAGCTTAAAGAAAATAGAACTATAACGCGGGAGGAACCAATGATGAAAGTTTGTGTGATTGGGCTGGGATATATCGGTCTGCCGACGGCTATGATGATGGCGACCCACGGTGTTGATGTGGTAGGTGTCGATTATAATCAGGAGCTGGTATCCACGCTGAACCACGGCCACGTCACCTTCAGCGAAGACGGCCTGGAGGAGCTGTACCGGGCGGCGCTGGAGAGCAATATCAGTTTCGTTACAGAATACCCCGCTGCGGACGTATACATCGTCGCTGTCCCCACGCCCTATGATAAGTTCAGCAAGAGGATCGATGCCAAATACGTGATCAGTGCTGTAAAGGGCGTTATGTCCGTCTGCCCGAAGGGTGCCATTGTCTGCGTGGAGTCCACCATCTCTCCGGGCACCATTGACCGCTTTGTCCGTCCTGTCGTGACAGAGCAGGGCTTTGAGACCGGCAAAGACATCCACCTGGTACACACGCCGGAGCGGATCATCCCCGGCAATATGATCTACGAGCTGGAACACAACTCCCGCACCATCGGTGCCGATGACCCGGAGATCGGCGAAAAGGTCAAAAAGATTTACAGCTCCTTCTGCACCGGCGAGATCGTGGTGACGGACATCCGTACCGCCGAGATGACGAAGGTCGTGGAGAACACGTTCCGGGACATCAACATCGCCTACGCCAACGAGCTTGCGAAGATCTGCCATCAGGACGGCATGGACGTCCACGAGATCATCCGCATCGCCAACAAGCATCCCCGGGTCAATATTCTCTCGCCCGGTCCCGGCGTGGGCGGCCACTGCATTTCCGTGGACCCCTGGTTCCTGGTGGGCGATTACCCCAACCTTGCCAACCTGATCAAGCAGGCCCGCCTGATCAACGACAGTATGCCGGAGTATGTCCTCAGCCGGATCGATGAGGTCATGGAGGAGAAGGGCATTGCGGATATCAGCCGCGTGGGCCTTTACGGCCTGACCTACAAGGAGGATGTGGACGATGTGCGGGAAAGCCCCACTCTGCAGCTGCTGGAAAGCATGAAAAAGCACCTGGCCCGGGGCATCAAGGTCTACGATCCCTGTGTTGCCCGTGACATTGTGGAAAACCAGTACCACGACCTGGACGCGTTCCTGGCCGATGTGGATATGGTGGTCATCATGGTGGGACACAGTGAGATCCGCACGCAGCCGGAAAAGCTGAACGGCAAAGTCGTTCTGGATACCCGGCACATCTGCGGAAACGAAGGCGTTTTTTACCTGTAAGCCAAAGCCTGAATTGTATATACGGAAGAGAGAGATATATCAATGAAAAAAGTGATGCTGGTGTTCGGAACCCGCCCGGAAGCCATTAAAATGTGCCCTCTCGTCAATGAGCTCAAGCAGCGCAAGGGCTTACAAACCATTGTTTGCGTCACCGGGCAGCACCGGCAGATGCTTGACCAGGTGCTGGAAGCGTTCCAGGTCGTACCCGATTACGACCTTTCCATTATGAAGGAGCGGCAGACGTTGTTTGACGTGACCAGCAGCGTGCTGCTTTCCATAAAGGCTGTTCTGGAAAAGGAACGCCCCGATGTGGTGCTGGTGCACGGTGATACGTCCACGACGTTTGCGTCGGCGCTTGCCTGCTTTTATCTGCAGATCCCGGTGGGACATGTGGAAGCGGGACTTCGCACATACAACCTGGATTCACCGTTCCCGGAAGAATTCAACCGCCAGGCGGTGAGCATCGTCGCGAAGTACAATTTTGCGCCCACGGAAACGGCAAAAGGCAATTTGCTGCGGGAAGGGAAGAGCCCGGATGGTATTTACGTTACCGGCAATACTGCCATTGACGCCTTGCAGACCACGGTGCGGGAGGACTACGAGCATCCCGTTCTGGACTGGGCAAAGGGCAGCCGCCTGATCGTATTGACGGCGCACCGCCGGGAAAATCTGGGGGAGCCCATGCACCAGATGTTCAGAGCCATCAAACGGATCGTGGATGAGACGCCGGATGTAAAGGTTGTGTATCCGATTCACATGAACCCGGTGGTACGGCAGACAGCGGCGGATATTTTTGGCGAGGATGAGCGTATCCGGATGATAGAGCCTATGGAGGTGCTGGATTTCCACAACCTTCTGGCGCGCTCTTACCTGATCCTCACGGATTCCGGCGGCATTCAGGAAGAAGCACCCAGTCTGGGAAAGCCTGTGCTGGTCATGCGGGATACCACCGAGCGGCCGGAAGGCATTGCCGCGGGCACGCTGAAGCTGGTGGGCACGCACGAAGAACCGATCTATTCGGCATTCAAAACGCTGCTCACCGACAAGGCTGCGTACGATGAAATGAGTCACGCATCCAATCCTTACGGCGATGGCCGCGCCTGCCGCCGTATTGCCGATATTCTGGAGTTTGGCAGCACTGCAATCTGAACGAAACGAGGTATCGCTGTGGCTATTGCGGAAGAATTGCATCTGACCGTTACCCTTCGCGGAATCAATGAACTGCACTGCGTCTGTGAGAATCCCCCGGAGGGCTGCGGATTTGCGTTCTATGTCTACCGGGACGGAAAGGATATTGGCCATTACGCCTATCAAAAGCAGCCGGAGGTCTCCTATTGGGCGCAGGAGCCGGGAGAGTATACCTTCAAGATTTTTGCCCGGGATGCCAGCGGGAACAAGGTGTCCAAAATGTCTCCCGCGATCCGGTTTGAAAACAGCCGGGAGATCTGCTGCAATATTGAACCGCCTCACCGCCGGTTCGACTGGATCCGGAACGTAGGTGCCGTATTCCGCGAAATCTGGGTGAACCGCAAGAGAATGTACCGGATCTCCCGCTTCAGCTATAAGGTGCTGAACCAGGACGCGTACCTGGGCAGCTTCTGGAACATTCTCAATCCGCTCATTCAGATCGCCACCTATTGGTTTGTCTTTGGTATCGGTCTGCGCAGCGGCCGTGATGTGGACGGGTACCCGTACCTTTTGTGGATGCTCACCGGTTTGGTTCCGTGGTTTTTCATGAGCCAGTGCATCACCCATGGTGCTTCCGCTATCCGCAGCAGAGGCATCGCGGCGCTGAAAATGCGCTACCCGGTGGCTACGATGCCTCTGGAACAAATACTGATCGCGCTGTACTCTCAGTTGGTCATGATCGCCGTCCTTTTGATCACGTTCTTCTTTTTCGGCTATCCACCGTCAATTTACTGGCTGAACCTGATCTATTATCTGCTGTATGCGGTGGTCTTTTTCACGGCGCTGGCCATGGTCACATCTGTTCTCAGTATGATTGCCATTGATTTTCAGAAGCTCGTCAACTCCCTGATCCGTCTTTTGTTTTATCTGACCCCCATTCTTTGGAGCATGGAAAAGCTCCCTCCGTGGGTGCAGTATGTTCTGAAGCTGAATCCCTGCCTCTATATCACAGATGGTTTTCGGGACAGTCTGCTCTACCACGTTCCCTTTTACCTGCATTACTATCGGATGTCGCTTTTCTGGCTGATCAACCTGATCCTGATCATCCTGGGCAGTAATTTGCAGGCAAAGTATAAGAACCAGTTCCTGGATTTGGAGTGAAAAGAATGGACAATCAGCATGCCATCGTGGCCAGCCACGTTACCAAATGCTATCAGCTCTATCAAAATCAGCATCAGCGGCTTCGTGGGTTCCTGCTGGGACGGGGCGGCAAGCCCTTTTATGCCCTGCGGGATATCAGCTTCACCCTGAATAAAGGCGATTCTCTGGGTCTGGTGGGGATGAACGGCAGCGGAAAATCCACGCTGTCCAATATCATCGCCGGACTGTCTATGCCCAGCAGCGGTATCATTGCCACCGACGGTCTGCCGTCTCTGATCGCGATTTCCTCCGGTTTGAACAATTACCTGACCGGAAAGGAGAATATTGAGCTCAAGGGGCTGATGCTTGGCTTTACCATGGAGCAGATCAACGCCATGAAGCCCGCCATAGAGGAATTTGCGGATATCGGTGAATTCATCGACCAGCCGGTAAAGTCCTATTCCAGCGGAATGAGGGCGCGGCTGGGTTTTGCCATTTCTGTCAACGTCGATCCGGATATTATGATCATTGACGAGGCATTGTCCGTCGGCGATTCCACTTTTGCCCAGAAGTGCTTGAACAAGATGAACGAATTCCGGCAAAACGGGAAGACCATCGTGTTTGTCAGCCACAGCACCAAGCAGGTACAGAGCTTTTGTGATAAGGCGCTTTGGCTGGAATACGGCATGGCCCGTGCTTTTGGCCCGTCAGAGGATGTGATCCCCGCCTATGAATCCTTTGTAAACCAATTTAACCACTGGACCAAAGAGCAACAGCTGGATTACCGCAATAAAATCCTCAGCAGCACCAGCGTGCCGGAACCGGCTGAGAAATAATGCACCAGCTTCTCCCAGATTCTGTATGATATTGTTTGATATTTAGAAGAAAGAGATAGAGACGATGAAACAGACGATGACTGACCGAGTAAGCGAGGTATACGAAGGACTTTATGCTGGAGGAGCATTCCAGAAGCGTACGCGCAAACGAGTTGACTGGATCTGTGCACAGGTTTCCGGGGCCCATATTCTGGATATCGGCTGCTCCCAGGGCATCGTGGATCTGCTGCTGGCGCGCGGCGGCAAACGTGTACTTGCTATCGATATTGATCCGGAGAGTATTTCCTATGCGCGGCAGAAAGCGGCACAGGAGCCGCTGGAGGTGCAGCAGCACCTGCACTATGTCTGCGCGGATTTTCTGGAGCAGGATCTGGAAGATGAGCAGTTTGACTATATTCTGCTGACCGAGGTGCTGGAGCACCTGGAAGATCCGGATGCCTGCCTGGAAAAGATGTCCGCGCTGCTTCAGCCGGAGGGTCAGGTCTTGGTCATGGTCCCCTTTGGCATCAACCCTCACCCGGATCATAAGCGCACGTACTATTATCTCGATTTGCTTCACAGTATGCAGCGCTATTTTCAGCCGGCTGCAGTGGATTTCCTGGAGGGTTGGGTCGCCATCCGGGCGTATAGCCGGGAAGGGACACAAAAGAGCGGAATTCCATTTGACGAGCAGCTGGTGGAGCAGATGGAAAAAGGTTTTTGCGATGTGGACATGAGAAAGCAAGAATCTATTGACGCATTGCGCAGCAGCTTAAATCAATCAAATGAACAAGCACAGATGCTTTCCGAGAAATATGAGGCTGAACATCAGCAGTCACAGGAGCTTCTCAGCCAGTTAACCGGGGAACGTGAGCGGTTCCGGCAGGAAAATGACCGCCTGAAGCTGGAGCATGAACAGCTTCAGCAGCTGATGGAAGAAGTGCAGGCGGAGCGGATCCAGGCGCAGCAGGAACTGGCATCCCTTGTTGCCCAGTATCAGACGCTCTCACAGGAAAAAAACGCTGTTCAGCAGCGGGTTTCCGAGTATAAAAAGAGTCTGCTGCGCTGGCAGAAAAAATACGACACGCTCTCCAAATCCAAGCTGGGACGCCTGCAGATCAGCTGGTGGAAGTATCAGAGCAATCGCCGCCGTGCCAAGCAGGCGCGGAGGCGCAAGTGGAAGAACCGGCTCCGCACGCTGGTGTTTAATCATCCCCTCCTCACGAAACTCTACATAAAGATCCGCAGGCCGCAGCAAGCGGCTGTCAGTAAGCCCGGCAAGAAGACCGGTGACGTTCCTTTTCAGATTCCGGACTGGGCGTATGTGCCCCAGAAGGAATTCGAGGCCCAGACCGACCAGGACTTCTTTGAGCGGGTGAAGCCGTTGATCGACTCGCTGCCCCAGAGCAACGGCTGCCGCTATTACCTGCGCAGCAATGTGCGTATCGGCATCGTGGCGGACCAGTTCCTGCTGGACAGCATCAGGGACGCAGCGGATTTCGTGTTCCTGACGCCGGATCAGTGGCAGGAGCAGATCGCGGATCTGGATCTTTTGCTGATGGTTTCCGCCTGGAGCGGCCTGCATGAGGAGTGGCGGGGGGCCGCCGTGGCCAATTCCGCCCAGCAACAGCGCATTTTTGAGATCATCGCCGCCTGTAAGGAGCGGAAAATCCCGACCATTTTCTATTCCAAGGAAGATCCCCCCAACTATGACCGGTTCCTGCCCATCGCGCGGCACTGCGACATCATCTTTACCAGCTGCGCTGAGGTGATGGAAAATTACCGCCGGGACTGCGGGAACGACCGTGTCTATGTGCTGCCCTTCGGCGTAAATCCCCTGTTCCACAATCCGGTGGGTATGCGCAACCCCCACAAACAGCCCGGCGTCATCTTCTCCGGCTCCTGGATGAATAAGTATCCGGACCGCTGCGACGATATGAACCTGCTGCTGGGCGGTGTGCTGAAGGCCGGCGTCCCGCTGAAGATCGTCGACCGCAACTACCGCCTGGCCGCCACCAATTACCGCTTCCCGCCGGAGTATTGGCCCAGCATTTCCCCGGCCATCGCCCATGACGATCTTCAGAAGATCCATAAGCTCTACGACTGGGCGCTGGACATTAACACGGTGAAAACCAGCATGACCATGTTCGCCAACCGGGGCTATGAGCTCCAGGCCTGCGGCAATCTGCAAATCTCCAATTACAGCGCCGGCGTCAACGATAAGCTGCCCTTTGTGTTCATTGCCAACGAGCAGCAGGAGGTCGTGGAGATCCTGAAAAACATGACGCCGGAGGATGTCTACCGCCGCCAGGTGGAGGGCGTGCGGGCAATGATGACCGGCGAGACCTGCTTTGACCGGGTGGAGACGCTTGCGGCTTCCGCCGGCATCACCCTGGGCCAGCCGGTGCGCCGGTGCGCCGTGATTGCCGGCGCGGATACGCCCCGCATGCGTGAAATGTTTGAGCGCCAGACCTATCCGGAGAAAGCGCTCTTCTTCAGCGGCGGCGTGACGGCCGGGGAGCTGGCCGCCTTTGACCTCATCGCCTTCTTCTCCGATGAGATGGATTATGAGATCTTCTACCTGGAGGATATGATCAACGGCTTCAAGTACACCGCCTGCGATTATATCACCAAGGCCGCCTATTTCTCCGGCGATCAGCTGCACGCCGGAACGGAGCACGACTTTGTCTCCCAGATGGGCAGCAAATACCGCACCGTTTTCTGGCGGGAGGCCTTCTCTCCGGAGGAGCTTTTGACCATGGACGGCGGCGTCCATCAGCTGCCCAACGGATACAGCATCGACCATTTCAATTACAACGCCCAGCCGTACCGGGAAAAGCCTCTGCCGGAGGGCCTGGAGCTGAGTGTGATCGTCCCGGTATATAACAATGGCCGTTTCCTGATGGCCAAGTGCTTTGCCAGCCTTCAGCGGAGCACTATATTCTCCAAAATGCACATTTTCTTGGTAGATGACGGCTCTACCGATGGGGAGACGCCCAACATTGTCCGCTATCTGGAGCGCACATATCCAAACGTCACCGCGTATTTCTTCGGAGACGGCGGCAGCGGCAGCGCCTCCCGCCCCCGGAATAAGGGCGTGGAGCTGGCGGATACGGAATATATCACCTTCCTGGACCCGGACAATGAGGCCGTCAACGACGGCTACGCCGCCATGTACGCCATGCTGGGCGAGGCGCCTGCCGGTCAGCCATACGACGTGGTGGTGGGC
>CAYWYW010000048.1:0-16080 GCA_964462715.1 uncultured Oscillibacter sp.
CCGACATGTCCAAGACCCTGGACATCGCCAAGGTTCCCATGGATCAGCGCCGCCTGGTTCTGGACCCCAACCATAAGTACCGTTATGCTCTGACCGACAATCTGTCCAAGGTCGCCTATGCCGGCAACGGTGAGACCCTGCGCAATGCTGAGCTGGGCCGCCTGTATACCCTGGACACCTACATGGATCAGAACTGCCCCTGTTCTCTGGCAACCGCGCCCGGTACTGCCACCAGCTTCAAGATCACCGGCACAAAGGGCGCTGTCAAGGTTGCTCTGTCCAATGTGACCGCCGCTACCGCCACCGTCAAGAAGGGTGACTGCTTCATCCTTGACGGCTACCGCTACCATTTCACCGCCGACGCCACCGCCGCTTCCGGCGCTGTTTCTGAGGTCGGCATCGATGCTGAGCTGGTGAAGGACTACCAGGAAGCCACAGCGGTCTACGTGGCCAACAAGATCCATTCTCTGGCCTTCCACCGGAACGCCATCGCCCTGGTCACCCGTCCTCTGGCTCTGCCCATGGGCGCTTCCAAGGCTGCCATCGTCAGCCACAACGGCCTCGGCGTCCGTGTGGTCTATGGTTATGACCAGGATACCAAGACCGACACCGTCTCCCTGGACATCATCTACGGTATCAAGACCCTGGATGCGACCATGGCGGTAAAGCTGGTGGGCTGATATGACGAAAGAGGAGCGGCTTGCGCAGCTGAAGCTGATCCTCGGCCTACATGCGGAGTCCAACGATGTCAGGGATGCACAACTCGAATTTGAGCTGGATTTCGTTGAGGATCAGATCCTATCCTACATCAATCAGGAAGCCCTTCCTGAGAAACTGGAGCGTCCGCTGGTAATGATCGCCGCGGCGCACTGGAAGTCTGCTGGTTACGGCAGTGAACAAGCCGCTCCCGGTCCGGTCACATCCGTAAAGCGTGGAGACGTCACCACGTCCTTCGCAGCGGCGGCCGGGGCTGACGCAAGCTCCGGCACTTTCGGACTGGGCGGCGGAGACGGTTTCTTTGGCTGGAGAACCACTCTGAACGCCTATCGAAAGCTGAGGTGGTAATCATGGGATTTGGTACCCCCGCCGCTGAACGTGCGGCTCTGGAGACCACCTATGAGGATACAGCGGTCATCAGCCGGATGGGAACAAAACAGGTGGGGGCTATCGATAAGACGGCTCCCACCCCTGTATATTCCGGCGTCCTGTGTGCCCTGAGCAGGAAATCGGACAGTAGCCGCCAGACTGCAGCACAGCAGGATGTGGAGTATGACTGTGTACTGTTCGCCGCACCTGAGCTTGATGTAAAGCCGGGTGATAGTGTGGCCGTTTCCCGTTTCGGCGTTGAGGAGCAGTTTGAAGCTGTCGGCCGCCCGGCCAGATACGCCACGCATCAGGAGATCTTCCTGAAAGGGCGTGATCTTCCGTGAGTGTGGATTTCAGCGGCTTCACTGAGATGCGGAAGCGCATGGAAGCTCTGGCAGATGATATGCCGAAGATCATGGAGCAGCTGGTCATCGGTGAGGGCGTCTATGCGGTAGGACAGGCGCGACGGATCTGCAAAGAGGACGGCATCGTCAACAACGGTACTTACCGCATGAACTTCCACGCCGGAGACAAAGCCCTGTCACTTGGAGCCAATGAAAAGGCTTATGACGGTGGAGGAGTCCGTCAATCCGGTGTCCTGTACAGCATTGATGTATATAACAACCTCGACTATGCGAAGCATCTGGAGTACGGATTCCGCTCGCATTTCGTCCCGGGGTACTGGGCGGGGCATTCCTTTGTGTACCAGCCTGGATTCCCGGGCGGTATGTATGTCGGCCCCTATAATGGCTTCGTCAATGGGCATTTCACCCTGCGACGGGCTATCCGCCGCACGAAGCAGACACAGAATGCGAGATTGAACAGAAAGTTCAATGCCATCCTGAATCAGAGGATCAATGGAAAGGGGGACGGCGCCGGTGACGCTGAATGATATTGTCCAGGCCGTTGCAGAAGCTCTGAAAGCCGTCTGGCCGTCAAGAAAGGTCCATGTCCATGAGATCCAACAGAATGCGGACGGGGCTTTCTATGTGGCATTGGCGGACGTTGAGCAGACCCGCGGTCTGGATCGGCAGCAGCGCCGCACCATCGGCGTGCAGGTGCAATATTTCCTCCGCAGTAAGGACACATTGGAGTATCTGGAGTGGGCGGATAGCATGTTCGACCATTTCAGGATGCTGGACGTAGGCGGCCGCCAGGTGCATCTTAGCAACCAGAGCGCACGGAATGACTCGGACGGCCGGTACTATCAGTTCCTGTTCGATATTGACCTGCGCTTTGTGGAGGTGGCGCCTGTGTCTGAGACGATGGAAACTCTGAAAATTGAGGAGGTCGTGCAGTAATGGCGACGAAGAAAGGGGCTGCCGCAGCTGAGGCCCCCGCATTTGAAAAAAAGCAGCTGGCAGCGTGCCAGGACTTCCAGGAGCAGGCAGACCTCGTGAACGCTCTGCTGGAAGACGGCAAGCTATACACCAAAGACGAGGCCAGGCACCTCGTCAATAAATTTCTGAAAGGACAGGTGAAGTAAATGCCTGTTGGTGGCGGCACCTTTACGGTGCAGAACAAGATCCTGCCCGGCGCGTACTATCAGTTCCGCGCCGCTGGCAATACCGTTTCCATGGGCGCACGCGGCATCGCTGCTCTGCCCCTGGAACTCCCCTGGGGGCCTGAGAATCAGATCTATTCTCTGGCCGCCGGCGATTTCAACCAGCTGGCTCTGAAGGATCTGGGATATGATCCCACCGCCTCTGAGCTCCTGCTGGTTCGTGAGGCTCTGAAACGTGCCAAGACCCTGCTGATCTACCGCGTGAACTCCGGCGGCACAAAGGCCGTTGTGACGGTAGGCGGCCTGACCGTGACTGCCCGCTACGGCGGTACTCGTGGCAATGACCTGAAGGCGGCTGTGCTGGCAAATGCCGACAATTCCGCCAATGTGGATGTGGTGACCTATCTGGATGGAACCGAGATGGATCGCCAGACGGTTGCGAAGTCCGGCAGCGCTGCCAGCCTGAAGGCCAATGATTATGTGACTTTCAGCGCTCCTGATACGCTGACCGCCGCCGCGGCCGCCAGCCTGACCGGCGGTACCAATGGCACCGTCAACGGCAGCGCATACACGGCGTGGATGAATGCCCTGGAGGTTGAGGACTTCAATGTTCTGGGCTATCCCGGCACCGATGACAGCGTGAAGTCTCTTGTGACTGCCTTCGTCAAGCGGCTGCGCGATGATGAGGGCAAGTACATCACCGGTGTCCTGTATCAGCATCCCGCTGCTGACAGCATCGGCATCATCAGCGTGAAGAACGGCGTCAAGCTGTCCGACGGTACCGTGATCACCGGAGACAAGGCCGTTGCCTGGGTGACCGGCGCTTCTGCCGCGGCAGAGGTCAACGAGAGCCTGACCAACACTACCTACGATGATGCGGTGGATGTGGATATCAAGTATACCAAGGGCCAGTTCGAGGCGGCTCTGAAGGCTGGCGAGTTCGTCTTCTATGCCGAAAAGGGCAAGGCTCGCGTGCTGTCCGATATCAACTCCCGCACGACTTTCGGCGGCGGTGTGTCCGAAGACTGGACTTCCAACCGCGTCATCCGTGTTCTGGACGGCTGGGCCAGTGATACCGCTCGGATTTTCAGCCAGCAGTATCTCGGTACCGAGACGAACAGCGACACCGGCCGCGGCTTGTTTAAAGCCGATCTGGTGAGCCTCGGCAAGCAGTATGAAGCCATCGATGCTATCAGCAACTTCCTGCCGGATGACGTTACTGTCCAGCAGGGCAACGGAAAGCGGGATGTGGCTGTCTTCTGCGCTCTCCAGCCCAATGACAGCATGGAGAAGCTGTACATGACCGTCACGGTCAACTGAGGGGAGGAACGATAACCAATGAAAGAGATTTCTTCCATGGATACCCTGTCCGGCAAGGAAGGCCGGG
Organism: uncultured Oscillibacter sp.; assembly: GCA_964462715.1. Classification (GTDB taxonomy): domain Bacteria; phylum Bacillota; class Clostridia; order Oscillospirales; family Oscillospiraceae; genus Oscillibacter. The sequence continues at coordinate 3,978 of CAYWYW010000048.1, forward strand.
CATATGCGAAGATCAACGGCAATAACGAGGAGATGTTCTATGCCCGCTCCATCAACGCCAAGGTTGAGAAGTCCAAGAGCCAGGTCAAGGCCATCGGCAAGCGCATGGTCGGTCACAAGACCACCGGCGCCGAGGGTACCGGCTCCATGACTATCTACTACCTGTCTCCCATGTTCCGGGAGCAGCTGGCGGAGTGGAAGCGTACCGGTGTGGACGCCTACTTCGATATGGTCATTGAGAACTCTGACCCCGCTTCTTCCGCAGGCACGCAGACAATTCTCCTGTCCGATGTGAACCTGGACTCCACTGTCCTGGCCATGCTGGACGGTGACTCCGATGATCCCCTGCAGGAGGATGTGGATTTCACCTTCGAGGACTTCGAGATCCTGTCCGCTTTCAATAAGATCTGATTTTATGAGGGCGCTCCGTTCTGGGGCGCCCTTACTCTGTAAAGGAGATGTTTTTCATTGAGTAAGCTGATGGATTTCCTAATGAGTGACGGTGCCGGCAAGGAGGTTCAGACTACGGTCAATATCTCCGGTTTCCCGGAGCCGTTTACCATCAGGAGCATTACCGAGGCGCAGAACAAGGAGATCCGGAAGAGCTGCCAGACGACCACCTTCAACAAGAAGACGCATCAGAAGGAAGTGGAGACCAACAACGACCTCTACAACTGCCGCCTGATCGCCACCTGCTGCCTGGATCCTAACTTCAAGGACGCGGAACTGCAGGAGCATCATGGCGTCCGCGGCGCAGAGAGCTTGATCGACCGCATTCTGAAGCCCGGTCAGTTCCTTGACCTGCTCATGGCGATTCAGGATGTCAACGGGTTCTCTGAGGACATCAACGAGCAGAAGGAAGAAGCAAAAAACTGATCGAGGGGGGCGATGGCGAGGCGAACTATGCCCACTTTGCCCTCCAGAGACTTAACATCCTTCCCGGGGCATTGATGGCGCTCCCATCCAGAGAACGCGCTTTCATTTATGCCTCCATTGACCTGCAGATAAAGCGGGAAAAGGAGCGGGAAGAGAAGCTGAATAGGAGGTGACCGGTTTGTCGGTCTCCAGCCAAATCACTGTCCGGGACGCCGCAAGCCGCCGCCTGGAACGGATCGCGGACAGGTATGCCAGAGTTGAACGGGCTGCCAGAGCGGCAGATACCGCCACGAATGCCGCCGGCAGAAACACGGCGGAGTATTATAACCGTGCTTCCCAGTCCGTCCAGAACACTGCTGGGAGCATGGACTACCTCATTCGTCGGCAGCAGGATGCTTCTGACAGCGTCGATAATTTTAACCGCAGACAGCAGGACGCCGAACGGCAGGCCGGTATGATCGGTGATGTCTGGCAGCGCATCAAGGGCTATATCGGCGCCGCCGGCGCTGCTTTCAGTATCTCCAAGCTGACCGCACTATCGGACACGCTCTCAGGTAATAAGGCCCGTCTTGGCCTGATTGTGGATGACGGAGGCTCTGTGAAGGAGCTGGACAAGAAGATCTATGCATCTGCGATGCGGGCAAGGGCGGAATACACCAGCGTGGCAGCCACCGTCTCCAAGCTGGGGCTTCTGGCCGGAGATGCGTTCAGAGACAACGATGACATGATCGCTTTCACGGAGCTGATGAATAAGAACTTCACCATCGGTGGCGCATCTGTGCAAGAGAAATCGTCCGCCATGTATCAGCTGACGCAGGCCATGGCTTCCGGGCGTCTCCAGGGCGATGAATACAAGAGCATCACTGAGAACGCTCCTCTTCTGGCAAATGCAATCGAGGACTATATGCGCAATGTCCGGGGCGCCCAGGGCTCTATGAAAGACTGGGCCTCCGAAGGTCTGCTGACCGCCAATGTTATCAAGGCGGCTATGTATTCCACGGTTGATGAAGTTGAAGAGCGATTCTCAAAGATTCCGCTGACCTGGGGACAGGTGTGGACTATGGCGTCGAATATGGCCATCCGGGCACTGAATCCGCTGCTGTCCGCCATCAACTGGGTAGCAAACAACATCTCCATCATCGGCCCTGCCGTTGTTGGCCTTGGAACCGCCTTTCTGGTGTTCCAGGTGGCCGCGCACTGGACGCAGATCGCGTCGGCCGCCATGGGCATCTATAACGGCCTGGTGAACTTCCTGACCATCGGATACGGCGTTTTGACCGGGAGTACGGCAGCGGCGTCCGCGGCCCAGTTCACCTACAATTCCGCTTTGCTGGCCAGCCCCGTTACCTGGGTGGTAATGATGCTCGCTGTCCTGGTCGCCGCCCTGTATGCCGGAGTGGCTGCCTTTAATAAGTTCACAGGATCCGGCGTTTCTGCTACTGGGATCCTCATGGGCACCTTTGCCGTTCTCGGCGCGCATGTCCTGAACAATACGATTATCCCCCTCCAGAACGGATTTGCTATGTTTGTCAACTTCATCGGGAATTTGTTCAATGACCCGGTGGCCGCGGTCAAGGTGCTTTTCTATGACATGGCTCTGACCGTACTCGGATACATCACGAACATGGCCAGCGGCATCGAGACACTCATCAACAAGATTCCGGGTGTGACAGTTGATATCACCAGCGGACTGGACAGCTTTTATGCAAAACTGGAATCTGCCCAGAAGAAGGTCAAGGACGAATCTGAATGGGTTGAGTACGTTAAGAAGATGGACTACATCGACTATTCCAAGGCCGCTAGTGCCGGGTACCGCTTCGGAGAAGGGCTTGCGGACAAGGTGTCTGGGTTCTTCGACGGAAGCGCATACGGAAACTTTGACGATATCATGGCCGGAGTCGGCGATATCGATTACAACACCGGGAAGATCGCCGATGAAGTCCATATCGCTGACGAAGATCTTCAGTTCTTCCGGGATGTCGCAGAAATGCGCTATATCCAGAATTTCGTGACACTGACGCCAACCGTCTCCATGAGTGCAAGTATTTCCGAAAAGGTTGACGTGGGCGAAGTTATTCAGAAGATCGAAATGGCGTTGCAAGAGGAGTTCGCAGCTGAAGCGGAGGTGGTTCTCGCATGAGAAAATATGCCATCACCTTGACGTTCCAGAGCGGCGGGATGCTTCAGCTTCCGGTACTTCCCGAGAAGCTGAAAGTTTCCTCCCCCGGAAAGAACAAAACCGCGACAGTGCTCGGCATCGGCGAGGTGCTGTTGCTCCATTTGAAGGGACTGCGGTCTGTGTCCTGGGACAGCTTCTTCCCGGCCTCCAGCGCTCCGTATGTGACCGGGAGTATCATTCCCCCGGCGGAGGCCGTGCGGGCTATCCAGAGCGCGAGAGACAGCCGCGAGCCTATTCAATTCATACTCTCTGGCTCTGATCTCGATATGAATGTTCAGATGGGCGTGGAGGACTTCTCTTATGATGAGCGCTTTGGATCTGTCGGCGACATCTACTATTCCATCAAGCTCAGTGAGTGGAAGGACTATTCTCCGCGGCGCCTGATCCTCTCCGATGGCGGAACAAAGACCGCTGCGGCAGAGACTCCCAAGGAGAGGAGCGGTGCGGCGCCGGCGGCACCAAAAACTTACACGGTTGCGGCGGGAGACAGCTTGTGGGCAATATCAAAACGGATGTACGGATCCGGCTCCAAGTGGACGGAGATCTACTCGGCGAACAAGGGAACATCGGAGCGAACCCAAATAAAATCTACCCGGGGCAGGTGTTTACCATCCCATGACTTTTCAGTATCAGAACAACCAGACGGGGGGTGCCTTCGACATCACGGCGATGGTCAAAGAGGCAAAATGGACTACAAAACGCCGCGGCTCCCCTGCGAAGCTGGAACTGAGCGTTCTGTATTCTCCGGATGTTGCCTGGGTAGAGGGCGGGATCGTGACGATGCTTGACGCCGGAAAAGGCCTGTTCTATGGGTATGTGTTCAAAATCTCCAGGACGGAGGATGAGTTTGTTGGCATCCTCGCTTACGACCAGATGCGATACCTGAAGAATAAGGACACCTATGTCTTCAGCGGAAAACGCGCAGACCAGGTACTCCAGCTCATTGCCGAGGACTATAAGCTGAAGACCGGACAGCTCCCCAATACCGGGTATGTCATCCCGTCCATGGTATTCGACATAAAATCTCTGTTCGACATCATTCTGGAGGCGCTTGACCGTACGCTGATCCACGCCGGGAGAATGTTCTACCTGTGGGATGACTTCGGCACCCTGCAACTCTCAGAGGTTATTGTGCCGAAGGAAGTACCTGTGATCGGTGAGAACAGCCTTGCAACCGGATTTGAGTATGTGAGGAGCATCGACGGCGAGACCTACAACAAGGTAAAGCTCGTTCGGGATAATGACACCACCGGAAAACGGGACGTTTATATCGCCCAGGACAGCAATAACATGGCCCTGTGGGGAATTTTGCAATATCACGAATCCGTGGATGATACCTTGAATGCCGCTCAGATCAAGGACAGGGCCATGAAGATGCTGGAATTGTGGAACAAGCCGGAGCAGAGCTTGACGCTTTCAGCTTTGGCGCTCCCTGGCCTTCGGGCTGGTCAGGTTATTTTCGCAGATCTCCCTGGAATCGATGTTCGCTGCACCTTTCTTGTGGAAGAGGTGACGCAGGATATCGTCGAGGAAACCATGTCGTTGAAAGTGAAGGTGGTCTGATGCTGGAACAGGTGAAACGAATCGCGGAGCAGACAATGGAGGCCCGTGTACCGATGCGGTTCCTTCGTGCGGAGGTAAAGAGCCTGTCTCCGCTTACCCTCTTTGTGGATAACCGCTTTTATCTGTCTCCTCCGGCGCTGGTAGTCCTGAAGGAAATGTACGGCCATAAGCACCTTGTCCCTGGCCACAGCACTGTAACCGCATCGAACCACTCGCACAGCGTGAAGCAGTTCGACTCCAATATCGCGGAAGCACTGAAAGTCGGCGACAAGGTCGTTCTCCTTCGGAACTACGGAGGTCAGGAATACTTGATTTTAGGGAGGCTCTGATATGCTGCCGACTACACCGAAAACAATCCTCGGAACGACCGAGGTCATCAAGCAGGCGGATATGCCCAGCAAGACCTACCGCATTGACTTCCAGACGGGGCGCATCTCCGGCACAGTGGATGGCCGGGAGGCCATGGTGCAGGCTATTAGGAAGATACTGCAGACGGAAAGATTCCAATATCTCATCTATTCCTGGAACTACGGAATGGAGTGGAGCCAGCTGATCGGGAAAAGCCGTGAAACTGCACTGGCAAATCTAAAGCAGCAGCTGGAGTCCGCTCTCCTTCAGGATGACCGCATCCTGAGCATAACCGACCTGAATGTGACTGATTCTGGCCGCAGATTCTTGACCGTATCCTTCACAGCAAATACCATCTTTGGAGCGGTCGGAGAGGAGATCACAGCCAATGTATGAAACCCAAACCTTTGAAGCCATTATGGACCGCTGCCTTTCCGGGGTATCTTCTTCCGTTGATAAGCGGGAGGGGTCTGTGATCTATGATGCGCTGGCTCCTGCCTGCGCCGAGCTTGCGACGCTATACACGGAGCTCAGTAATATCCTTGACCGGGCCTTCCCGGATACCGCCACGGGGGGAGACCTCGACCGCAAGTGCATGGAGCGCGGCCTGACCCGCCGGCAGGCATCCGCTGCTGTCAGAAAGGGCGTATTCACAGATTCCAGCGGCGCAGCCTTCAGCGTCCCTATTGGAACCAGGTTTTCTGGCGGAGAGATCAACTATATCATCACCGGCGCCCTGGATACCGCCGGAGCTTATAGCCTGACCGCAGAGACGCCGGGTGAAATCGGAAACGACTTTTACGGGACGCTGCTGCCCATCGATTTTGTGGACGGTCTGGCTGGTGCTGAGCTGGAGGATATCCTGATCCCCGGTAAAGACACTGAAACCGACGACAGCCTGCGTGAACGCTACTTCGACTCCTATGACAATCAGTCATTCGGCGGAAACCAGGCGGACTACAAAGAGCGTGTCGGCAATCTGGCGGGGGTCGGCGGCGTGAAGGTGTTCCGGGCACCTTCCGGCGGCGGCACCGTCGGCCTGACCATCGTGGACAGTGAGTGGTCTGTGCCTTCCTCCGTACTGATCGCTTCCGTGCAAAACGCCGTAGATCCGCTCGACGACCAGGGAAGCGGTATCGGATTCGCACCCATTGGACACACCGTCACCGTCTCCGGGGTTACCAGCAGATCCATCAATATTGCTTTCAATCTCACTCTGGAGAACAACGTGAGCTGGGCGGACGTGCAGGAAGCAGTCACCGCCGCCATCAACGGCTATTTCAATAGCCTCATCAGATCATGGGCCGATAGCGATGCGATTACTGTCCGTATCAGCCAGGTTGAGACCATTGTACTTGCGGTTCCTGGCGTTCTGGATGTGGAAAACACCACTCTGAATTCCAGCAGCGCGAACATTCGGCTCACCAGCACGGAAATCCCTGTTTTGGGAGAGGTGTCCAGTGGAGCTACTTGAGTATCTTCCTGATTTTATGGCGGGCTTGAAGGAGATCCAGGAGATGGTAAAGGCTGAGCAGCCGGATATTTCCGCGGCGATCCAGGCCGTCCGGGAAGCTCCTGATGACTTCTTTATCACCACGCTCTCTCCGTCCGGAGCGAAGCGCTGGGAGGAAATGCTTGACCTCCCCGTGCAGGAAAGCGCTCCGATTGCGGACAGGCGCTTCCGCATCCTGACAAAAGCAACTGAGCAGCGGCCGTTTACCCTCCGGCGCCTGAAAGATCTTATGACGACGCTGTGCGGCGAGGACGGCTTCACCGTGGCCATGGTCAGCAGCACGTTCACCCTCACGGTACGCGTTGCGTTGGAAGCCAAGCAGAACTATGACGACGTTGATACGCTGCTGAATCGTATTGTACCGGAGAATCTGATCCTGGACCTGTCCTTGATGTATAACCAGCATCAGACCCTTTCGGTATTTACCCATTCCCAACTTGCTGCCTATACACACAATCAGCTGAGAAACGAGGTTTTTGCAAATGGCGACTGAAACCCCTAATCTTCATCTTGAAAAGCCTACTGAAAGTGAATTCTACGATATCAAAAAATTTAATTCCAACTGGGACAAAATCGACGCCGGAACAGCACCGTCTGGGTATGGGCTTGGTGACGCAGGCAAACAAGTAACCGATTTGAACGATGCACAGGATAGTGGATTTTATTCTGCTATTGGCGCGGCGAATATTCCGACTGGTATTACATCCGCCCAGTATGCCTCCGTACTTGTACTGTGTTCCCAGCCAGACAGAGTAACGCAAGTCTATTTTCAAGATGTCACAGACGGAGATGGTGCAATTGCTGTCCGTAGGCTAAATGGAAACGGATGGAGTGAATGGGAGTACCTCAACCCTCCCATGAAGGTTGGAGTCGAATACCGCACCACAAAGAGATATATGGAGAAACCCGTATATGCCAAATTAGTGAATTTTGGCGCAATGCCAAATACCGCGGCGAAAACGCTTGCACACGGAATCTCAGATGTCAAATATGTAGTTTCTCTGAGCGGAGACGGGAACTGGAGCAATCTGATCGGGTATCGATACGTGGACTATGCCTATGCAGATAGCACAAACATCTACATCAAATCAAATGCCGATCTATCTACCATGTATGCCCATGTGGTGATGGAATACACCAAGTCCACGGATTAAGGAGGCGGCACAGTGAAACTGCTGAAATATCAAATCGTCACAATGTCCAACATGGGCACGGCGGAGCATCCTGACATCGTGCGAACCACTCACAAAGTCGAGCTCCGCTGCGAGGATGACCAGCTGGACGCCAGCCTTTCTCTCGCCCGATCTGAAGCCTACAACGGAGAGGTCACTGTGGAGGACATCCCCATGACCGACGAGGAGGCCCGTTCCCAGCGTGACAAGCTGCTGGAGGAGACAGACTGGACGCAGGTCCTGGACGCCCCCATTGACACCGTCACCCGAGAGGCGTACCGGACATACCGTCAGGCTCTCCGGGACATCACGGAGCAGGATGGTTTCCCGGAGACCATCATCTGGCCGGAGCTGCCCGCCGTGACCAAGGCGGACCCGGACCCCGTGGACACTGCTGTGGATACCATGCTGGGAGGTGAGACGGCATGACGAGAGTGGACAGGGCAAAAGAATTCCGCGCGGCGGCCTCTCTGGCGGCCCAGGGAGCCACGGACGCCCAGGCGGCGACCATGCCCACCATGTACGACCTGTGGGTTCCAGGCGTGGCCTACGGCGGCGAGGGACAGCCCTCCATCGTCCGGCGGCCTGACGGGCAGCTGTACCGCATCCGGCAGGCCCACACCAGCCAGACCGGGTGGGAACCGGAGAACGTCCCGGCTATCTGGGCGGCAATCGACAAGAGCCACGCGGGCACGGCGGCAGACCCCATCCAGGCGGCCCGGGGCATGGAGTACACCTATGGCCTGTACTACCTGGACGGCGAGGACGGAAATACCTACCTCTGCACCCGCACCGGCGAGGCCGAGGGCGGCAAGATCGTGCTCCAGTATCTGCCACACGAGCTGGTGGGCCAGTTTTTCGCAGCGGCGTAACTGCACGATAGAAAGTCGGAATTGAAAATTGTGGTTGAGGAGGCGTGCAAAACGTGACCAATACTTTAGGGCTAACCGTTACCGGCCAGCATATCAAAATCACGGAGCCTGTCATGCTGGTATCCGGTACGGTAAACATCTATACGGCTGTCTTTTCCTTCGATGCAGAATGGGACAATTACGTCAAGACGGCGGTGTTCAAATGCAATGGCATTGAAAAGGAACATCTCCTCTCCGGGAATTCATGCACAGTCCCATGGGAGGTGCTGACCGCTGGTGGGCGTCTTCGTGTAGGCGTCTACGGAACGAAGGGGAGTATCCGGTTTCCCACCATCTGGACGGAGCGGACCGTATATATTAATTACGGCGCAGGCCCTACGGAGGAAGCGGCGGAACCGTCGCCCACGCTGGTGGAGCAACTGCTGACCAAAGTCGGCAATCTGGACGCCCTCAAAACAGAGGACAAGTCCTCACTGGTTGCGGCAGTCAACGAGATATGGGCTTCCGGCGGCGGTGGCAGCGGAGCATCGGTTACCAATGCGTCCATCAACGAGGATGGGCACCTGATTATCACGCTGTCCACCGGAAATACCATCGACGCCGGGTATGCCGTTGGCCCCGCCGGAGCAGACGGTAAAGACGGTGTTGATGGACAGGACGGTGCACCGGGCAAGGATGGAGCGCCCGGTGCTGACGGTGCACCTGGAAAAGACGGCGCTGACGGCAAGGAAGGAGCGGACGGCGTAGGCATCCAGTCCGTTGTGCAAACCACCACGTCCACAGAGGACGGCGGAACCAACATCATCACCGTCTCCAAGACAGACGGAACATCCACCACCTTTGAGGTACGCAACGGCAGCAGAGGAAGCCCCGGTGCGGCGGGTGCCGATGGCAAAGACGGTTCCGACGGACAGAACGGAGCGGATGGCGCTGACGGTTATACTCCCCAGCGGGGTGTGGATTACTGGACAGCGGAAGATCAGCAGACCATTGTGGACGCCGTTCTGGCGGCGCTTCCCAGCGGAGACGAGGTGAGTTACTGATGGCAATTGTTACGACAGATAATGCCCATTACGGAGATATCGCAGCGGCAATCCGGGAAAAAGCTGGCGGTACGGCCCTCTACAAGCCTGCCGAAATGGCGGCGGCTATCCGATCTATCCAGACGGGCGGCGGTGCTCCTGCGGTGTCTGTGACCATGAAGGACGTAAATTTCTACGACTACGACGGCGCATTGGTGGCATCGTACACGCTGGCGGAGGCGCAGGAGTTGACCGCTCTGCCGGACGGCCCAACCCATGACGGCCTGGTGTTCCAGGGGTGGAACTGGTCGCTGGAAAGCGTTAAGGCCCTGATCCGGCCCATGAACGTGGGCGCTATGTACATCACCGATGATGGAAAGACCCGGCTGCATATCCGCATCTGGGACACGGCCCGGTCGCTTGTGCCGCTGTATATCTCCCAAACGGTTGCCAACGGCGTGACTATCGACTGGGGAGACGGCAGCGCCACGCAGACCCTGGCTGGAACCGGGAACGTGAACGCCACCCACCAGTACACAGCGGAGGGCGATTATACGATCACGCTGGACCCGGCGGATGGATGTACGCTGGGGCTGGGGTCTGCTTCGGCCTCGTACTGCGTCATGGGTAGTACGGGAAATAACGGACAAGTTTACTGCAATCTGTTGCAAGATGTTCAGATTGGCGCCAATGTCACCAGCATCGGCAACTATGCATTCAATTACTGTTATTCTCTTGCAAGCGTCAGCATCCCGGAGAGTGTGACAAAAATTGGCGGCTATGCATTCAATTACTGTTATTCTCTAGCAAGTATTACTATTCCTGACAGAGTGACTAGCATCGGTAACTATGTGTTCGAGAGCTGCAGCTCCCTGGCAAGTATCATTATTCCTGATGGGGTTACTAGCATCACCGCTTCTTCGTTACGAGCCTGCTTTTCTCTTGCAAGCGTGATTATTCCTGATAGGGTTACTGCCATCATGGCTTATGCATTCAATGTTTGCGTTGGTATGGCTGAGTATCATTTGAAGCCAACAACGCCACCCACACTGTACAGCACGAACGTATTCGACAACATTCCTTCCGACTGTATCATCTACGTCCCACAGGGATGTCTGGAGGCATATCAAACCGCCACAAACTGGGCAACGTATGCGGACTATATGCGGGAGGAAGCGGCATGATCAAAACAGAAATCATCACCATCAACGGGAGGCAGCTCCAACGCACATGGTCTGACGCCGGATTCCTGATCGAGCGGAACGGAGCACAGTACAGCGAGGCCGTGGACCCGATTGGATTCGACCGGATATACGAGGAAACAACAATTCCGCTGGAAGCGGAAGAGGCCACCATTGATGATTACCAGAAAGCATTGTCTGAACTGGGGGTAAGCGTATGAAAAAGTCTGAACTGACTGCTGCGGTATCGGACACAAAGGGAAATACCAGAGCGGCTTTGCAGACGGTCTATGATACGCTGAACAAAGGCCAACGGAAGAAGGTCGTAAAGGATGAAGCTGTCAAAGCACTGTTTGACCTCTATGGTGTGGAGTATGAAGAATAGTGCGCACCATAGAGGAGACGCAATGAAGCGTTTCATCTGTACGGCGGCTGCCCTTTTCCTGCTGTGCGTCCCCGCCCAGGCGGATGACGGTCTTTCCATGGATGAGGCCATGGACATCATTCTGGCCCACCACGGCGTGGAGACGGAGATGGATGTCTCCGGCTATCTGACGCTGGACGCTGGGCCTATGACCCGGGAGGCCGCCGTGACCGCCGTGGTCCGCTCCTTCGGGGTGTATCCGGCGGACGAGCCGGACCATGTGTGGGCGGACGAGGCGGAGCAAAGCGATGCATATCGGCCCTACATAGACTACGCAAAGCGCATGGGCATCACAGAGGGCGTTGGCGGGAACCGATTCGCCCCGGCCCGCCCAGTGACCGAATGGGAGCTGCGGACCATGCTGGACCGGGCAGACGGCATTGAGCCGGAATATCCTCTGTCTTACGATTCTCCCCTTTGCAGGCTGCTGTCCGCGGAAACACAGCGTGGGCTGTCTCTGATCCCTGACTTTTTGGTGGACAAGTTCTATCAGGAGGGCAGAGTCATCCATGCAACAGGAACCCCCATCATCCTGCCGAACGGGTCCTATCTTTCCGATCAATATGCGGGATGGATTCAGTACGAGGGTGACGTGTGGCTATCCGTGGAATGTGACGGCGAGCCATATTCCCATCAGGACAGGACAGCGATCCACGAAATCGGCCACTATCTGGGCCACCGGACGGCGCTGCTTGACAGGAATACCGTACCAGAGGAACGGGATTGGCTGATCCGCCGCTACCGGAGATATTGCAGCGTAGATAACCATGAATTTTTCGCGGACAGCTTTGTAGCGTATATCCTGTGGCCGGAGGAAATGGCAGCCAACGCGCCCACGGTATATCAGCACATCAAGATGTGCCTGCACGAAATGAAGTCGGATTTGGAGGAAACAAACTATGAATGAGATCATCGTCGCGCTCATCACCGGCGGCGTAACGCTCCTGGGCGTAC
>CAYWYW010000049.1:0-15962 GCA_964462715.1 uncultured Oscillibacter sp.
TGGCGGTGGTCAACGGCCACTCCTACAAGGACCTGAAGAGCGACAACACCAACCTCTCCATCCTCTGCTCTCACAACTTCAGCGTGCCGTTTAACCAGCCCATCGCCTACGCCCAGAAGGTAGGCGAGCTGACCAACATGCTGGCCAACGGCCAGATCCTGGTCCAGCGGTTCGGTGACATTCTGGATGGCAAGCGCACCTGGCAGAAGGAACTGGCCCAGTCCAACATCCGGCCTACGCTGCCGGACGCTGTGGCCGGTGACATCACCGCCGCCATGCCTTACCGGGCCATGACCAATATCATCGGGTTTATCCAGGCCATGGACTATGTGGTTCCCGGCTTCGCCGCCTACGAAACCCTGCTGTATTCTCCCGAGCTGAAGTTCTACTCCAACCGGGTGAAGATGGACACTGACTTCAACACCAGCCTCAAGGGCCTGCATTGCCTGGGCGACAGCTCCGGCTGGACCCGGGGTCTGATGATGGCCTCCATCATGGGCGTCCTCATGGGCCGCAAGATTGCGGAAGAGGGCTGAGTATACAAAAAAGACCTCCGGCTAGATGCCGGAGGCCTTTTTTCATCCTGAGACAGAGGAGCGTGTTTGCCCCATAATGGTGCCGCAACCCCAGGTTGACAATCTTCCACTTGTCGCGTTCTTGCCTTTTTTCGGGCAATGGCGTACCATGGAACCATCAAAGGGAAAGCGAGAAACGAATATGATGGAATTTTCAGAAAAGCTGATGACCCTCCGCAAACAGGCAGGCCTGTCCCAGGAGCAGCTGGCAGACCGGCTGGGCGTCACCCGGCAATCCGTCAGCAAATGGGAGAGCGGTGCGGCATTTCCGGAGCTTGTAAAGCTGATTTCCTTGTCGGAAATGTTCGGCGTCAGTGTGGACTATCTGGTGAAAGACTATCTGGAAGAACAAGAACAGGCTGGTGAAAGCGGCCCGGATACCGCACGGCTAGAACAAAAAGTGGACGATTTGACCCGATACGTCAAGGGTTCCTTCTATGCTTATGACAGTAAGACCAGAATTTTGGGGTTGCCGCTGATATCCATCCGGGTGGGATTCGTCCGGAGACAGCAGATGTCCTGGGAGAATGTGGCCAAGGGCGTCTTCGCCATCGGCAACGCGGCTGTTGGCGTGGTATCTCTGGGACTGATCAGTGTGGGACTGCTGAGCATTGGCTGTATTGCCCTGGGACTTTTGGCTCTGGGAGTAATCGCCATGGGAGGCCTGTCCCTGGGCGTTGTGGCGTTGGGCCTGCTGGCCCTTGGCGTCTGTGCGGTGGGCGGTTATGCAGGCGGCGTCTGCGCCGTGGGTTCCAAAATTGCGGTGGGTGTGGCGGCCGCCGCCGGGGAAACAGCGGTGGGCTGTGACGCCGACGCCGCTTATATGCTCCTTTGTGGCGACGGCCTGAGCAGGGGAGAAGTGGAGGCCTTCCTTCAAACGCACTACCCGGACTTGTGGCGCCCTCTGCTGCGAATCTTCAGCACCCTGGGAGCAAATATCAAGTAAACGAAACGGAAGCGCACCGAACCCGATGCGCTTCCGTTGTTATTTTTCAAGCACTTCCCGCCGTACATAATCAAAGGCGGCATCCTCGCCCTCATCCTTCAATGTCAGCAGGATGGTTTCCAGCAGCTCCGCTGTGTTGGGGTGAAGCAGCAGCCGCCGGTCCTTGCCACGGAGGAAAAACTTATAGGGATCACCGGGGTCAAACTCTTTGCCCCGGTACGTTTTGCTGGCGGCCAGACGGTCACAGAACATCTCGGCCACATACTTCTTTGGCATCTCCACGCCGGAGATACCGGAGCCGTCAGGATTGTAGTCCGTCCAGAACTCAAAGTGGTGACGGTTGCGGCCCTTGTGGTGCATCCAGGAGGCACTGTATCCGAAAGCCTTGCGCTGGGCGTCATTGGGGCTGTGGTCACCCTGAAAATACCTTACCCCTGCGAAGAATTCCACCGGAGAATACTTGGACAGGTCGTGGGTCAGACCCTGCCAGTACAGTCCCAGGCGAAAGCAGTACTTCCGTACCAGCGCCCGGTGGTGGTGAACGGTTTTCAAATGGCCCCAGAAATTCAAGAATGTCACCTCAGCTTCCAAATTACCATCCAGTATACCACAGTTTCCGGAAAAAGACGAGAGAAACTTTGTATGGAAATCCGGCCTGGGCAGAAACTACCGGGGAGGTGGTTGGATGGTGGACGCGGTATTTGCATGTCCTCCGGCATGGGAACCCTGGGTTTCTCCGTGGACCCAAAGACTGCAAAAAGCGGAGGAGCTGTCAGAGCAAAGATGGGGAACCCTGCTGCTGCCCCCGGGAACAGTTCGGGACATACAGGCAGTGCCGGTCTCCTGTGCCTGTTTGCTGGTGGAGGGAACCTGTCCTGCGGAATTTCTGGCCGCCGTGGAGACCGGGCACGTAGTTACCTATGGCTTGTCCCCCAGAGACAGCCTGACGTTGTCCAGTCTGCGGGAGCCGGTGCTGTGTGTGCAGCGGTCTGTGATCCGGCCCGACGGGACTGTCATTGAGCCCCAGGAGCTGCCGCTGAAAAGCCTACCCCTGCCGCCAGAGCAGATGCTTCCGCTGTTGGGACTTTGGCTGTTGCAGATGCCACTGACTAGAAAACCGTTCCTGTGATAAACTGACAAAAACAGGAGGTGTTTGGGATGACTTGGCTGACGTGGATCTTACTGGTATTGGCGCTGGGCGGCGCGGTCTGGGCCTGGTATCGCGTGAACAACGATAAAAGCGGGACGATCTCCTGCTGTGGCTGCGGCCAGTGCGCCCGCACCGGGGAGTGCGTGATGGTAAAGGGGAAGAAATCCGTCAAAAAAGGGAAGGACCCGGCTTGACAAATCCCACAAACAGGATATAATATCTTTGGTTAACAAGCAAAATGCCATGACAAAGCCAGCTTTGCGAAACCGGCCGGAGCGAGAGGGGAGATGGTGAAAGCCCCTTGCCCACGCCGCAAGGCAGCCACTTTGGAGCGGTCCGCGAGGAGCGGAACGGTTCATCCCCGTTACCGGATGGCTAAGATGCCCCCGCAAGGGGGATAATTAGGGTGGTACCGTGAAGCAAGCCTTCGCCCCTAGTCCGGGGTGAAGGCTTTTTTGATGTCATCAATTCAATCAACATAGGAGGAAGAAACAAATGGCACATCCCTACTACGGGCTGAACGAACTGCGGGAGATGTTCCTGAGCTACTTTGAGAGCAAGGGCCATCTTCGCCTGCCCAGCTTTTCCCTGATCCCCCCCGCCAACGACAAGTCCCTGCTGCTGATCAACTCCGGCATGGCTCCCATGAAGACCTGGTTCACCCGGGAGGAAGAGCCTCCCCGGAACCGTGTCACCACCTGCCAGAAGTGCATCCGTACCGGCGACATCGAGAACATCGGCAAGACCGACCGCCACGGCACCTATTTTGAGATGCTGGGCAACTTCTCCTTCGGCGATTACTTCAAGAACGAGGCCATTCCCTTCTGCTGGGAGTTCCTGACGGAAGTGGTGGGCCTGGAGAAGGACCGCCTGTATCCCTCCATCTACCTGGATGACGACGAGGCCTTTGAGATCTGGAACAAGGTAATCGGCATCCCTGCTGAGAACATCTTCCGCTTCGGCAAGGCTGACAACTTCTGGGAGCACGGCGCCGGTCCCTGCGGCCCCTGCTCCGAGGTGTACTATGACCGTGGCCCCGAGCACGGCTGCGGCAAGCCCGGCTGTACCGTGGGCTGCGAGTGCGACCGGTACATCGAGGTGTGGAACAACGTGTTCTCCCAGTTCGTCAACGACGGCGAGGGCAACTACTCCGAGATGAAGAACAAGAACATCGACACCGGTATGGGCCTGGAGCGCCTGGCCTGCGTGGTTCAGAACGTGAATTCCCTGTTCGACGTGGACACCGTCATGAACATCACCAACAAGGTGTCTGAGATCACCGGCGCCCACTACGGAGAGAGCCACAAGACCGACGTCAGCCTGCGTGTCATTACCGACCACATCCGTTCCTCCACTATGATGATCTGCGACGGCATCTTGCCCAGCAACGAGGGCCGGGGCTACGTGCTGCGCCGCCTGCTGCGCCGGGCAGCCCGCCACGGTAAGCTGCTGGGCGTCAACAAGCCTTTCCTGTATGAGGTGGTGGAGACCGTCATCCACGAAAACGAGTTTGCCTATCCGGATCTGCGGGAGAAGCAGACCTATATCACCAAGGTGGTCCGCACCGAGGAGGAGAACTTTGCCAAGACCATCGACGGCGGCATGAAGATCTTTGACCAGCTGCTGGCGGACCACAAGGCCAAGGGCGAGACGGTCTTTTCCGGCGCCGACGCCTTCAAGCTGTATGACACCTACGGCTTCCCCATCGACCTGACCGTGGAGATGGTGGAGGACGAGGGCATGACCCTGGACCGCGAGGGCTTCGACAAGGAGATGGAGGAGCAGCGCGTTCGCGCCCGGAAGGCCCGTGAGGCCCTGGGCGACTTGGGCTGGGCCGGTATTGAGTTCGGCAGCGACATGCCCGCCACCGAGTTCGTGGGCTACGATCACACCGAAGCCGACGGCAAGGTTCTGGCCATCGTGGCCGACGAGGAGCTGCGGGACGAGGTGGTCTCGGGTGCCGAGGCCATCCTGGTGATGGACCAGACCCCCTTCTACGCCGAGATGGGCGGCCAGGTGGCCGACCACGGTATCATCACCGCTGACGACGCCAAATTTGAGGTCACCAACGTCCTGAAGAACAAGGGCGGCAAGTTCATGCACTACGGCAAGGTAGTCTCTGGTCAGTTCCAGGTGGGCCAGACTGTGACTGCCTCCATTGACGTAAACCGCCGCAAGGCTATTATGCGGGCCCACAGCGCCACCCATCTGCTGGACGCCGCTCTGAAGAAGGTCCTGGGCGACCATGTCCATCAGGCGGGCTCTCTGGTGGAGCCCGACCGCCTGCGCTTCGACTTCACCCACTTCGAGGCCATCACCCCCGACCAGCTCAGCGAGATCGACCGCCTGGTGAACGACGCCATTCTGGAGGGCTATCCCGTGGTCACCGAGGTCCTGCCCATCGAGGAGGCCAAGAAGAAGGGCGCTGTGGCCATGTTCGGCGAGAAGTACGGCGACGTGGTCCGCGTGGTGGAGATGGGCGACTTCTCCATGGAGTTCTGCGGCGGCACCCACCTGGACAACACCGCTAAGGCCGGTCCCTTCCGCATCAAGAGCGAGGCCTCTATCGCCTCCGGCGTCCGCCGCATTGAGGCCACCGTGGGCAAGCTGACCCTGGAGACGGTGAACCGCAACCAACAGGTGCTGTTCCACGCCGCCCAGATGCTGAAAACCAACCCCGGCGAGCTGGAGAACAAGATCGACCAGCAGATGAACGAGATGAAGGAGATGCGCCACGCACTGGACAAGTTCAAGGCGGAGGCTTCCCTGGGCGAAGCCCGTCAGTTCCTGATGAGTGCCAAGGAAGTGGGCGGTCTGAAGGTCCTGACCGCCACCCGCAGCGGCATGGACGCCAATGGCCTGCGCCAGATGGGTGACTTCCTGCGGGACAAGGCGCCCAACGTGGTGGCCGTCCTGGCCTCCGTCAACGGCGAAAAGATCACCTTCCTGGCCATCTGCGGCCCTGAGGCTGTGAAGAAGGGCATCAAGGCCGGTGATCTGGTGAAGAACGTCTGCACCATCTGCGGCGGCAAGGGTGGCGGTAAGCCCGACAGCGCCATGGGCGGCGGCAGCGACCTGCTGAAGCTGGACGACGCGCTGGCCTCCGTGGACGATTTCGTGGCCGCGAAGCTGGGCTGAGGAGGCGCGTGACATGCTGATCGATTTCAACGCCATGGAGGAGAAGATCATCCCCCACATGCGGGGTGGTGAGAAGGAAGCCGCCATGCGGATTTACGACGACGGCCTGTGCAAGATCATGCGGGGCCGTCTGATTCCTGGCGCCACTGTGGGCCTGCATACCCATGTCACCGACAGCGAGACCATCTATATTCTCTCCGGCAAGGGTAAGATTTTGTATGACGACGGCTGCGAGCCCCTCTCCGTGGGCTCCTGCCACTACTGCCCCAAGGGCCATGCCCACAGCCTGATGAATGACGGTGACGAGGACCTGATCTTCTTCGCCATCGTCCCTCAGCACGGAGCGTAAGCGTGTTTACCCGTGAGGATTTACAGCGTTTCCGGGCGCTGGATATAGACTTTTCCGCCATTGGCCTGGAGCAGGGAGGAGGCACCCCGTACTTCTGCACCCCGGTGGGGGCGGAGTACGTGGGCTGGATCGGCTGTGACGGCGTCCACTTCGTCCTCCTGCCCGGAGACGAGCGGGTGTTCTGCGTGGACCCTGCCATGGGGGAGATGGGGACTTATGTCCTGCCTGTTGCGGAGAACTTCCGGGAGTTCCTGTCCTTTGTGTTGTACTGTCGGGATGCCAACCCTCTGTCCCAACTCTGGTGGCTGGAGGAGCCCCGCTTCCGCCAAATGCTGGCGGAGGATGCCGGACAGCCGGGCAGTCAGGAGTTCGTTGCCAAGAGGGAGGCGGCTCTGGACGCCATTACCCGAGCCTTCGACCTGATGCCCTGGGACCCTTATGAGAAGGTCAAGGCCTTACAGGCGGCCTTCGACGCGGCCTGTTTGACCTTTTCCGACGAATATTATGACGTTCTGGGCCTGGACAGAGAGGAGCGGTGAGTGATGCTGCCGAAAGATCCCGCCATCCTGCTGAGCTTTGTCAACACGAAGCTGCGGGATGAATACAGCAGTCTGGAGGACCTGTGCGCCGCGCTGGATGCTGACCCTGCGGACATCGCCGGGACTCTGGCTGCACTGGACTACCGTTACGATCCCACGCACAATCAATTTATCTGATATCTTATCAAAAGGAGGGTTGCTCCATGTCTGATTGCTTATTCTGCAAGATCATCGCCGGGGACATCCCCAGCAGCAAGGTCTATGAGGACGACCTCTGCTATGCCTTCAACGACATCGCTCCCCAGGCGCCCACCCACTTCCTGGTGGTGCCCAAGGCCCACATCACCTCCGTTTCCGCCATCACGGCGGAGAACAGCGCGGTGGTGGCCCATATCTTTGAGGTCATTGCCAAGCTGTCCAAGGAGCTGGGCTTTGCCGAGGCTGGCTACCGTGTGGTTTCCAACATCGGCGAGGCCGGCCAGCAGTCCGTGCCCCATCTGCACTTCCATGTGCTGGCGGGCCGGGATATGACCTGGCCTCCGGGCTGAGCTCGTCGCAAAGTCCGCTAAACTCCGTTTCCGCCTTGCGGCGAAAACTGCGCCCGCTCCCTTGCTCCTCGCTTTCCTCGGCAAACGGTTCCCTGGTTTGCCTCGGAAAATATCGGTGATATACGCAATAAAAAAACAGCGCCTCAGATCGAGGCGCTGTTTTTTTCGTGGGTCGTAGATCAGGCCGCGGAAGTGGTTCCCATAGAAGTCATGGGGATCTCCTGATATCCAGAGAAATTGGGGAAGGGGATCTTCACGCTCTTGCCGGTGGCGTTGACGGTCATGGTCATGTCGTAAGCATAGGCCACGTCCATGGAGAGGGCAGCGCCGTCCTCCATGGGAAGCTCCATCTTCATAGAAGCATCAAAGACCATGTCGATCTTTTTCAGGATGCCTCTGCTGTCCACGGTATAGGTGGCGGTGATCTCGCCGAAGCGCATGTCCATGCCGTCAATCTCCGTGCCCATGGCGCCGGTGACACTCTCCAGCATGCTGTTCATACCCTTGCCGATGATGACGGTGTACTCGGTGTTGGTGCCCGCCTTCTTGGCGGTCACGGACTCCAGCATGGCCAGTCCGCTGACATCCATGGCGCTCATGTTCATAGCGGCCAAGTCCTTGACGGCGGCCAGCTGATCCTCCACGGAATACTTGACCTTTATTTCCTCACCGGACATGTCGGTGGACATGTACACCCAGCCGTCCTTCATCCACATATCCGTTTTCACGGTCTGGCCCTGGGTCTTGGCTGTGGTGGTATAGGCCATCTGCACATTATCACCGTCCACCAGCATCTTCATGTTGCCCTTCATGACGGTGGGCATCGTCATGGTCTCGCCGGCCGTGGTCATGGTCATATCCATCTTGACATCCATGTCCACGTCCATGGCGTTTTCATCCATGGTCTTGGTGGCGGCCAGCATGGCGCGGTAGGTCTCAATCTTGTCGGTCATAGGTTGGGCGGCCTTGGCGTCGATGACGCCGGACTTCACCAGACTGTCCAACAGATAGGTCTTGCCATCGGCCATATCGGCGGCCAGAGCCTGGTAGGTGACGGCCGCCAGGTCGTCCCGCAGGAAGGTGGCGGGGAACATGACGGGCTCATAGAAGCCCTTCTCCTGTGCGAAGGTCAAAGCGTCGGCGTACTGGAAGTCGGTGCCGTCCTTGTAGCCCAGGGCCCGGAGCAGGAAGGTCACATAGTTCTGGACGGTGCAGGTCCGCTGGGAGCCAAAGGTGGTCTCTGTGAAGCCGTTGGTAATGCCGTTGGTGTACAGCCAGGCCACATAGGGGGAGGTGAAGGTGCTGACATCGGTGAAGGGATGCTTGATCTCACCGGCATCGTAGGCGGTCTTGGCCTGCTCTTCGGCGCCGTAGAGCCGCACCAGCATGATGGCGGCCTCGGAACGGGTGGGAGCCCGGTCCAGCTCAAAGCCGTTTCCGGTGCCCCGGAACATGCCGATGGCGGACAGGTCCTCCGCCACCGTGTCATAGTCGGAAGCGGAGGCGGTCACGCACAGAGCCGCTGTCAGCAGCAGGGTGGTGAACAGAAGGGTCAGAAAACGCTTCATAATCAAAGTGCTCCTTTCCAAATTGCGGCAGTTCGCCGTTTCTATCATCATATACCCGTGTCCCTGTTCCGTCAAGGAGAAGCACCAGGGACATATCTTGACGGAACTGCATCAAACTTGTATAATCATCAATAAGCAGACCAAACAGTCTGCTTTCTGCATATAAAAGCAACCAAATGGTAACCTCTTTTTGAGGTGATTTGGTTGTACTTTCGAAGAATTCATGACTTGCGCGAAGACCGTGATATTAAACAGAAGACAGTCGCTGAATACCTTGGAATGGACCCGACTGTATACAGGCGCTATGAAAAGGGTGTTCGAAGCGTTCCTGTGGATGTGGTCATCAAGCTGGCCGACTACTATAAGGTCAGCACGGACTATCTCCTGGGCCGCACAGATGATCCCACGCCGCCCCAAAAGTGCAAATGAGAAAGCTGGCCCTGTTCACGGGCACCTTTTCCCTGGGCATCTTTCTGGCCCAGTATCTGCTGCCGGCTGCCTGGCTGCTCCCCATGGGGGCGGCTGCTTTCGTGCTGGCCTGCGGCAGACTGGTCCTGCCGAACGACTGGGGGCGGCGCCTGCTGCTGACCGGTGTGGGGCTGGCCCTGGCCTTCGGCTGGAACTGGCTGTATGTCTGTCAGGTCCAGGCGCCCATGGAGGCCCTGGCGGACACGGAACAGACCGTCACCATGACCCTCTGTGACTACGCGGTGAAAACCGATTACGGCGCCAAGGTCACGGTAAAGCTGGCGGGGCTGCCAGGCAAGGCCGTCTACTATGGCGGCGAGGCGCTGCTGACAGCGTCTCCGGGGCAGACGGTGACAGATACGGTATATCTGAAAAGCGCCGCCCATTTCCGGGACGAGGATGTGACCGCCTTTACTTCTAAGGGTGTCTTTTTGCTGGCGTACCAGAAGGGAGATGTGGTCCTGGACGCGGGGACCTCTGCGTCGCCCCGCTGGTGGCCTGTCAGAGCGGGACATGCCATGCGGGAGGAGATCGCTGCTCTATTTGTCGGAGACACCACCGCCTTTCTGACAGCTATCCTCACCGGAGACAAGTCCGGCCTTTCGGTACGCGCTGCGGCGGACTTGTCGGAAGCCGGACTGTATCACATTCTGGCGGTCTCCGGTATGCACTGCGGATTTCTGCTTACCCTGGTAGTCCTGCTGACGGGGCGGCACCGGCGGAAGCTGGTGGCGGGAGTCATGCTGGGATTATTGGTGTTTTACGCACTGTTGACCGGCGGAAGCCCCTCGGTGGTCCGGGCCTGCGTGATGCTGGTGCTATTGCTGGCGGCGCCGCTGTTCGACCGGGAGAGCGACGGGCCGACTTCTTTGCTGACAGCTTTGTTCCTGATCCTGCTGTGGAATCCTTTCGCGGCGGCCTCCATCAGCCTACAGCTGTCCTTTGCCGCCATGGCGGGTATCCTGTGGCTGACGCCGAAGCTGTACCAACTACTGAAGGGCGAGGAAAAACATGGAAAGGTATTCCACTTTACTGCCGCTGGTTTTTCAGCAACCATGGGCGCACTGGTGTTCACAGTACCTCTGTCGGCCTACTACTTCGGCACCCTGGTGCTGATCTCGCCTCTCAGCAACCTGCTGTGCCTGTGGGCGGCCAGCGGGGTGTTCCTGCTGGGGCTTGCGGCCGTGCTGGCGGGGTTCCTCTGGACGCCTTTGGGGATGCTGCTGGCGGTGGTGCCCCGGCTGCTGGCCGGGTATATTCTGGGGGCGGCACGCCTGCTGGCCAAGCTCCCGTACCACGCCGTCTACTTTTCCAATCCCTATCTGAAATATTGGCTGGCCTTTGCCTATCTGCTGTTCCTGACGGCGTACCTGATGAAGCCGAAAGCCCGGCGGAAATATGCCGTGGCCACTCTGACCGCCTGTTTGACCCTGGCGGTGACAGTACGGCTGGGCGCTGCACGTTACGGAGCCGGTCTGGAGGCCATGATGCTGGACGTGGGGCAGGGCCAGTGCGTGCTGCTGGCCTCCGGTGGGAAATACGCCCTGGCGGACTGTGGCAGTGGAAGCAGTTGGTATGACGCCGGGGAGCTGGCTGCCCACCAGCTGAAAACCATGGGCTGCACAGAGCTGGACTATCTGATCTTATCCCACTACGACAAGGACCACATTTCCGGGGTCACCGGGCTGCTGGCCCGCATGGACGTGGCGGAGGTGCTGGTGACAGAGGGCGCCGACGACGAAGCTGTCCGGGCCAACCTCCTGGAGACTGCTGCCGTCCATGGGGCGGAGGTGCGGTCTGTTATGGAAGAAACGGAACTGGCGCTTGGCGAGGCCCGCCTGCGGGTGTTCCCGCCCGTGGGAGACGGAGACGATAATGAGCGCAGCATGGCGGTACTGGTGTCTCTGGGGGAGCAGGACCTGCTGCTGACCGGAGACCTGGACCGTTCTGCCGAGAAAGCGCTGCTGGAAGCCTGGGACTTGCCGGACATCGAGTATCTGGCGGCGGGCCACCACGGGTCCAAAACCTCCACCTCGGAGGAGCTGCTGGACGCGCTGAAACCGGAGACGGTGTGCATCAGCGTGGGAAGCAACAGCTACGGACACCCGGCGGAGGAGACCCTGCGGCGGCTGGCAGAGCGGGGCTGCGCCGTCTACCGGACGGACCTGCACGGCGATATCCACTTATCTTTGAACTGAGGAGACCGACATGGCATACGCGAAGAAAACAAAAAATGAAGCCTTTCAAAAGCTGAAGGACGATTTAAAGGCCGGAAATACGGGCTGCGCCTATATTTTCTATGGGGAGGAGAGCTATCTGCGGGAGTTCTACCTGGGGGAACTGCGGAAGCAGCTGGTGCCCGGGGGCTTCGAGGAGTTCAACTATCACAAGCTGGAGGGGAAGGACCTGACGGTCCAGAGCCTCAGTGAGATGGCGGAGGCCATGCCCATGATGGCGGAGCGGACTCTCATCGTGGTGACGGACTTCGACCTCTTCAAGCTGAACGAGGAGCAGCGGGAAAAAATGATCGCCTTTCTGGGGGATATCCCGCCCTACTGCTGTGTGGTCTTCGTCTACGACACCATAGCCTATAAGCCCAACAAGACCATGAAAAAGCTGTACAAGGCCGTCAGCGACCATGTGGAGGCAGTGGAGTTCCGGGCCGCCGACAGCAGCGACCTGGTGGCCTGGATCGCCCGCCGCTTCAAGGCGCTGGGGAAGGAGATCGACCGCCAGACGGCGGAGTATCTGATCTTCACCTGCGGCGGCCTCATGACGGGGCTGGTGCCGGAGATCCAGAAGATCGGCGCCTACGCCAAGGGCAAGGCCATCACCCAGCAGGACATCGACGCCGTGGCGGACCCGGTGCTGTCCGCCGAGGTGTTCAAGCTCAGCGACGCGGTGCTCCAGGGGGATTACGACCGGGCGGCCTCCATCCTGGGGGACCTGCTGAAAATGCAGACAGAGCCCATCATGATCCTGGCGGCCCTGGGCGCCCAGCTGCGGCGCATCTACACCGCCCGCATGGCCATCGACAGCGGCAAGGACAAGTACTGGCTCATGGAGTTGTGGGAGATGAAGAGCGACTACCCGGCAAAGCTGCTGCTGGCGGCTGCCAAGCGGACCACGGCGGACTGGTGTGCCGACGCAGTGAAGATGTGCCAGACCCTGGACCGGCGCATGAAGAGCGAGAAGGGCATTGACGCGGCAGGGGAGCTTAAGCTGCTGCTGGTGCGGCTGGGAGCGCGGCGGAAATGAGGAAGATCAGGGAAGTCATCGTGGTAGAGGGCCGCTACGATAAAAATACCCTCGCTCAGGTGGTGGATGCCACCGTGGTCACCCTGGGGGGCTTTTCCGTGTTCAACGACAAGGAGAAGCTGGCTTTTCTCCGCCGCCTCGCGGAGGAGCGGGGCCTCATCGTCCTGACGGACAGCGACGGCGCCGGCTTCGTCATCCGCAACTACCTCAAGGGCGCCCTGCCGAAGGACAAGGTGAAGCAGGCCTATATCCCGGATATCCACGGCAAGGAACGCCGCAAGCGCCATGCGGGAAAAGAGGGCAAGCTGGGTGTGGAGGGCATGAAGCCTGACGTGCTGCTGGAGGCTCTGGCGCGGGCTGGAGCCACCTTTCTGGACGGGGAGGGGGAGAGTGCCCCGGCCAAGGAGCCTATCACCAAGGCGGACCTGTTCGCCCTGGGCCTCACCGGTGGTCCGGACAGCGCCGCCAAGCGGCAGGCACTGCTAAAGAGCCTGGACCTGCCGGAGCATCTGACGACCAACGGGATGCTGGAGGCCCTGAACCTGCTGTACGACCGGGAGGCCCTGGAGCGGGCCATGATGGAAGAATAAGAAGAGAGACCGCCGTTAAGGCGGCCTCTCTTAGTATGTAAGAACTTACTTTTCTTCCTTCTGCTTCTTGCGCCAGGCGTCCAGGATGGTGCAGAACACCAGGGACAGGTAGGTTTCTTCCTCGGCGGCAGAACGGGAGGTCAGAGCCACGGGGATCTTGGCGCCCACCACGGCGCCGCAGGTGGTGGCGTGGGCGTGGATCAGCCAGCTCTTCACCAGAGTGTTGGCGGTGGACAGGTCGGGGGCGATGATGCCGTCGAACCCGCCGCCGGAATAGGGGCAGTCATAGTTTTTCAGGCGGGCAGCTTCCTTGCTGAGGATCAGGTCGTAGGCGATGGGGCCCCACAGCTCGCAGTCGGCGAAGGGCTTCCGGGCCTGCTCAGCCACCAGGGTCTGGGCTTCCACGGTGTCCTGCATGTGGAAGGTCACCTTCTCCACCAGGGACAGCAGAGCCAGCTTGGGATTCTCATAGCCGAAAGCCTTCAGGGCGTCTGCGGTGTTGCGGATGATCTGCTTCTTCTGGTTCAGGTCGGGCTTGATGATGACGGTCATGTCGGACAGGGCCAGCAGCTTGGGATATTCCGGCAGGGACACCAGGGAGACGTGGGTCATCAGGCGGTCCGTCCGCAGGCCGTTCTCCTTGTCCAGGAGGTTCATCAGGAAGCGGCGGGTGCTGATGTTGCCGCGCATCAGAATGTCGCCCTCTCCGGCGTTGATCACGTCGATGGCGGCCTGTGCGATATCGTGGCCGGGATGGGTCTCTACCATGGTATAAGGCTCTTTCTCCAGGCCCAGCTTCTCCAGCATGACCATGGTGCGGGCACGGTCGCCCACCAGCACCGGCTGCACGAAGCCGGCCTCCTGGGCCTTGAACAGACCCTTGAGCATATTCTCGCCGTCGGAACCGGCCAGTACGACACGCTTGGGCTGGTCCAGCTTGGGCATCAGGCTCAGGATGTTGTCAAAATTTTTCAGTTCCATATCCTTTTTCTTCCTTTCTATCTGTCTTGACAGTGTTGTCTTGTATTCATTAATCATATAATGAATCATTATAGTTTTTTCAGACAAAATTTGCAAGGCCGTTTAGGGAGAATCAGGAAAATATTCCGTTCCCCCTAAAAGTTGACCCGTTAAAGATGAGTTAAAATTAGGGGGTATTCGGCGCGATTCGACAAGTTACATATCATTCCCATCATAAACTGTTTTCATTAAAATGTGAAAATGTTTAGGGGGGAGGACCTCATGAAAAAGGCTTTGACCGGAATCGCATGGTGCAAGGACAGCCCAATCCGCTATTATCTGCTGACAGAAGAACTGGAAAACGGATCAACGGTCTATGGCACATCTGTGGCGTATCTGGGGGAGAGCGCTGAGACCCGAGGACTTACCTTCTCTTATCAAAGTGCCGTACACCTTCTGGATCTGCTGTGCCGGGGAACTGTGACACCGGTAACGGCCCGTGATGTGGTGATGGACTGGCTTATAGACCGGAATGATTCCGCTTGCAATTTTTGATCGGATTCTGTATAATATAACTCCACGTGAAATAATACGCATTGGGAGGACAAGCCAATGGCAGAAGAGATCAAAAATACGCAGGAGGGCGCGTCTGAGAGCCGGAACTTCATCCATGCTTTTATTGAAGAGGATATCGCCTCCGGCGGACAGTTCGAGGGCATGACCGTCCATACCCGGTTTCCCCCGGAGCCTAACGGCTATTTGCATATTGGCCACTGCAAGGCCCTGACCATCGACTTCGGTACCGCCGAGAAGTTCGGCGGCATCTGCAATCTGCGCTTCGACGACACCAACCCTGCCAAGGAGGATACGGAGTTCGTGGACGCTATCCAGGAGGATATCCACTGGCTGGGTTTTGACTGGGACGACCGGATGTTCTATGGCTCCGATTATTTCGAAAAGACCTACGAGCTGGCTGTCGGCCTCATTAAGAAGGGCCTGGCCTACGTTTGCGAACTGTCTCCGGAGGAATTCAAGGAGTACCGGGGCAGCATCGGTGTGCCCGGCAAGTCTCCCTGGCGGGACCGTCCCATTGAGGAGAGCCTGGACCTGTTTGAGCGGATGAAGAACGGTGAGTTCCCCGAGGGTAAGTATACCCTCCGGGCCAAGATCGATATGGCCTCCGGCAACTTCAACATGCGGGACCCCGTCATTTACCGCATCCGCTACATTGAGCATCACCGCCAGGGCACCAAGTGGTGCATCTTCCCCATGTACGACTTTGCCCACCCAATCCAGGACGCACTGGAGGGCATCACCCACAGCCTGTGCTCCCTGGAGTATGAGGCCCACCGCCCCCTGTACAACTGGGTCATTGAGCATGTGGATGTGCCCTGCCATCCCCGGCAGATCGAGTTCGCGCGCCTGGGCATCAACTACACTGTCATGAGCAAGCGGAAGCTCCGCCGCCTGGTGGAGGAGGGCCGCGTCTCCGGTTGGGATGACCCACGGATGCCCACCCTCTGCGGGCTGCGCCGCCGGGGCTACACCTCCAAGTCCATCCGGAACTTCTGTGACCGCATCGGCGTTTCCAAGGCCGACTCCACTGTGGACTACGGCTTCCTGGAGCACTGCCTGCGGGAGGACCTGAACGAGACGGCTGAGCGTGTCATGGGCGTTCTGCGGCCCATCAAGCTGACCATCACTAACTATCCCGAGGGAAAGACCGAGACCGTTACCGTGGAGAACAATCCCCTGGACCCCGATGCCGGTACCCGGGAGGTCAGCTTCTCCCGCAACCTGTATATCGAGGCTGACGATTTCCTGGAGACCCCGGTGCCCAAGTACAAGCGCCTGTTCCCCGGCGGCCCGGAGT
>CAYWYW010000050.1:0-15700 GCA_964462715.1 uncultured Oscillibacter sp.
GGGACTGATAGTCGTTGAGGGCCCGCAGGAACTTGCCCTGGGAATCGTTCTGGGCCAGAGAAACATCCAGCGGGTGCATATGGGCGGCGGCCTCTGGCGGAAGCGTCTGCCACAGAACGGCGGGAACAAAGTCCCTGGCCGCGGACAGCAGGCCGCAGATGTGGTCCTCATGGATATGGGTGCTGACCATCAGGTCGATATGCCCAGGGCCATGGGTATGCAGATACTCCGCCAGGGGGAGCCGGCCGGTGGTGCGGTCGGAAAACTCTTTGGCCTCGGCGCTGCCTCCGTCAATGACCATGACGAACACACCGTCTGCAAAACGGGGATCGGGACATTCCAGCAGGATGGCCTCGCCGTATCCGACGTTCACAAAGGTCAGTTTCATATGTTCCATAGGCAGTTATTGAATGGCACGTTTGATGTAGAAGCTGGACAGGATCAGGACCAGCAGGGTCATAACGATGGCGCCGGCGCTGCCGAAGCCGAAGTTCAGGTTCTTGATGCCGTAGGTATAGAGGTACTGGGTGATGGTGGAGGTTGTGCCGGCCGGGCCGCCGCCGGTGAGGATGTTGACCTTCTCGAAGAGACGGAAGGTGTCGATGATCCGCAGCAGGGTGCAGAGGGCCAGACCGTTTTTGATGTTGGGCAGGGTCACATAGAAGAATTGCTGGACCACGCCGGCGCCGTCGATGCGGGCGGCTTCGTACTGGTCGTGGGAGACCGACTGGAGGGAGGCGTACAGCAGCAGGAAGACGAAGGGAATGTTCTGCCAGACATCGATCAGCAGAACGGTGCCGAAGGCGGTCTTGGTATCCATGAACCAGTTGTACACCGGCAGGCCCAGGCCCTCCAGGAACTGGTTGATGATGCCGTAGTTGGGGGAGAGCATCATGCGCCAGCTCAGTGCCACCGTAACAGCGGGCAGCAGGTAGGGCAGCAGGATCAGGGTGCGCATGACTTTCTGGCCGCGCTTCAGACTATTGATGAAAACCGCCACCAGCAGTCCCAGCAGAACCTCCAGCACCACGGCCAGGAGGGTGAATTTGATGGTGTTCAGGACTGCCTGACGGAAATAGCCGTCTTGAAGAAGGTCGATATAGTTTTCAAACAGGATAAAATCAGAGGCTTTGTTGGCGTGCTTGAGATAGTTGTAGTTGGTAAAGCTGTAAAAGAAGGTGAAGATCAGGGGATAGGCCGTCAGCACGGCCATGACCACCAGCGTCGGCGCCAGCATCAGTCTGGGGAAGGTGCGCTCGCCAAGGTGGGGTGCCCGGTTGGATCGTAAGGCCGTTGACTTCATAAGGTGCCCTCGCAGTCTGAGATCAGTATCTCGGTTTTCTCGTGGAATGATGTGGGAGCCGGGGCCCCGGAGCCGCGCTTTCACGCGGCTCCGGAAGCTCCGGAGAAACGATGCGGTTCAGGGAATGGAATGCGGCGGGATCATTTCATCAGCTTTTCCAGCGCGGTCTGAGCGGCGGCCAGGCCGTCATCCATGGTCTTGGTGCCCTGGATGACAGCGTCCATCTCAGTGCCCAGAATGTTGGTGAACTCAGCCCACTCCTCGATGACGGGACGGTACACGCCGGTCTGTAGAGCGCCGTGGACGGTCTCCAGATGGGGATACTTGGCCAGAACGTCCTTGTTCAGCAGGCAGCTGGTGCGGCAGGGAACACCGCCCAGGTCGATGGAGGCCAGCTGAGTCTCGGGATCCATCAGGTATTCCAGCAGCTTCAGGGTCAGTTCCTTGTTCTGGCTGTTGTTGCAGATGCCGATGGTCCACACGCCGTACATGGAGGTGTTCTTGGCGGTGTCGCTGTCATCCAGCTTGGTGGGGATTACAGTGTAGTTGGCGTTGGAATCAGCAGAGGGGACATACCAGCCGGGCCAGCCCTGAGCCAGAGCGGCGTCGCCGTTGTCAATAGCGGCCACGATGTCATCCTTGTCCATGGTGGCGCCCAGCTTGTACAGGTCGATGTAGTTCTGGAAAGCGGCCTTGAACTCGGGGGTGTTCACGGTGGGCTTGTTGTTCTCGTCAACGACCCAGCCGCCATGGACCAGCAGGTGGGGGATGAAGTCGGAGACGATGTTGTCGCCGGAGCCGCCGCGGATCAGGAAGCCCTTCTTGCCGGCGGCGTTGGTCTTCTTGGCGATTTCCATCAGGTCGGCGAAGGTGTCGATGTCGGCGGGCTCATAGCCGGCGTCGGCGATCAGCTGCTTGTTGTACAGCATGACGGTCACGTTGCCGAAGTAGGGAGCCAGATAGATGTCGTCGCCCACGGTGCAGATGGCGGTGGTGGCCTCGATGATGTCGTCATCAAAGCTGTAGCCCATCTCACTCAGATTGGCCAGTACGTTGTTGGCGGTGAACTCGGCCATCCAGGAACCGTCCACCATGCACAGGTCGTAGGCACCTTCCTTGTTGACGGCGTCCAGAGCGATCTTGCTGTGCAGGTCGTCGAAGCTCAGGTCCAGGACCTCGCAGGTCACATTATTCTCAGCCTCGAAGGCGGGCAGGGCGGCCTTGATGACTTCACCGTAGGTGCCGCCGCGCAGGATCAGGGTCAGCTTGGTGGGGGCTGCGGGCTGTTCGGTGCTGGGGGTGCTGGTGTCAGCGGGCTTTTCCGCTTCCTTCTTGCCGCCACAGGCGGCCAGAGACAGGACCATGACCGTTGCCAGGAGCAGTGCAAACAACTTCTTCATTTCATTTCCTCCTAATCTGATTTGTGTTCGGTTTTCGAGATGCGGGGGGAATATTTTGTTACTCTTTGACAGCACCGCTTGACAGACCGGAGATCAAGTAGTTCTGCGCAAAGATCACAAACAGGGTGATGGGGATGACGGAGACCACACCGCCGGCGGCCACCAGGCCGAAGTTGGTCAGGTTATCTTCCGTGTTCAGGACCGCCAGGGCCAGGGGCACGGTGTAGTTGCTGGGGGACTGGACGAAGATGATACTGTATGTATACTCATTCCAGGCGTACATAAAGCTCAGCATGGCCACGGCGGCAATGCCGGGGAGCACCAGGGGCAGCACGATCTTGCGGAACAGCTGCCATTCGGTGGCGCCGTCGATCTGGGCGGATTCCTCAATATCCACCGGAAGGTCCTGGAAAAAGCTGATCATGAACCAGATGATCAGGGGGATATTGATGAGGATGCAGGCCAGGGTGGGGGGGATCTTGGTGTTCAGAATGCCCAACTTGGAGAACATGGTGTACAGGGGAATGGTGAAGGCCACCGGCGGCAGCACACGGACCAGCAGCACCCAGTAGGTCAGGGGCTTTTTGATCCGGAGGGTGAAGCGGCTGCGGGCGATGATGTAGGCTGCGCACAGGCCAATCACCAGGGACAGGACGGTGGAGACCACCGTGGTCTGCAGACTGTTGAGCACGGCGGTGTCAAAGCCCTTTTCCGTGAACAGCTTTATGAAGTGTTCCAGTGTCAGCGAGGCGGGAATGATGGAGATGTGTCCGGTCATCTCACTGGTGGGACGGATGGCCATGGCCACCAGCCAGTAGATGGGGAACAGGGCCGCCAGCAGCAACAGCAGGCAGATAAGTCCCTTGCCGACGGACAGTGCGGTCTTTTTTGCTTTCATGGATGTTCCTCCTGTGTCTCGGAATTCCGACCTGCTCAGTATACCGGAAGGACCGGTGGGGAAGCGAGCAGGATTCTGTGAAGATCAGGTCAAATGTTTGTAAACACTCAGCTGGAGCGGCGGACGACCAGCTCCGTGGGGACCACGGTGATCCGGGGAATGTCCTCTTCACCGTCCAGCAGGGCCTTCAGGTGTTCCACGCATAGCTCACCCATTTTCCGGCAGTTGATATGGATGGAGGTCAGCTCCGGTTCAACCATGGTGCAGACGGAGGCGTCATCGAAGCCCACCACGGCCAGATCCTCCGGCAGGCGGAGGCCCAGCCGCCGGGCCGCCTTGATGATGCCGGCGGCGATCATGTCGTTGGCGCCCAGGATGGCAGAGGGGCGGTCCTCCTGCTCCAGGAGCCGCAGGGCCGCCTGGGTTGCGCTTTCGATGTTGGCGTCGCACATCTCCACATCCGATTTCTGAACAGGTAGCCTGCGGTCACGCATGCCGTTCAGGAAGGAAGTGTAGCGGGCGCCTACGATGTAGGGATTGAAGCGGCCCACCACCATGCCGATGTGGCGGTGGCCCCGGCCGGTCAGGTGGTCCAAAATCTTCTCCACGGAGCCCTGCTCGTCGGAGACCACGCAGGGCAGGTCCAGACCGGGGAGCTGGTTGTTGACCATCACAACCGCCACGTTCTGGCTCTGCAGCTCGGAAATCAGGTCTGCCGGGGCGTTGCCCCCCAGAATGACCCCCTCGATCTGCTTGCTCTGGGCCGTGGCACCGGAGGTGCGCCAGTCATCCGCGGTGGAGACCAGTAGCTGGTAATCCGAGCGGTTGGCTTTCTGCATGATGCCGTCGCAGATGCCAGCGTAAAACTCGTCCAGGATGGTGGCGCCTTTCTTGCAGATGAGGTAGGCGATCTTATCAGTACGCTGGCGGGCCATGGCCCGGGCGATAGCGTTGGGATAGTAATTGAGGACCTCCGCCGCCTCGTAGACCTTCCGGCGGGTGGCTTCCCGCACCTTGTCCGGTTCAGAAAAGGCCCGGGAGACAGTGGCGGTGGAGACGCCGGACAGGCGGGAGACATCATAAATGGTTGGATTTGCAGGCACGGGACGCCTCCTCTCCACGAAATGAAAGCCCTTACATTACGAAAACACTCCAACACGCTGAATTGGAAGTGAATGGCTTTCTTTACGTTGAACTTATCATCATTCACAAGAGAAAGCAAGTGGATAAAAGCAAATTCGTTTAAAATGGAGAGCTTGCTTATGGATTATTTGTGCAAAATGCTTCAAAATGTAAGCGATTACACAGAAAAAGGGCCGAAAAATTGACAATTCTACGGTTATCCCCTATACTGAACAGGAACATTTTCAGGAAACTGGATACAAAAGGAGTGGGGATATGCGGCGAAAAGGGTCTCTGTGGCAAAGTATCCTGCGGGCAGTAGGGGATGAGGCTCCCCTGATGACCGGCGTGGGCCGGGTCATGCTGCTGGTCATATTGAATCTATGCCTTCTTCTTGGAATGATGCCTGTCATCACCGGCGGCGCGGTATGGCTGGCTCTGTACACGGTGATGTTGGAACAGGGAGAGTGGAACTATGTAACAGCTTGCGGGCGGTTTTTCCGGGTCCTCCGTCAAAAGCTGGCGGCCTCCATCCTCCCGTGGCTGCTGACCCTGCTGGCAGTAGGAGGCGTGACAACCGCCTGGCGGATCGTGCTGATCCGGGGCTGGACCAACCAGTTCTTTTTGCTGCTGCCCTTGCTGCTGGCCACGGTGGGGATTGCCTTCACTGCGCTGTGGCTCTATCCGCTGGCGGCCGCCTCCGGCATGCCCTGGCGGCAGGCGGTTCCCGCCGCATTCCTGCTGGCACTGCGGGAACTGTGGCGATCCCTGGCGCTGCTGGCCCTGGAGGCGCTTTTGATAGCTCTGGCCCTTTACTGCGCCGCAGGGCCATTGACTTTGACGGGCCTCTGGCTTCTGTTGGGGATAACCCCCATAGAGCTGCTGAAGCTGCGGCTGATAGCCGGAAAGCTGCCCAAAACAGAATAAAAGAGAGGACTCTGCTTCACGGAAAAGCAGAGTCCGTTTTTTATACTATTCGCCGATTAAAATCAGATCTGATTTTAATTCCGCCAGCGTAGCTGGCGGGGCACCGCTTAAAAAGCGGTGTCGGCGAAACCGTTCAATACGAATCCCGCCAAAATCCGAATGGATTTTGGCATCCACGGCAGCAGCCGTGGAGTTAAAATGCAACAAGTTGCATTTTAATTGGAGATTCGTATTATAGCTCCGTATACTTGGCGGCATTGCCCCGGGCTTTTTCCACCGGGTATTTGGCCTCATTTTTGGAGACTTTTTCGTTCATGATCTCGTCCAGGTCCAGGCCACAGACGTCAGCCATGAGGATGCAGTAGCTCAGCACATCCGCCAGCTCATCCCGGAGCCTGTCCCGGTTGCCCGGGCACTCCTGGTCCGCGCCGCTCCACTGGAACAGCTCCAGAAGCTCTGCCGCCTCCAGATTCAGGGAAATCGCCAGGTCCTTGGGGGTGTGGAACTGCCGCCAGTCCCGGTCGTCCCGGAATTTCAAAACCCGTTGGATGGTCTCATCCCGCAGCATGATAACCCCTCCCTTACGCCCGGATGGCCCACCGCAGCTTGGTGGACCTGGCCCGGGGATTGCGGAAGCACTCCTCCGCCGAAGGGCGGGTGACTTCCTCGGAAATGGCACTGTACACGCCCTCTTTCAGCTGCTGCTTGAAGGCCTTCTTCACCAGCCGGTCCTCTCCGGAGTGGAAGGTGAGGATGGCGGCCCGGCCGCCGGGCTTCAATACACCGGGCAGCTTCTCCAGAAAGGCGTACAGCACTTCAAACTCGCTGTTCACATCGATGCGCAGCGCCTGGAAGGTCCGCTGGCAGGATTTTTTCACGGTCTCCTTCCGCTCTGCCGGGGGCAGGAAGGACAGGGTATTTTCGATGATGGCAGCTAGCTGCTTGGTGGTCTCGATAGTGCCGCCCCGCTGAAATACCCGCATGATGGCCTGGGCGATACGGTCGGCGTAGGGCTCATCGGAGTTTTCCACCAGCATGGCCGTCAGCTCCTCCTGGTCCAGTTCCCGCAAACGCTCCGCTGCGGAAACACCGGAGGTGGGGTCCAGCCGCAGGTCCAGAGGGCCGTCGTACTTGAAGGTGAAGCCTCGCTCCGGGTTGTCGATCTGCATGGAGGAGACACCCAGGTCCGCCAGCACGAAGTCGAATTGCACGCCGGGAGCCACCTGGTCCAGGTCGGCGAAGTTCATCCGCCGGATGGTAAGGATCTCGGGGCCGTACCCAGCGGTTTCCAGCCGCTTCCGGGTCTTTTCCGACTCGATGGGGTCCACATCGGTGGCATAGAGATGGCCCTGGCCCTCCAGCTTTTCCAGCATCTTCCGGGTGTGTCCGCCATAGCCCAGGGTGGCGTCATAACCAACCTGTCCGGGGCGGATGTCCAGCACCTCCAGGATCTCGTCCACCATGATAGGTATGTGAGTCCCGGCGGGCGTCTTGCCGCTTCTTATGATCTTCTCCACGTCGGCCTGGTATTTCTCGGGGTCCAGCTCCTTGTATTTTTCCCGGAAATTCCGGGGATGGGTGCCCTTGTAGCGCACACGGCGCTTGTGTTCCTGTTCCATAGGGGTTCACTCCTTCTCGTAGACGAAAGGTCACTGCACCTGGGTGTGGATGGCCTCCACCTGAGGGCGGATATCCAGAAAGACCTCCGCCAGCAGTGGGTCGAAATCCTGTCTGGCACCCTGGCGAATGATGTCAAAGCACTGGTCCATGGGCATGGCGGCCCGGTAGCAGCGGTTTTCGGAAACGGCGTCGAACACGTCCGCAATGGCCATGATGCGGGCACAGAGGGGGATGTCCTCGCCCTTCAGCCCGGTGGGATAGCCTTTGCCGTTCCATTTCTCATGGTGGTGCAGGGCCACATTGTAAGCCATGTCCAGATATTGGGCATTTCCCACGTGGCCG
Source organism: uncultured Oscillibacter sp. (assembly GCA_964462715.1). Classification (GTDB taxonomy): domain Bacteria; phylum Bacillota; class Clostridia; order Oscillospirales; family Oscillospiraceae; genus Oscillibacter. Next base: position 7,613 of record CAYWYW010000050.1, read on the forward strand.
AAGGTGTTTTGGATGATCTCACCGCCGCTGACGGCGTGGCGCTTGATGATCTCGAATTCCTCCGGCGTCAGCCGCCCCGGCTTATGCAGAACGCTGTCCGGTACGGAGATCTTGCCAATGTCGTGCATGGGAGCGGCCATCAGCAGATTTTCCAGATAGTCCTTTGTCAGAATGTCCCGGAAATGGCCCCGGTCCCGGAGCTCTTTTGCCAGCACTTCCACGTAAGCGGTGGTGCGTCGGACATGGCCGCCGGTGCTGCCGTCCTTGCCCTCAATCGGACGGCAAAGCCCATCACCATCTCCTGGTGGTAGTGGGAGAGCTGCCGCAGGGCGGGATTCTCCTGGTTCCGATAAACGCCCAGGAGGAAAATGGTCACGCCCAGACTGGTTACGAAAGCCTCGGGCACCAGCATCTGATACCCGCCAGCCAGCAGCATCACCAGTAGATAGGTGAAAATACTGGCCCGCTTGTGGCTTTCAATATAGTTCCAGCGCCGGAAAATGCCACAAAGGTGAAGATGATAGAGATACCCACCATGATGAAGCAGGCATAGGCGGGACAATGTCCAGATGGTTGACGGTCCAGGCCGTTACGCCGTCCAGTGTCAGGCTCAGGATGCCCAGGGCCAGCAAGCCGTCGAAGGGTGTGAGACGGAGCTTTTTTTCGTACCGCCGCCGTTCCCGGACATAGAGAAAAGAAATATAGGCGATGACCAGCAGACAACCGATCTGGAGCTTGAAGTATTCCATGCGGCATCCGCCTACGTTGTATATATAGCACATATAGCACAGAAACCGAAAACCGTCAACCGGGACGGAATGAAAAAGCCGTCAGGGAAGTGCCCTGGCGGCTTTGGAATTATTCGTAGATGGGGAACTGTTTGCAGAGAGCGTCCACTTCGGCACGAACCTGGGCGGCGTTGGCCTCAAAGTCCCGGGCTACCAGGGCCATCCACTGGGCGATCTTCACCATTTCCGGCTCCTTGAAGCCCCGGGAGGTGACGGCGGGGGTGCCCACCCGGATGCCGCTGGTGACGAAGGGCTTCTCCGGGTCGTTGGGGATGGCGTTCTTGTTGACGGTGATCTGCACCTCGTCCAGGCGGTGCTCGAACTCCTTGCCGGTGATGTGGAAGGGCCGCAGGTCCACCAGCATCAGATGATTGTCCGTGCCGCCGGACACCAGCCGGAAGCCCTGCTTGGTCAGTTCTTCGGACAGGACCTTGGCGTTCTTCACCACCTGCTGTCCGTAGGCCTTGAATTCCGGCTTTAGGGCCTCGCCCAGGCACACGGCCTTGGCTGCGATGATGTGCTCCAGGGGACCGCCCTGGGTGCCGGGGAACACGGCGGAGTTGATCTTCTTGTAGATGGCCTCATCGTTGCAGAGGATCATGCCGCCCCGGGGACCCCGGAGGGTCTTGTGGGTGGTGGTGGTCACCACGTCGGCGTAGGGGGTGGGGGAGGGATGGACCCCGGCGGCCACCAGGCCGGCGATGTGGGCCATGTCCACCATCAGGTAAGCGCCCACCTCGTCGGCAATGGCCCGGAACCGGGGAAAGTCCAGGGTCCGGGGATAGGCGCTGGCGCCCGCCAGGATCAGCTTGGGCTTGCATTCCTTCGCCTGCTCCAGCACCTTGTCGTAGTCGATGACCTCGGTGTCGTCGGCCACGCCGTAGGAGACGATGTTGAAATACTTGCCGGAGATGTTGACGGGGCTGCCGTGGCTCAGGTGGCCGCCGTGGGCAAGGCTCATGCTCAGCACGGTGTCACCGGGCTGCAGCAGGGCGAAGAAGGCTGCCAGGTTAGCGTTGGCGCCGGAGTGGGGCTGGACATTGGCGTAGCTGCAGCCAAACAGTTGACAGGCCCGCTTCCGGGCGATCTCCTCGGTGATGTCCACGGCGTAGCATCCGCCGTAGTACCGCTTGCCGGGATAGCCCTCGGCGTATTTATTGGTCAGGCAGGTACCCATAGCCAGCATGACGGCCTCACTGACGATGTTCTCGGACGCGATCAGTTCGATGTTCCGGCGTTCCCGGGCAAACTCCTCCTGAATGGAGGCACCGACCTCCGGGTCGTACCGGGTAATAAGATCCATGGACTGCTGGAGCATGGGAAGATTCCTCCTTTAGCGTATCAAAGTGTATATGGCCTCTATTGTACGCAAATCGACAGGATTTTACAAGCCCCATTTTTCACGGATTTTCACCGAGGTAATCGTTAAAATTTACTGGATTTGTCACTCAGCACAGGCGGGCGGGGGTGCCGTCCTCATAGAGGCCCCGCTCCGTCAGCACCCATGGGACCGGGTAGTCGTGAGGCTCCAGGGGGATCTCCTCCCGGATGAGTTTCTCCCGGCACAGCAGCACTGTACCGCCCCGGTAGTGGGAGAGAAAGCGGTCATAGTAGCCGCCGCCCTGGCCCAGCCGCTGGCCCAGATGGTTGCAGGTCAGGCAGGGGAGGACCGCAAAGTCCACCTCGTCCACGGCCACCAGGGGAGTATCGGTGGGAGGCTCCAAAATACCGTAGGCCCCGGGCACCAGCTGCCCCAGGTCCGTGACCTGCCGCAGCTCCATGATGCCCTTGCCCGTGCACAGGGGGACGCAAAGTCGTTTCCCGGCCACCAGAATATCCTCCAGAATGGGCCGTGTGTCGATCTCCCGGTCCGTTCCCACGAAGCAGAACACCGTGCCCGCCTCCTGGTATTCCGGCATGGCCAGCAGATGGGCGGCGATGGCGCGGCTGCTCTCCTCTTTGTAGCGGGCGGCAAGGTTGCCCTCCAGCGCCCGCATGATGCGGCGCAGCTGCTGCTTTTCTTCGATCCTGGTCATGGCAGGGGGTCCTCCTCTTTTTCCGGCTGGCAGGCGCCGAAGATGATGGCGCGGCTGCCGTACTTCTTTCTGATCTGGTCCATGGCCCCCTCCAGCTTTTCCTGCTTCTCCTTTTTGGGGGCGGCGGAGGCAGTGAACAGGTCCACCTGCTCGTAGGCCTCTCCCTCCTGGACCAGATGGATGGCGGTGACGGTCAGGGCCCGGATCGGGGACGGCGGCTTCCATAGCTGGTCCACCAGCTCCATAGCGGCATCGGTGAGATCTCGAATCAGGTGAGTGGGGGCAGTGAGCTGCCGCTGGCGGGAGCGGTCATGGAACTGGGGGTCCCGGACCGTCACCTGGATGCCCCCGGCGTACAGGCCGGCGTGCCGCAGCCGGGTGGCCACAGAGTCCGCCAGCATGGCGATGCCGCTCAGGACCTGGTCCCGGGTGGTGAGATTTTCAGGGAAGGTGGTGCCGTTGCCTACGGACTTCACCGGCTCCGCCTCGTACCGGGAGCGGACAGGGTCTGTGTCCAGGCCGTTGGCGTAATCGGAAAGCTGGGTCCCCATTTTTCCCATGAGGGTCTCCAGCATCTCCGGTTTGCAGGCGGCCAGCTGGCCGATGGTCTCCACGCCGTACTGCTTCAACAGCTTCCGGGCGGCGCCGCCTACGTACAGCAGGTCCCCCACCGGCAGGGGCCACACGATGCGCTTCCAGTTTTCCCGGGAGATGACGGTGGTGGCGTCGGGCTTTTTATAGTCGCTGCCCAGCTTGGCAAAGACCTTGTTAAAGCTGATGCCCACGGACAGGGTCAGTCCCAGTTCCCACTTCATCCGCTCCCGCAGGGTGTCCGCCAGCGCCCTGGCGTCCCCGCCGAAGAGGTGGAGGGTATTTGTTACATCCAGCCAGCTTTCGTCGATGCCGAAGGGCTCCACCAGGTCGGTGTACTGGTCATAGATGGCGTTGACCTTCCGGGAGTACTCCCGGTACAGGTCGTGGTGCGGCGGCAGCAGCACCAGGTCGGGACACTTCTTCTTGGCCTGCCAGATGGTTTCCGCCGTCTGAACGCCGAACTTTTTGGCAGGCTCGTTTTTCGCCAGAATGATGCCGTGGCGGGAGTGAGGGTCACCGCAGACGGCCATGGGCACCTCCCGCAGGTCCGGATGGTTCAGCAGCTCCACGGAGGCGTAAAAACAGTTCAGATCACAGTGCAGGATCACCCGGTCCACGGCAGAGCCCCCCTCTCGGCAAAGATTGCTGCATGCCCATATAATAGCACATCTGTTCGTATTTGAAAAGCCGTATTTGGCTGGAAACCGGAAAAGGCGGTACGCCAAAGCGCACCGCCCTTTTTAAGATAGCATAGGAGATTTATTTGTGCAGCAGAGGAGACAGGGGCTTGTAGATCAGGAAGCACAGCAGCACATCCAGCATGCCCTTGCAGAAGGTGAAGGGCATATTGAAGATCAGCAGGCACTCCAGCAGGCCGTTGGTGGAGGGCCGGATCGCCTGATACATACCAATGATAGCTTCCAGGGGCATATTGTAGCACACCACATAAGCGGGATAGACCACGAAATAGTTCAGGGGCACAGAGAGTACAGCCATCAGAACCGCACCGACGATAGCGCCGATCAGTGCACTTTTGCGGGACTTTTTCCGCTGATAGATGAAGCCGGCGGAAAAAGAGAACACAGCACCCATCAGGAAGTTGAACAGTTCGCCCACATAAGCGGAGGAGGTGCCGTGAAGGAGAATGAACAGCAGGTTCTTCAGGAGGGTGACCACCACGCCGTAGATGGGGCCCAGGGAGAAGGCTGCCAGCAGCTCCGGCAGGTCAGAGACATCCAGCTTCACAAAAGAGGGGATCAGGGCCGGAATGGGAAATTCAATGAACATCAGGATGAAGGCGACGGCGGACAGCATGGCGGTGACTGCCAGCTTGTGGGTGCGGCTCCGGCTGGTGGAGACACTGGCGGCGTTGGATTGAGACATAAAAATACACTCCTTTGTTGTTTTGAAAACACCCTGGATGCTTTGACTTCTCTCCAAGGTGAACAAACAACAAGGGAGCGCGCAAAAAGCGCGCGGCTTTGCCGCACTCATCTTCTTCCATCCAGACTATACTGTTGGTCCCGGAGTTTCACCGGGTCAGCGGATATCTTGCGATATCCGGTCGCGGACTTTACCGCCAGTGGGGAATTACGCCCCGCCCTGAAGACAAAGTATTCAGTTGTTTTCTGTGGATAGTATACGACAGTCCCGGGAGAAATGCAACCCCTAATTTTTCCTCTGTTCGTCTTTACAATTTCAAACAGATGTTCTATAATGAGAGCAAAGATGAGGAAGGGGGTGCCGCCATGCGGGCCAGACAAGAATCCTGCTGCTTCACCGGGCACCGGCCCGCCAAGCTGCCCTGGAGATACAACGAAGAGGACGCCCGCTGCCTGGCGCTGAAGCGGAGGCTGGCGGACGCGGTGGAGACCGCTTACGAGGAGGGCTACCGCCATTTCCTCTGCGGCATGGCCATGGGCTGTGACCTGTATTTCTGCGAGTGCGTGCTGGCTCTGCGGGAGCGGCACCCGGAGGTGACGGTGGAAGCTGCTATCCCCTGTCCCACCCAGGCCGACACCTGGCCGGCGGCCCAGCGGGAGCGGTACCGGCGGCTGGTGGCTGCCTGCGATTTTGAGACCATGGTTTCCTCCCAGTACAGTTCTGCCTGCATGCAGCGGCGGGACCGGTACATAGTAGACCACGCCTCGCTGCTGATCGCCGCTTTTGACGGGTCCCCCGGCGGCACCCGGTACACGGTGGAGTACGCCATGCAGCGGGGGCTGAACATTGTGGACCTGCCGGTTTTGACAGAATGACGGAAATTTATGATATATTTTACGCAAATTTAACGGATTTCTGCTTGCGATTTTTCCCGGAAATCAGATATACTAACGGGGAAAAGGCGGTGGGAAACATGGATGTGACACGGCATATCCGTCAGTTGGAAGCTGTCGGCTTTGCAGAGGAGACTCTGGACCGGGCCATTGCGCTGGCCGGCGCCAACCGGCTGGCCTATCAGATGCTGCATCAGGCGGTGACCAGCCGGGGACTGACCCCGGCGGACGCGGTGCGTTTCCTGGAATCCGACCAGTGGAAGAATTTCTGAATCATGTTGCTTGCAGGCGGCCCGTACGTGGCCGCTTTTTTCGCGTTCTTTTGGACCGCAATCTCAGGTTGCGAAAGTTCCATGCCAGGTTGCTGGACGGCCGATGCCGTTTCTGATAAAATCAAGTCATCAAGGAAAGGAGTGCAGCGATGACCTTTGGAGAAAAATTGCAGAACCTGCGGCAAAAGGCGGGTATGAGCCAGGATTCCTTGGCGGAGAAGGTGAATGTCAGCCGTCAGGCGGTGAGCCGCTGGGAGCGGGATGAGACCATGCCGGAGACAGAGAAGGTTGTTGCACTGGCGGACTTGTTCGGTGTCACCACGGACTACCTGCTGCGGCAGCAGGCGGAAGAAAAGAGCGATACGGAGACAACGGCGCCATCGGGGGAAGCGCAAAAGCGCGATTGGGTGGAAAGGCTCGCCTATCTCGCCAAGACGAAGGGCTATCTTCTGGGATGGGTCCTGGTGGCCTGGGGCGTGATGGACCTGCTGGGTTTGCTGGCGATCCTTCTGATGACTCACGGTTTCCTGAATTTTGGACTTAAAATTTGGTGAGGAGAAACAGATATGAGTTCTATGACAACTGTGATGACAGGTATTCTCTGGCTGCCTGCCTTATACGGCATTGTCAAGATCGTGGCAGGCGTCCTGGTGCTGCGCTATGGCAAACGGTATGCTGACCGGGTGAAAGAGGAGGAGAAGAAACGGTGAAAAAATCCTTTTGGGGATTTCTTTTGATATTCCTGGACTTCAACCTGAACCTGAACCAGCACAGCCTGAACATCCTCCCGGACTTTGCGGGCTGCCTTCTGCTGCTCTGGGGAACAAAGGAACTGGAAGGGGAGAGCACTTTTTTTCGAAATTCGCGGCTTTTTGCGGCAGGCATGGCGGGGTACACAGCCATCCTGTGGGTGGGGGCGCTGCTTGGGGTCACCTCTGGGGGCGGCTGGCTGATATCTATTCTGAACCTGATCGCCGCCGTGGTGTCCCTGTATGTGGCTTGGATGCTGATCCAGGGCGTTCTGGATATGGAGATACGGCGGGCGGTGGATCTGAAGGGCAGAACCCTTTATCAGTGGTGGAAAGGGCTGGCGGCTGGTGAGGTGTTGAGCTGCCTGCTAAGTCTCATGGTAAATCTGGCCAATCTGACTATCCTTTTCGTGCTGGCGACAGTTCTGATCGTTGTGGGTTTTGCGGTAGTTGTGCTGTATCTCGTGGCCTGGTGGAAGAGTACAACGGCCTGGGAAGGACTTCCAGCGTCGAGAAAAGACGATACGGAAACCAAATAAGCGCAAAAAAACAGGACCGGCTGAGCCGGCCCTGTTTTTTTGCTTGAAATCAATAGCACTTGCGGTAGATGGCCTCTTCGCTTTCCAGATCGAAGGGATAGTAGGCGTTGGTCATGAGGCGCTGCTGGTTGGTCTCCACGGACTGGGGGAAGGTCTTGAAGTCGGCCTCGGTGAAGCCGCAGTCCCGCAGGGGCCGCAGGGGCAGGATGCGCTGCAGCAGGGCGTTCATCTCGGGGATGGCGTCCTTGGGCTCGCAGCCCAGAATGCCGGCCACCAGGTTCTTGAACTTCATGATCTCGCCGTCGGGGTTCTTCTCATCATAGTAGTCCATGATGGCGCCGAACAGCATGTAGTTGGACTCGCCGTGAGGCACATGATAGGTGCCGCCCAGGGGGAAGCTCATGCCGTGGACAGGGCCGCAGCCGGCCTTCAGGAAGGCGATGCCGGCGTAGAAGGAAGCGGTGACGAACTGGTCCATGTACTCGAACCGGGCGTCGGGACCCTTCTCGTCCAGCAGCTTGAAGCCCTTCAGGATCATGTCCATGGCCTTCTCGCTGAACAGCTCGGAGGTGATGGTCTTGCGGTGGGGGCTCAGGAAGGACTCGGTGGCATGCACCAGAGCGTCGATGGCAGAGCAGGCGAAGGGCTTGTAGGGCAGGGTGCGCAGCAGGTCGGGGATCAGGCAGACCTTGTTGGGGATGATGTCGTCGGAAACCAGGCCCAGCTTGGTCTCGCCGCCGGTGAGGACCCCGTCCTTCTCGTCCTTGACGATAGCCACAGAGATGTTGGTGCACTCAGAGCCGGTGCCGCAGGTGGTGGGGATGGCGATGACGT
>CAYWYW010000051.1:0-15417 GCA_964462715.1 uncultured Oscillibacter sp.
GCAACCGGAGCAGTCTCTGATTTTTCACTGCATATAGGCGACCCCGCCTCCGCAGGCCTCGCCCAGTGCATATAATGGGCAATAGCAAAAAAGGCAGTTGAACACCTTCTCCGGTATGCCGGAGTGGCAAGGGAACATCTCACATTCTCTATTTTGAAAGAACATATAGTGCCGGGTCTCCCGTTCTCTCCGATTTTCCACAGCAAATTCTCCTTCATAAAAAAACAAACAGCCACGGCAGTCCCAAGGACTGCCATGGCCGCTATTCCCACAGCAAGAGACAGCAGGGTCCCCACACCCCTGTCAAACCTCCAAAAATAGGTCTCCTGACTTGCGATAAGGAGGAAAATCCCTCCCGCGACTCACTGCCCACCTTCTCAGATCTCTCCAATGGCGAACTCACGTTCAGCGCCCACCGGGCGTTTAGGCCGAGTCTCTCGCTTACAGTGCCGGCACGTTTCGGACTCTCACCGAATTTCCTCATCCTAGCATCTTCCATGAGATGCTAGGTCATTTTTGGTATGTGATTGTAGTAATTAATATTTTAGCAAAAGTAAGTTTTTAATTATATTTACATGTGAAGAACCTTGTCACATGGTAAAATAACTACAACAATTGTGCTGTAAAGATCTAAGAGAATTCTACAACAGATAAATCCAAGTAAAAGATTTTGCTCTGCTTCTGAAATTCTTTCAATATTGCGAAATACTTCTAGTTCTTCCCACATCTATCTATCTATCTTCGCAAAATCCACTTTACAGACTTTATCTGCATCTGCGTTTGCTTTGTGACTATTCATTTTGAGGAGTCCAAAGGATTATATTTAAAATTATATCGAAATTATATCGAAATAACAAGCAGCTCCCTATATTGCAGATATACAAATTAAAGAGAAAGATTGTGTGTTTTTCCCAATTGTTTAGGCCATTCTATACTTAGGATTATATGCTGGAAAACCTGTACCCTCTGATCCGCGTTCTGAAATAGACCCGTGGGAGGTTTTTATCCCAAAATAATTAACTGAAGAATGTCTATTGTCACATTCACAAGCAAAAGTGATATCTGCTACAAAAGCACAAGGTCGAGGCTCGATGCCGTGGCCTTGCGCTTCTGCAGAATAAAATGCACAATCTTATTCCGATATATTTGTCATGTGCCTGCTTTGTCAAATAAGACTAACACGCTGCTAGTGATTTCAAAAATATTCGAAATTGGGATTGCTGTTGTGTCTGTCATAGTAACAGTTTTTTCATAGGTATCTATTTTTTTGACAGCCCCTGTGATTTCTTTATAGGAACCACCTTCCTTTTTGCTATCAGCCTGAAAGAAGGTAATAGACACCTCCGGACATTCTGGGAGATGGTCAGCAAAAACCGTAGTTTCATATCCAATGCAGCCACCTTGTTCTCGTCCAGTTCTGCTTTTGAGTCAGTCAATCTGGCAGTTTCTCGGATGGTGCCTTCAAAGCCGGTAAGCGCCGCAAAGGGCAAAAACTGGGCCGCTCGCCCAAGAGCCGTCATGCGGGGGTGCTTTGAAGAATTGGGATACGGCAGGTTCATAATACCGTCATACCTGGCAGTCATGCTCTGTGGCCTCCGATCTGACTGTTTCGTTCTCTGGCGGTAGCGCCCTCCTCCAGATTCATGCCTTTCAAAATCGCATTTTTGCCAAACCTCTTTTTGATCGTCAGCATGGTTTCCTGCATCTTCTTTTCGCGGGCCAACTCCGCTTCTTCTGCCTGCTTTTGCTGTTTGGTAGCGTAATCGGCGAAAAGGTCAAGTTGCTCCGCGACGTCTTTTTTCGGCGCATCTTTCTCACTGACCACATGGTTTGCGGAGATAGAAATGCGCCGGACCAGCAGTTTGGGATCTACAATGTGGCCATACAGTTCCAGGACCGCCTGCGTCAACAGCTTGGTGGATGCCGTGCGGCAGCCCAGGTTTGCTGTGCCGGTGGCGTGCTTGGGTATCGCTCGGCCATAGTGGTCAGTTGTGATGGCACCATGATAGTCTTTTCTGATATTTGGATCTTTCAAATTCTCAATGTCATATCCAATTGTCGGAATGAGTTGGTCAGTCACCTGTCCTTTATCTACCAAGTCGAGGGACAGCAGATCCGTCATTTCCCGCACCACAAGTTTTGCTTTCTCCCAAGTGTAGGGAGATTGCAGAACCTGTCCGGAAGCGATGCTGTTAGAGCTGGGCTTCATGTCCATAAAAATATGGCAACTTTAGTGTGCGCACAGAATCACCACCGTTCTGTATTATCTATGAAAAAGCAGCTACCTGTTCTCACGAAACAAGTAGCTGCTAAATCTACGCTCTTATTCTGTTATCGGCAAGGTTTACTCTGCTGGGCAGGAATCTGTATCGGGTAGAGCGCCCGCCGTTTTGCAACGCTGAGTTACCCTTGAAGCGTGGGATCAACTTCAATCAGGATTTCGTTGATTTTTTCAGTGATCTCAATCACTTTATTCAAGTCAAACTGCTTGTGACTATACTCAAATTTCACATTTTCCTTAATTTCACCACTTTTCATAGTCCAAAACCTCACAAAACACCGGTATTTTTCAATTTCCGGACTGTAGAGTAGAGGCTATTGCTCACACATGGGCCAGAATGCCCACAACCAGTTTCTTCATGCAAATAACTCCATTTTTATCACAGCAGCGTATGAGCTGCCCACAATACTCCGTAGACCACCGGCTGATGCAGCAGGTATATCGCCAGGGAATGGCGGCCCAGGGCCGTCACCGCCGGCAGGGACAGCCGGGGCGGCTCCTGCTGCCGCAGGCGGTACAGGTAATAGCCTGTCCAGAACAAAAAAATCCAGGGCAGCAGGGAGAAATAATCGGTGGAATAGAATCCCGGCTGTGGGAAGCCCAGGAGGGCGGTGAAGTAATTCCCATACCAGCCCCGGGGCAGCGCCAACAGATGGGCACCCTCAAAGCCCAGATAGCCGCTGTTCACGTCCCTGGTCACCAGAAACAACAAAAAGCTCCCCGCCAGGCCAGCCCGGGCGGGAATCCGCCACAGCAGTGGGTCCAGAGGAATGGTCAACAGAACAGCGGCGCCCAGCAGGGTCAGCACGCCGCAAAATACCAGATTTTCCGGCATCGCCACGAATGTGGCGGCGGAGACCAAGGCTCCGCCGCCGAAGACCAGCAGGCCCCGTTTTCCATGATGGCGGCCCAGGTGCCAGCAGTAGCCGGACAGGAGGATGAAGGTCCAGCAGATGCTCTGCTGCCAGAGATAGGCACCGTCGGAGCGGTACCAGTCCCAGTCCGCGCCGAAGATATAGACCATGTCCCAGCAGGTGTGATAGGCGATCATGCTGACCAGGGTGATCCCCCGGATGGTATCCAGCCCATCGAACCGATGTGTCGGCGTCGACATTCTCCCACTCCCTTTTCCCGGATATCACTTTGGTTATCGTACCACAGGAAAGCGTCGTTTTCAAGGCGGGAAGTCCCGGCTTTTCTGCTGAACAGCCTTGCAATCCGGAACCTTTTGTGATAAATTGATTAAGTCTGTACATTTGTAAAATAAAAGGAGGCAATTTCATGCCCACCCTGCAAGAAGAAATCACCCGGCGGCGGACATTCGCCATCATCTCCCACCCCGACGCCGGTAAAACGACCCTGACGGAGAAATTCCTGCTGTACGGCGGCGCCATTGCCCAGGCCGGCGAGGTCAAGGGCAAGCGGGCCAAGGCCGCCACCTCCGACTGGATGGAGATCGAGAAGCAGCGCGGCATCTCCGTCACCTCCTCCGTCATGCAGTTCCAGCACAGCGGCTTCTGCATCAACATTCTGGACACTCCGGGCCACCAGGACTTCTCCGAGGACACCTACCGGACCCTGATGGCCGCCGACAGCGCCGTCATGGTCATCGACGGTGCCAAAGGCGTGGAGCCCCAGACCCGAAAGCTGTTCAAGGTCTGCGCCCTGCGGCACATTCCCATTTTCACCTTCATCAACAAGATGGACCGGGAGACCCGGGACCCTCTGGACCTGTGCGAGGAGGTGGAGCGGGAGCTGGGCATCGACACCTACGCCGTCAACTGGCCCATCGGCTGTGGCAAGGAGTTCCAGGGTGTCTATGACCGGGAGAAGCAGCGCATTCTGTTCTTCCAGGCCGAGGAGCGGGGCAAAAAGGTCAGTTCTGCCGAGGTTGCTCTGGAGGACCCCGCTCTGGAAGAGATGATCGGTGAGAAGAAGGCCGCCGCCCTGCGGGAGGAAGTGGAGCTGCTGGGCGCCGGACGGGAGTTCGACATGGAGGCCGTCCGTAACGGCACCCTGTCCCCCGTGTTCTTCGGCTCCGCTCTGACTACCTTCGGCGTGGAGCCCTTCCTGGAGGAATTCCTCCGCATGACCACCCCACCCCTGCCCCGGGTCTCCGATCAGGGCGAGGTAGATGTGTTCAGCGAGGACTTCTCCGCCTTTGTCTTCAAGATTCAGGCCAACATGAACAAGGCCCATCGGGACCGGCTAGCTTTCATGCGCATCTGCTCCGGCAAGTTCCAGCGGGACACCGAATACTACCACATGCAGTCCGGCAAGAAGCTGCGGCTGAGCCAGCCCCAGCAAATGATGGCCGCTGAGCGCGAGATCGTGGAGGAGGCCTACGCGGGCGACATCATCGGCGTCTTCGACCCCGGCCTGTTTGCCATCGGCGACACCATCACCGTCCCCGGCAAGAAGTTCAAATTCTCCGGCATTCCCACCTTTGAGCCGGAGCACTTCATGCGGGTCAGCCCCAAGGACACCATGAAGCGCAAGCAGTTCATCAAGGGCACCGAGCAGATCGCCCAGGAGGGCGCCATCCAGATCTTCAAGATCCCCGGCGCGGGCCTGGAGGAAGTGATCGTGGGCGTAGTCGGCACTCTGCAGTTCGACGTGTTCGAGTACCGCATGAAGAACGAGTACGGAGTGGACCTCTATATGACCGGCCTGCCCTACGACCACCTGCGGCTCATCACCAACTGCCCCTGCAACCCCGAGGACCTGGTGCTGTGCACCGGCTCCGCCATTCTGGAGGACTTCCGGGACCGGCTACTGGTGGCATTCGGCGGCGAGTGGAGCGTGGGCTTCCTGACCAAACACAACCCCGGCCTGGAACTGGCCGATTCCCTGTCGGTGTGATATGGCGGAGATCAGACGGTATTTACCCGGCGACGAGGGCGCTCTGTCCGCTCTCCTGCGCCGGACGCTGCTGGAGGTCAATGCCCACTACTGTCCCAAGGACGAGATCGACTGGCTGTATGCCCGGTACACCCCGGAGACCGTGGTCCAGATCGCCGGAGACGGCCACATGTATGTGATGACGGAGGGCGGCGCCATCGTGGGCACCGGCACCGTGGTTCAGACCGGAGAGCGGGAGTGCGAGATCATCGCCGCCTTCCTGCTGCCGGAGACCATCGGCCGGGGGTTGGGCGCCCAGCTGTTTGACGCGCTGGAGGCGGACGAATGGTGCGCGGCGGCAAAGCGCATCTGGCTCACCTCATCTGTAAACGCCCTGGATTTTTACGAGAAGCGGGGTTATGTGAACCCCAACGGCTACCGCACCCGGGGCACCGACGGCCTGCTGACCATGGAGATCCTGAAATAAAAAGATGCACGGTGGAAACCGTGCATCTTTTTTGCATCGTTACCGGCGTCCGCCGAAACCTCCGCCGCCTCCACGGCTGCCGCCGAAGCCGCCCCCGAAGGAACCGCCCCCTCCGAAGCCGCCACGGCTGCCGCCAAAGCCACCGCCGAAGGAGCCACCGCCACCGAAGCCTCCGCGGCTCCCGCCAAAGGAACTGCCTCCGAAGGAGCCGCCGCCAAAGCTGCCGCCCCGGCTCCCGCCGGTGGGCGGTCTGTGACTGCCGCCGCTGCTGCGGGGCGGGCGGGGTGAAGGACCGCCGCCCATGCCGGGGCCGCCCGGCCCTCTGGGCGGTCTGGGGGGCTTGGGCGGCTTTCTCCGCCGGGGCCGTCCCCAGAAGATGGGATAATACCTCCGGGTGGGAATACCCATGCCGGGCATCATGTACCGCCTGCGGTAGCGGTTATAGCGCATCCGGTCCAGAATGACCCAAATCACCAGCAGCACCACCAGGATCAGGATAAGCTGGGCAAACACAGCGCCCGCCGTGGGGGCCAGGTAACCCGTGGTCTGGGTGCAATAGCCGCTGGCGGTCGAGTAGGTCTCCCGGACAGCGGGGATGTAGTTTTCCTTGATGGTGACGTTGTAGAAGTCTGCGAACCAGTCGATGTAGGCGTCGAAGGTCTTTTTCACACCGGCATCGTAATCTCCGGCGGCAAAGTCGTCCTCCATGTAATAGTACAGCAGGCTGGTGAGCTCCTGTCCGTATTTGTACAGGCCGTCGCCGCCGGAGACGCCATAGTCGCCCTTCAGGCCGTTTTGGGCAATGTCCTCCAGCGCCAGGACGATCACCAAACCGTTGTCCCGCTCCGCAGAGCCCACACCGTACCGGTTGCCCAGGTCCGTGGCGTACTGGACGATGTCCGTCCCGCCGGTGGAATCCACTGTCACCACCATGATCTGGGCGCCAGTCTGGGCAAAGAGGGAGGTATTCATGGCGTCGATGTGCTTCATGGTTTTGTCCGACAGCACCCCGGCGTGGTCGTAGGTATACGTATAAGTGCCCACCACAGCGGTAGAGGGTGCACTGGTGTCTGCCGGCTTTCTGGCCTGGCCCAGCAGCACGCCAGCCAGGATGGCCAGCGCCATAACAGCCGCCGCCACAGAACGCTTTTCAAATATTTTCATAGGCAATTGTTCCTCAGATCAAAAACTCCCGCAGTTGACGGGCGGCTGATAGCCGCCTCTACGAATTCTACCGGAAGCCGGAGGCCATACGGCGGGGTGGGGGCGCCCCGCCCTGCGGAGGGCCGGAGCCTTAATTCCGGAGTTCTAAAAGCTTCTGCTTCAGCTGGCCCTCGATCTTGCCCAGCTCCACCTCGGCTGCCTGGCGCTTCTGGGCGCCCTCCCGCTGGATGTTCAGCACCTCGTCCAGGGTGGCGATCAGCTGCTGGTTGGTGTGCTGCAAAGTCTCGATGTCCACAATGCTGCGCTCCGCCTCTCTTGCGGTCTCGATGGTGCCCATCTTCAGCATGTCGGCATTCTTTTTCAGCAGATCGTTGGTCATCTCCGTAACGGCGCTCTGGGCAGCGGTGGCCTGACGGCTGTGCTCCATGCCCAGTGCCAGCACCATCTGGCTCTTCCACAGGGGGATGGTGTTTACCAGAGAGGACTGGATCTTCTCCACCATCAGGGTATCGTTGTTCTGCAGCAGACGGGTCTGGGGGCCCATCTGGATGGAGATCATGCGGGTCAGCTCCAGATCGTGAAGCTTCTTCTCAAAGCGCTCGCACATCTGGGCCGTGTCGTTGTACCGCTGGGCGTCCTCCTGGGCGCCGGTCTGCTCCGCCCGGGCCTTCAGGGCGGGCAGCTCGTTGGTCCGCACATCCTCCAGTTTCTTCTTGCCGGCCAGGATGTACATAGTCAGTTCCTTGTAATATTTCAGGTTCAGCTCATACATCTGGTCAAACATGGCCACGTCCTTCAGCAGGGTGACCTGATGCTGCTCCAGCTCCCGGGCGATCTTGTCCACGTTGGCCTCTACCTTGGAATACTGGGCCTTCATGGTCTCCAGCTTGTTGCCGGCCTTCTTGAACATGCCGAAGAGGCCCTTCTTCTCCTCTTCCTGGCCAAAGCCCTTCAGCTCCACCACCAGTTCAGAGAGGGACTTGCCCACCTCGCCCAGATCCTTGGACCGGACGGAAGCCAGGGCGTTTTCGGAAAAGCCCGCCACGTTTTTCTGTGCGGCGGCGCCATACTGCAGGATCAGGTTGGAGTCCATGATGTTGATCTTCTTGGAGAAGTCCTCCACTACCTGCTTCTCCGCCTCAGACAGCATGCTGTCGTCCAGCTTGGCGGGGACGATATCCGCCGCCGGGGGCTCCACAACGGCAGGGGTGGCGGGGGTCACGACCTCCGCGTCCAGAACCAGAACGGGGGCGGCCTCCGGGGCTTGGGGGTCCAGGGTCAGCTCGGGCATCATGTTGTTCTCGCTCATTCGTTTCTCCTCCATATCATTCAGACGTTATGCGCTTTTACAGTTCCAGTTTGATATCCGTGTCATCCTTCATCACAGGGTCGGACTTCATCTGCTCGCCCGCCAGGCCCTCCCGGGCCATCATGGTCTCCAGGACGGTGATGTCCGTGGAGATATCCAGAGCCTCGGCGCCGTACAGGCTGTCCAGCTGCTTTTCAAAGGCCGCCACCACCGTGCGCATCATGCCCTCCACCTTGGCCAGGGTGGAGTCGATGTTCTCACCGGAGACGCCGGTGCCGCTCATGCGGTCATAGCTGTTCAGCAGCTTTAAGGTGGTGGGCAGGTAGTAGTCCATGAACCGCCGGATCTGGGGCAGCTTCTTGGGGTCCCGCTTCACCTCGTCGAAGATTTTCTGGGATACCTGCTCCAGCCGGACAATGTCGGCGGAGATACCGGGGTCGGCGATGTTGTCGTCCAGCCGCTTCATCTCCGCAATGGCCAGACGGCCGTCCTTCAGCATCTTGTCCAGCTCAGGGTTGCCAGTGGACTCCTCCTTGGGTTTTTCCGCGGCCTTGGGGGCCGCCTGCTCCGTGCCGCCGATGGTCCCGGCGTTTTTGCAAATTGCACTGGTCAGGGCAAACACTCCCACAGACGCCGCCGCCACCAGCGCATAGTGCAGCGGTGCGTACAGGGGCAGCAGCAGTCCGCACACCAGCCAAACCACCGCCACGGCGTAAAAGGGCGCCACGGGTTTTCGGACACTCGTTTCCATCCGCAGACCTCCTTTGTCTCAATGGGGACATTATACCCCCGGGGAGTGGACGCGGTCAAGGTGGGTGGATTGTAAAATAGATGTGAACAAGGAGGGCCGAAACGGCCCTCCTTGTTTCAGATTCCGTATATCCAGGTGACCGGGTCCCGCCACAGGGCGATATGGGGCGGGCGGAAGGTACACCAGACGAAGCAGAACGCCAGGGCCCACAGCACGATCAGCCCCAGCACCTGCTGCCAGGGGGCGGACAGGTGATTCCTCCGCAGCAAGTAAAAATCCAGCAAAAACGCCCCCAGGGCCGCCAGGAAGAACACCGCGATGTTGGCCCAATCCCGCATCTGGCCCCAGACGCCGGTATAGGTGTAAAACAGCACGGGGATCAGTGCCAGTCCCGCCAGGGTGCTGACAGCCCGGACCGCCAGAAAGTTGGGATAGGTTTTCCCCAGCACACACGCCTGGACCACGGAAAACAGGAACATGGGAACAAACAGCAGCTTCATGTGCTCCCAGGTGGACTCATTCACCGCCGAGACCACCGCCGCGGCCAGGCTGCCGCCGCTCCATTCATAGACAAAATGCAGCAGGGAGCCCATGGCCGAGGTGAACAGGAACCCCGCCAGCTCCCAGAAAAACAACCGCTTGCGCATGCCAGCCTCCCGACAAAAAAGACTGCGGCCGGAGCCGCAGTCTCATTGTATGCGCCTTGGAGCGGATTATGCGTCCAGAAGCCCGCCGTATTTTCCCAGCGCCGTCCGCAGGTCCTCCCGGCTCCAGGCCCCGGTCTCCTTGGTACGGTCCAGATTCTTCTCTAACAGGCGGCACAGCTCCCGGGCCTGGTCTTCCGTCAGATCATCCATGGCTGCGGGCAGCTTGGCAATCTGGGCCTCGGGTAGGGCCAATATGTAGTATGGCACCCGCCAGTCGTGGGTCTCCCCCTCCGTCAGGCGGAATACCTCCACCAGCTGGGCCGCCGTGCCCTTCTCGTACTCCACGGGCGGCTGGACGAAATAGCCGCCGGTCCCCCGCTCCCTGATGGCCCAGTCGCCGTCCTGGTTTTTCATTACATAGACCTGACCACCGTAACCCCAATAGCCTTGGCTGTCCGGCTGGTCCAGGCCCGCGCCGGCCTGCCAGTAACCAGCTTCGGTGCTCTCCGGATTCTCCAGCTTTATCCGGAGGCCCATGTTGCAGCAGAACTGCTGGGGCTCGCCCAGATAGACGTCGTATACCTCGGTTTTTCCCGCCTTGGCATCCAGCGGCTTCTGGTCCACCCAGTCCGGAATGCTGCGGTAGTTCTCAACTACCTGCTCCGCCAAGCTCTCCGCCGCTTCCGCCGGGGACAGGGCGCCGTCCGCCGTGACGGACCACACCTGACAGATCATGGCGTCCCGGGCGATCATCTCCAGATTCCCGTACAGCTTCCACGCATAGGGCTCCTGTCCCTCCTTGGGATTCACCGCCTGATAATAGGAAGTCTTTCCATCCTGCTCCAGGGCCACCAGGTCGCTTTCGGAGCAGCAGCGGATGGCGGCCGTACCGTCCCGGGAGGCCACGGTCAGCAGGTATCCCCGGTCCTTGGAGGCCAGCAGGGTCTTCCATTCTTCCTGGGATGCGGCAGACCAGGTGTAGTCCCCGAAGCCGTGCTGCCGTCCCGCCACGTTACCGTCGTTTTCACCCTTGACGATGGCAAAGGCCGTTTCGGTGCCGTCCGGCTCCTCCACAGTGACCCGGAAGGTCTCCCCGTCTGTGATGGTCTTGTACAGTCCGGTGGCCTCCGCCGCCAGCTTTTCGCTCTCGGTCTGTCCGGGCTCCCGTGTCGGGGTGTTCTCCTGTTCCGGCTGCTTCCGGGCGCATCCGGTCAGCAGCAGGGCCAGTATCAAAATCAGCGCCCATGCACGTTTCATGGCGGTATCCTCCTTTTCTTGATGGCATCAGATTATCACGATTTTTTGGGGAATTCCTGACGAAACCGCTACAAATGATGACAGTCCGGGAGCGAATGATAACGAAACGGAAACAAAAAGTCCGGACGGCTTCCGCCGTCCGGACTTTCGGCCTTATGCAAAAATCACCTGCACCAGCAGCATGTACAGCGCCGTGCCGCCGGCGATGGAGAGGAGCACGTTGTCCTTCCATCGGTGCAGCAGCACCACCGTCAGGATGGCCAGCAGCTCCGGGGCGCCGTGAGGCGCGGCGGTCCAGGAGACGCCTTTCAGGCAGTAGACCACCAGCAGGCCCATGGTGGCGGCTGGCAGCACCCGTCCCAGGTAGAGCACCCAGGCGGGCGGCTCCTTTTGCTCCGGGAACAGCCAGAAGGGCAGCCAGCGGGTGAGCTGGGTCCCGGCGGCTACCGCCAGGATCATGGCAATCGTCTGCAAAGGTGTCAGATACATAAGCGCTTCCTCCCTCCCAGCAGTGCCGCCAGGATCAGTGCCATGGCGGCGATGACCATGTTATCCGGGCCGAACACCGCCAGGCTGACAGCGGCACAGGCCAGACCGATGACCCCGGCGGGCCGGTTCTCCTTCTTCTTCCACTGCTCCAGAAACAGCACCACGAACAGCGCTGTCAGAGCAAAGTCCAGGCCGGTGGTGTCGAAAGTGAGGAAGCGGCCCAGCAGGCCCCCCAGGGCTGTGGCAATGATCCAGTAGCTGTAATCCAGCAGAGAGATCCAGAAGTAAAAATCCTTCCGGGCAATACCCTCCGGCGGCTCCAGGGTGGAGACCAGGGAAAAGGTCTCGTCACTGAGAACATAGATCAAAAAGGGGCGGACCTTGCCCAGGCCCTTGTACTTGTCCAGCATGCTGAGGCCATAAAAGATATGCCGGGCGTTCACCATGATGGCCAGCAAAAACGCCTGCAGGGGATCAAAGGCCGTCATCAGCAGGGTGATGGCCACATACTGCATGCTACCGCCGAAGCCGATGGCGCTCATCAGGCTTGACCAAAGGGGGCCGTAGCCGTTGGCCGCCATCAGCAGGCCGTAGGCCAGCCCCAAGCAGGCGTATCCCGTCAGCACCGGGATGGTGGTGGGGAACGCCGCTCTCAGGGCCGCCCACTGTTTTTCTCTCTTATCCATACTCGTATCCAAAAGAAATCAGGAGCGGGCTGTGAGCCCGCCCCTGGTATTTCACATCTTCTCCGGTGCGTCCACACCAATCAGCTTGAGGCCGTTTTTCAGCACCACACGGGTATCGTCCGCCAGCTTCAGACGTGCAACCTGGACGGCAGGCTCCTCGCCCTTGATGCGGCAAGCGTTGTAGAACCGGTGGAAGCAGGCTGCCAGCTCCTGCAGGTAGCGGTTGATGTGGCTGGGGTCGTAGTCCCGGGCCGCCAGCTTGATCTCCTCGCAGAACTGGGCGATCTGCTTGATGAGGGCCTGCTCGCTCTCCCCCTTCAGGATGGACATGTCCACATCGGCCTGCGCGGGAACGGTGACGCCCTCTTCGGCCAGCGCCCGCAGCAGGGAACAGATGCGGGCGTGGGCGTACTCCACATAGTAGATGGGGTTCTCGCTGTCCTCCCGGACGGCCAGACCCAGGTCGAATTCCATCTGGGTGTCGGGCTTGGCGTTGAAGTACCACCGGGCGGCGTCCACGCTGACCTCGTCCAGCAGGTCGCTCAAAGAGATGGCCTTGCCGGTGCGCTTGCTCATGCGGACCAGCTCGCCGTCCCGCAGCAGCTTCACCAGCTGCATCAGCACGATGTCCAGTTTCTCGCTGCCGTTGAGGCCCAGGGCGTCCAGAGCGCCCTTCAAGCGGGCCACATGGCCGTGGTGGTCGGCGCCCCAGATGTTGATGACCTTGTCGAAGCCCCGGACGGCAAACTTGTTGCGGTGGTAGGCGATATCGGCGGCGAAGTAGGTGTAGAAGCCGTTGGCACGGCGCAGCACGTCGTCCTTCAGCTCCAGCTTTTCGATGTCCTTCTCCTTCTTGCCGGCCTTCAGCAGGTTCTCCCGCATGATCTCGGCGGTCTTGAGCCACAGGGCGCCGTCCTTTTCATAGGTCCAGCCCTTCTCGGTCAGCATGTCCACGGTCTCGGCCACATACCCGCTCTCGTGGAGGGCGGACTCATAGAACCAGTTGTCGTAGTTGATCTTGTACCGCTGCAGGTCGGTCTTCATCTTGGGCAGGTTGACGCTGAGGCCGAACTGGGCCAGGGTCTCCTGCCGCTCCGCCTCAGGGACGTTCAGCAGCTTGTCGCCGTTCTGGTCGTAATAGGCCTGGGCCAGGTCCTTGATGTCGCCGCCCTGGTAGCCGTCCTCGGGGAAGGGGACATTCTCCTCGCCCTGGATGATCTGGAGATACCGGGCCTCGATGGAGTGGGCGAACTTGTCGATCTGGTGGCCGGCGTCGTTGACGTAGAACTCCCGGGTCACGTCGGCGCCGCAGGCGGTCAGCACGGAGGCCAGGGTGTCACCCAGTACGCCACCCCGGGCATTGCCCATATGCATGGGGCCGGTGGGGTTGGCGGAAACGAACTCCACCATATACTTCTTGCCCTTCAGACCGTCGTTGGTGCCATAGTCCGCGCCCTCGGACTCCACGGCGGCGCAGACGCCCTCATACCAGCTGTCCCCCAGCCGGAAATTCAGGAAGCCGGGGCCGGCAATCTCTGCGGAGGTGAAGTAGGTGCCCTCCAGGTCCATGTGGTCCAGCAGGGTCTGGGCGATGTTCCGGGGAGGCTGCCGCAGGGCCTTGGAGGCCGCCAGGGCGAAGGTGGTGGTGAAGTCGCCGTTGGCGGTGTCCTTGGGGATCTCCACGGGAGCAGTTTTCACCTCGGCCTGGGGCAGGGTGCCGTCGGCGACGGCGGCCTGGTAGGCATTCATAGCCAGGGCTGCCACCTGGTCCTTTGCGTTCTGGATCATGTTGATCATATCTCAATACCTCTTCTGTTGATAATTCTAGCTTATTGTTTCCGTTTCACCCGGATCTTGAAGCAGTTCCGGCCTGTGACCGTGTGCTTTCCCATGCGGCTCGCCGCATGGGAGCCCTTGATTGAATATCCTCGGCAGGCAAAGCCTGCCTGCGGCAAGATTTTGACTTTTGTCAAAATGCTTGGACGCGCCATGGCGCGGAGTATCCCGGCAGTCAGTTCTTCCGTTTTACCCGGATCTTGAAGCAGTTCCGGCCTGTGACCGTGTGCTCCACGGCGATGGAATACTTGATATCCATAACGCCGCCCCGCTCACTGAGATTGTGGCGGAGACGGCTGGTCTGGATGTCCACCGTCAGCTCCCCGAAGGGGGTCTCATACAGGGAGGTGTGCTGCCGCCCCTCCTCAAACACCATCTGGGAATTCACCTTCCCCATCCGGGTCAGGGTCACCCGGGGGCCGTTGACCTCGAAGGTCGTGGTAGTCCCCTCCATGCCGGTCAGCTCCGTTTCCTGATATTCCAGGAGAATCCTGCCGTCCCCCGGCAGTTCCATGGTGCCCGCAGTCAGCAGTTCCGTGCCGTCCGGGTCTACATCGTCAAAATACTGCTCGCCCCGGATGGACAGCATCACGGGCAGTACGTTCGGTTCCATATTGTTCTCAATACCGGTCAATGTCGATCCTCCGTGCCACGTGGCGAATGTCCTCCTGCAAAAACACCGACGCAATGCGTTCAAAATCCTCCGGCTGGTCGCTGACATAGAACTCCGCCTGGCCCTGGCGGGTCTCCTCCGCCCGGAGGCCGTCAGCCTTCAGCAACCGCTTCAGCTCAAAGGCGGATTCCTCTCCGGCGGAGACCAGAGTCACCTCCGGCCCCATGACGTCGGCGATGATGTCTGTCAGCAGGGGATAGTGGGTGCATCCCAGGATCAGGGTATCGATGCCGGTGGCCTTCAGGGGCTCCAGGTACTCCCGGGCCACTGTTTCGATGACTACATCGCCACGCCGGAACCGGCCGTTTTCCACCAGGGGCACAAACAGGGGGCAGGGCTTTCCAATGACCTCCACGTCCGGGTCCAGCCGCCGCAGGACCGCCTCGTAGGCGCCGGAGCGGATGGAGGCCAGGGTGGCGATGATGCCCACCTTTTTGGTCTTCGTCACCAGCAGCGCCCGGCGGCAGGTGGGCTCCACCACCCCCACGATGGGCAGGGTGTTTTCCTTTTGCAGGGTATCCAGGGACGTGGTGGTGACGGTGCCGCAGGCGATCAGGATGGCCTTCAGGTCAAAGGACTGCAGAAACCGGACATCCTGCCGCGCATATTTTAGAATAGTCTCCCGCGAGCGCCCGCCGTAGGGCACCCGGGCGGTATCGCCGAAATAAATAAGGTTTTCCTCCGGCAGGATCTGCCGCAGGGAGCGCACCGCCGTCAGGCCGCCCAGGCCTGAGTCGAATACGCCGATGGGCCGCATGTCCATAGATCTCATACCTCTCATCATTCCATCGTGACTATTTATTATACTATGCCCCAAGGTTTGCCGCAAGACAGATTTTAGTCTTTTTGCCCTGTTTTTTATGTGGAATTTTACGTATTACTTTGCTATAATAGCTTTGTATCACAGTCTGGGAGGTGTTTGCCCATGAAAATCGAACTGACGGAGCAGCAGTACCGCTATCTGCTGGATCTGGTGTACATAGGAAACTGGGTGAT
>CAYWYW010000052.1:0-15361 GCA_964462715.1 uncultured Oscillibacter sp.
CTTCAGCAGCACCTGGTCGTCCAGGGTCTTGTTCTCCACGGTGATGTCGCCGAAGGAGACATCGTGGAAGGTGGTGGTGCCCTCCTTGGGAATGCGCTGGCGGATGACATAGGGCTTGCCAGCGGCCAGATTGGCGGCCACCTCCTCGGTGCTCAGGTTACGGCAGGGATCGTCAGCCCGGTCAAAGTTGCCGGAGTCCTCCTCGGACTCGGTCTTTTCACAGAAGCAGTAATAGGCGGCGCCCTTTTCCACAAGCAGCTGGGCATAGGGCAGATACAGGTCCCGGCGCTGGGACTGGATATAGGGCCCCACGGGGCCACCAACATCGGGGCCTTCGTCGTGGGTCAGGCCGCATTCGGCCATGGTGCGGTAGATCACATCTGTGGCGCCTTCCACCAGACGGCCCTGGTCAGTGTCCTCAATGCGGAGAATAAAGGTGCCGTCCGCATGCCGGGCGATCAGCCAGGTGTACAGGGCGGTGCGCAGGTTGCCCACGTGCATGTAGCCGGTGGGAGAGGGGGCGAACCGGGTCCGGACCTTCCCCTTGGGGATGCGGGCTTCCATTTCGTCAAAAAAAGCCATATCAAGTGTCATGAAAGTACCTCCATGTGAAATTTTACGCAATACAATAAACTACATTATCTATGTTTCAGCGGGAATTGTCAAGTCGGGAAGGCCATTCCGGGGGTTGAAAAATCCAGGGGCTGGTGCTATGCTTACACTGTGAAATTATGCGGCATGGAGCGTGATGAAATGGAACTGCGTCGGGGGACAGGCTGTCCGGTCAATGGATGGCTGCGGAAATACTGGACGCCGGAGCGGAAGCGGACGACGTGGCTGGTGCTGTGCGCCACGGCGGTGTGCTCCTTTGCGGCCCATGGATTCCTGTTTTTCAACGAGTTCTTCTCCCACGACTCCATCTCCTATTTCACCTACGCCACCGGGAGCTTTTCCTTCTACACCAGCATTGGCCGCTTCGCCATTCCGGTATACGAGCTGCTGAAGGGGGATGTAGCGGCGCCCTGGCTCATCGGGCTGCTGTTCATCCTGTGGATGTCCCTGACCGCCTGGCTGGTGGTCCACTTGTTTGCGATTCGTACCACCGGCGGCATCCTGCTGACCTGCGGGCTCCTGTGTACCAATCTGGCCCTGACCCTGACGGGCGCCACCTATGTCTACTGCATGGACGAGTATGCCTTTGCCCTGTTTCTGGCGGTGGTTGCGGTGTGGTGCTTTCACCGGGCGCGCTGGTGGGTGCTTCCGGGGCTTGCGGCGCTGATCATTTCGCTGGCGGTCTATCAGGCCTATTTCACCGTGGCAGCGTCTCTCTGCCTGATTTTGGTGATGGTGCGGCTGCGGGACAATGAGGTCCTTTCCCGGGCGGTCCTGGCGGGCGTCCGGTATCTGGTCCTGCTAGCCGTGGGCTTTGTGGCCTATTTCGGAGTGTGGACCCTGGTTTGTACTGTGACCGGCGTTGCCAAGCGACGGGTGGAGGAATCCCTGCTGGCCGGCGGCGGTCTGGGCAAGCTGCTGGGGCTGGTGCGGGACGCCAATGTGGACTATGTGAAGGGCCTTTTTGACGCCGGCGGTGTGCTGTGCTGGTGGATGCCGGTGGTCCACGGGCTGCTTCTGGCACTGCTGGGCTGGTATCTGCTCCGCACCCTGATGGACAAGCAGTTGCACATCGGAAACAAGGCGCTGTTGCTGGTGCTGGTGTGCCTGCTCCCCACGGCCTTTAACTCCGCCGCCATTTTGTTGGCGGGCAGCGCCACCCAGCTGATGACCTTTGCAAACGAGCTGCTGTATCTGCTGCCCCTGCTGTGCCGGGAGAGGGAGGTGCGGCCGGGAGCGCCCCTGCGGACCGTGGCGGCGGTGCTGCTGTGCTGCGTGCTGTGGCAGCATGTGGTGTACGCCAATCAGGTCTATCTGAAAAAGGAACTGGACAAGACCGCCACCGTGGCCCTTTCCGCCCGCATCATTGACCGGATCGAGCTGCTGGAGGGCTACGTACCCGGCGAGACGCCGGTGACCTTCGTGGGACGGCTGGACCGGAACATGTACCTGAACCGGGGCCGGGATGAATTCCGAGCGCTGGACAAGACGGTAGGCCTGTGGAGCGATTATTCCGCCACATACAATCTGGGCCGCTATCTGACGGACTATCTCAATTATCCCCTGGTGTGGGATACAGAGACGGATTTCTCCCAGATGCCGGAGGTGCAGGCTATGCCTGCCTTCCCGGACGCGGGAGGTATCCGCATGGTGGACGGCACAGTGGTGGTCAAACTGTCCTGAGGTCAAGAAAGAGAGGTAAAGGGGATGCTGGTCACCATCATCGTACCCTGTTATAACGAGGAGGCCGCCCTGCCGTTTTTCCTGGAGGCCATCCAGAAGACGGAGGCGGAGATGACCGCTGCCTACGGCTGCGGCTTTGAGCTGCTGTTCGTCAACGACGGCTCCAAAGACGGGACCCTGTCCGTCCTGCGGCAGTTCGCTAAAGAAACGCCCAATGTGCGGTATCTGTCCTTTTCCCGGAACTTCGGCAAGGAGGCCGCCATGTATGCCGGTCTCCGGGAGGCCAAAGGCGACTATGTAGTCATCATGGACGCCGACCTCCAGCACCCGCCTGCTATGCTGCCGGAGATGTACGAGGGCCTGCAAAGCGGGCAATACGACTGCGTGGCGGCCCGCCGGGAGAGCCGGAAGGGAGAGCCTCCCATCCGCAGCTTCTTTGCCCGCTGCTTTTACAAGCTCATCAACCGCATCTCCGACACAGAGATCGTGGACGGCGCCTGCGACTTCCGCATGATGACCCGCCAGATGGTGGACGCCATCGTCTCCATGGGAGAGTACAACCGATTTTCCAAGGGCATCTTCGGCTGGGTGGGTTTCCGCACCAAATGGCTGCCCTACGAGAATGTGGAGCGGGTGGCGGGGGAGACCAAGTGGTCCTTCTGGAAGCTGCTTCTGTATTCCTTCCAGGGTATTGTGGGCTTTTCCACCGTGCCCCTGGCCATTGCCTCGGTGCTGGGCATTCTGCTGTGCTTCGTCTCCTTCCTGATGGTGATCTATATCATCGTCAAGACTCTGCTGTTTGGAGACCCGGTCAGTGGCTGGCCGTCCCTGGCCTGCATGGTGATGTTTATGGGCGGCATTCAGCTGCTTTGTATGGGCATTCTGGGCCAGTATCTGGCCAAGACCTATCTGGAGACCAAGCACCGCCCCATTTATATCCTGGCGGAGACAGACAAGGAGAACCCTGATGCAACGAAAACTGATTGACGGGACGGTGCCCCGTTTCCTGCTGGTGGGCGTCATCAACACCCTGGTGGGCTGCGGCACCATGTTCCTGCTGTACAACTGGGCTCACTGCTCCTACTGGGTGTCATCCGCCGCCAATTATCTGCTGGGGGGTATCGTCAGCTTTTTCCTCAACAAGTATTTTACCTTCCGGAAGAAGGCGTGGTCCTGGCGGCAGGTGGTCCGGTTTGCCCTGAATGTGGCGGTCTGCTGGCTGCTGGCCTACGGGCTGGCAAAGCCCCTGGTCATGCACCTGCTGGAGGGGCGGAGCCAGTGGCTGCAGGAAAACGCCGCCATGCTGGTGGGCATGTGCCTGTACACGGCCCTCAATTACCTGGGGCAGCGGTTCTTCGCTTTCCGGAAGTAAGCGCGGAAAAAAGATTGCACAATTCCGATGGAACTGCTATAATATAGCATTAAATTTCCGCCGGGTCAGAAGCGGTCCGGCGGCAGAGAATGTCGAGGTGTTTCTCATGGAAAATCAGGAGAAGAAAAAGAGAATTTTCAGCGGTATTCAGCCCAGCGGTGAGCTGACCCTGGGCTCTTATATGGGCGCCATCAAAAACTGGGTGGCTCTCCAGGATGAATACGACTGTATCTACTGCATCGTGGATATGCACGCCATCACCGTCCGTCAGGACCCGGCGGAACTGCGCCGCCGTTCCGTGGCCCAGCTGGCCCAGTATATCGCCTGTGGCCTGGACCCGCAGAAGAATATCATGTTCATCCAGAGCCATGTGCCCCAGCATGCGGAGCTGAGCTGGATTTTGGGCTGCTATACCCAGTTCGGCGAGCTGAGCCGCATGACCCAGTTCAAGCAGAAGTCTCAGCAGCACGCTGATAATATCACCGCCGGACTCTTCACCTATCCTGTACTGATGGCGGCGGACATCTTGCTGTACCAGGCGGACCTGGTGCCGGTGGGCGAGGACCAGCGGCAGCATGTGGAGCTGACCCGGGATATCGCTCAGCGGTTCAACGGCGTGTACAGCAATACCTTCACCCTGCCCGAGGCCTTTATCCCCAAGATGGGCGCCCGCATCATGAGCCTGGGCAACCCGGACAACAAGATGAGCAAGTCCGATCCAGACGGCTGCGTCTATCTGCTGGATAAGCCCGAGGAGATCCGGCGGAAGTTCAAGCGGGCCGTCACCGACAGCGAGACCGCGGTCCGTTTTGACAAGGAGAACAAGCCCGGCGTCTCCAACCTGCTGACTATTTACTGCGCCTCCACCGGAAAGACCATGGAGGAGGCCGAGGCAGAGTTTGCCGGTCAGGGCTATGGCGTGTTCAAGCCCGCCGTGGCGGACGCTGTCATCGAACTGCTGCGTCCCATCCGGGAGGAGTCTGAGCGCCTGATGGCTGATAAGGCCTATCTGGAGAGCATTTACCGGGAGGGTGCCCAGCGGGCCCAGTACCTGGCTAACAAGACACTCTCCAAGGTCCAGAGAAAGGTCGGCTTTGCCGCCCGCTGATGGAGGAATGACATGTTGATCGAAAATCGGCTGGTGGCCTACGTGGTACTGGCGCTGCTGGTGGCCCTGGTGGTCAGCTTTCTGATGACGCCGGTGGTCAAGACCTTCGCCTATAAGGTGGGCGCCATCGATGTGCCCAAGGACAACCGGCGGATGCACAAGGTGCCTATCCCACGGCTGGGCGGCCTTGCCATTTTCATTGGCTTCATGGTCAGTATTCTGCTGTTCGCGGAGATCAACACCGAGATGAAGAGCATCCTGCTGGGTGCGGTCATCATCGTTGTGCTGGGCGTGGTGGATGACATCATGGCCCTGCCGGCCATGCTGAAATTTGTGGTCCAGATCGCTGCGGCCTTGATCCCCGCCCTGAACGGCGTCCAGATCCTGGCCTTTTCCAACCCCAATATTTTCTCGGAGAGCCTCTACTGGGTGCTGGGCGGGCTGTCCGTACCTTTTACGGTGCTGTGGATCGTGGCCATCACCAACGCGGTGAACCTGATCGACGGCCTGGACGGCCTCGCGAACGGCGTCTCCGCCATTTCCGCCACCACCATGCTGGTCATTGCCCTGGTGGGGGGACAGACTCAGGTATCCATCGTTCTGGCTGCCCTGGTGGGGGCCTGCGTGGGGTTCATGCCCTATAACATGAACCCCGCCAAGATGTTCATGGGGGATACAGGCGCCACCTTCCTGGGCTTTATCCTGGCCACCATGTCTATCCAGGGCTTGTTCAAGTATTACGCGGTAGTATCCTTCGTGGTGCCCTTCCTGATCCTGGGCCTGCCCATCTTCGACACGGCCTTCGCCTTTATCCGCCGCATCGCCCACGGGCAGAGCCCCATGCACGCCGACCGGAGCCACATCCATCACCGTCTCATCGACATGGGCCTGAACCAGAAGCAGGCGGTGGCGACCCTGTATGTGATCTCCGCCATTCTGGGCCTGTCCGCTGTGGTGCTGACTACCGGCGGTGAACAGAAGGCCATGCTGCTGTTTTTGACGCTGTGCATCGTGGCGGTGGTGGCCGCCCGTGTGGTGTTCCCCAAGGAAGTGCGGGAGGAGCTGCACGAGGAACTGGAGGAACTGAAGGACCACGGACACCACCAGGAAGAGAAGAAAGACGAGGAAGGTTAAATGGACAAGCTGCGTATCATGAGCGTGTTCGGCACCCGGCCGGAGGCCATCAAGATGTGCCCCCTGGTGAAGGAACTGGCCGCACGGGAGGAGGTGGAGAGCCTCTGCTGCGTCACCGCCCAGCACCGCCAGATGCTGGACAGCGTGCTGGAGGTCTTTGATGTCAAGCCCGACTGGGACCTGGACATCATGACGCCCCGTCAGACCCTGTCCACCATCACCAGCAAGTGCCTGCTGGGGATGGATGAGGCCATCGAGACCCTGAAGCCGGACATGATCCTGGTCCATGGGGATACCTCCACCACCTTTGCCGGTGCCCTGGCCGCCTTTTACCATCAGGTGCCTGTGGGCCACGTGGAGGCAGGACTCAGAACCTATGACAAGTATTCTCCCTTTCCAGAGGAGATGAACCGGAAGCTGGTCTCTTCTATTGCGGATCTGTACTTTTGCCCAACGGTCAACAACAAAAACAACCTGCTGCGGGAGAACATCACCGAGGGTCTCTTCATCACCGGCAACACGGTCATCGACGCGCTGAAGACCACGGTGCGGGAGGACTATCACTTCACCACGGAGGAACTGAACCATCTGCCATACGGGGAGAAGAAGATCATCCTGGTGACCTGCCACCGGCGGGAGAATTACGGCGAACCCATGAAACAAATCATGCTGGCCCTGCGGCAGATCGCCGAGGAGAACAAGGATGTAGAGCTGGTATATCCCGTCCACCTGAGCCCGGTGGTCCGGGAGGCGGTGGACAAGTACCTGCGTGGTGCTCCACGGGTCCATCTCATCGACCCGCTGCCGGCGGATGAGATGCACAATCTCATGGCCCGCTGCTACATGGTCATGACGGACTCCGGTGGCTTGCAGGAGGAGGCTCCCGCCCTGGGCAAGCCTGTCCTGGTGCTGCGCCGGGAGACGGAGCGCCCCGAGGCCGTTGCCGCAGGGACCGTGAAGCTGGCTGGCGTGGTCCAGGATGACATCGTCACCATGGCCCACCGGCTGATCCGAGACAAGGAGGCCTACGCCAGAATGGCCCACGCGGTGAATCCCTACGGCGACGGCAATGCCTGCCGCCGGATCGCGGACGCAATCCTCTGGCACTTCGGCAGAGGAGAAAAGCCGGAGGATTATCAAACCTGAGCGATTCAAACACGGGAGGAGG
This sequence comes from uncultured Oscillibacter sp., assembly GCA_964462715.1. GTDB lineage: Bacteria > Bacillota > Clostridia > Oscillospirales > Oscillospiraceae > Oscillibacter. Next base: position 7,078 of record CAYWYW010000052.1, read on the forward strand.
GCAGGCGTGGACAAGCGGAATCTCAACTGGATCACCTGGAGCTTTATCGTGGGTACCGTGATCGTGGTGGTCATGATGCTGATGAACACCCTGCACCGCCCGGAGCACATCGTTTTGCCGGATACCTCCACAGCGTCTGACCAAGTTGCGGAAGACCCTGATACGGTCAGCAACGCATTGACGGTGGTGGAGATCACGCCAAAGACCGTGCAGTCTGCCATTGCCACCCTGTCCCGGCCGGGTGCATACCGGCGGACGGTCACGGTGGAGCAGTTCTGGAGCAGCGGAAGCGGCTCTTATGAGACCACGGTGACGGTCAGCGGCGGCTGGACCCGTATGGACCGGACCATGCCGGATGGCCGGGTGCGCCATAGTATCATCGGACCGGAGGAGACCTGTGTCTGGTACAACAACGAGACGGAGATCTACCGTTCTGCTGTGGGCGCGGTCTCAGCTGACAACGAGCAGTGCATTCCCACCTATGAGGACATCCTGGACCTGCCTGTGGAGGCGATTTCCACAGCAGATTATCGGGTCTTGTCTGATATCCGGTGTATTTATGTGGAGGTATCGGAGGGAAATAGCCAGTTGTATTACTGGGTTAGCGTGGATACCGGCTTACTTGTGGCGGCGGAAAAGCTGCTGGACGGTGAGCGGGTCTACCGGATGGAAGCGCTGACCGTGGACCAGACGGAGCCTGCGGCCACGGAGTTTACCCTGCCGGACGGCACCAGTTTACTTTGACAGCAAAGAAGGTGGAGCGCAGGCTCCACCTTCTTTTTTATAAGATCAGCAGCAGTCCCAGAGCCACCAGCAGCTCTTCATCGGCGTCCTCACGGAACAGGAAGAACAACAGTACCAGCAGGATCAGGTCTCCCGTATCCACATGGTCCAGATGCAGCTGGTCCAGAATATGCCGGAGAAAGCCGGTGAGGCCATCCGACCGGCAGCCGTTTCCGCCTGATGGCGGCGGAGGCGGTGGGGGAGGTGGACGCTGCTGACCGTCTGTCTGGGGCGGTGGATCTGTTTTGGGAGGGGGCTGCCGTGGTGGCTGTTGCTGTTGCGGTTGTTGCTGCCGCTCCTCTTGTGGGATACGGGTATAGACGCCGTTGTCGTTGCGAATGTACCGGTTATACATAACTCAGCCTCCCTACTCCGACAGGAATTTCTTCCCCAGATGGAACAGGCGGGCCAGCTGCAAAGCGCGCTCCACCTTTTCCTGCCGCTCCGGCTTGAGATACGGCCGCAGCGCGTAGAGCAGCTGCCGGGCATTGGAGTCGTTCTGCCCTCCCAACTCCTGGATGAGCGGCATCAGCTTCATCAGCAGGGTGGGGTCCACGCCGCCTGCCAGGGAGGACAGAAGGTCGGTGCCCCCCTGTGGCGGCGGGGCTGGAGGCCGAGGGGATGGCTGCTGCGGCGGAGCAGGCGCCGGCGGGGGAGGTGTCGGTCCCTGGCTGTCTCCGGAGAGGGACTGTGCCAACTGCATGATTTGGGCCATGGCGTCCGGATTGGCCAGAATGCTGTTGAGTTTTTCGTCGAATTCCGCCATCCGTGCCTACCGCCTTTCCTTCGGTTATTTCTGAACTGCCTTGTTGATGCGCTCTACCAGCGCCGCGCCCTCCGGACTCTGCATGATGCGCTGGATCATGGAAGCCATTTCCGCGGGGTTGCCTTTGGCGGCCTCCTGGGCCGCCCGCTGCAGCCCGGCGCCCCGGTCCCCCTGGGTCAGCATCTGCATAAGCATCTGCCCGTCCCGGGACTGCATCAGGGAACGCAGCATTGCGGGATTGTTTTTCAGCTGTTGGGCCAGCCGTGCCGTCATATCGTCCATAATGCCTCCTTGTTCTCACGGTTCTGGACCAGTATATGAGTCGGGAATGAAAAAAGTGCCTGCGCAGACGGCGCAGGCACAGGGCGGATCTTATTTTTTGGCTTTTCGGGCGGCTTTGGCAGTGTCACAGTCTGCGGCCAGTGGGCAGCCCTCACACTTGGGACTGCGGGCGGTACAGGTATCCCGTCCAAATAACACCATACGGTGGCAGAAGTTGTTGGATTCCTTGGGGGGAAGTACCTCCCGCAGCTGGCGCTCCACCTGGACGGGGTCCTTTGAGCCGTCTGTGATGCCCAGCCGTCCAGTGATGCGGATGCAGTGGGTATCGCAGACATAGGCAGGCTGGCCGTATACATCCCCCAAGATCAGATTGGCGGTCTTGCGGCCTACGCCGGGAAGGGCTGTCAGCTCCTCCATAGTTCCGGGGACCTTGCCGCCGTGCTTTTCCAAAATCTGCTGAGCACAGGCCACCAGATCCCGGGCCTTGCCGTTGAAGAAGCCGCAGGAATGGATGTACTCGCCCACTTCTTTGGGGTCCGCCTCCGCAAAGCTCTCCAGAGTGGGGAAGCGGGTAAAAAGGGCGGGTGTCACCTTGTTGACCCGCTCGTCAGTGCACTGGGCGGAAAGCCGCACCGCGAACAGCAGTTCATAGTCCTTTGCGTATTGCAGGGAACAGAGCCCGTCGGGATAGAGCTCCTTTAACGTCTCGATGATCCGCTTCAGGGCGGCTTTGGATTTCATATCGATCACCTCTTGCCCACAGGATACCACAACTTTCGGCAAAAGGCCAGTGAAAAAACCATGGTAATTGCAGCCGCACTGTGCTAAAATATAAAGCCAGATATCACGGAAGGGAGGAGCGCCATGAAGCGGCCTTTAGCAGATGAAATACGGCCCAGGACCCTGGACGAGGTGGTGGGACAGCGGCACCTGCTGGCTCCCGGCGCGGTGCTCCGCCGTCTGATCGAGAAGGGCGCCGACGCCAACATGGTGTTCTACGGTCCTTCCGGCACCGGAAAGACCACGGTGGCCAACATCGTTGCCGAAAGGACCAACAAGACCTTGTACCGGCTCAACGCCACCACGGCGTCCCTGCAGGACATCAAGGACATTATTGCCGATGTGGGGACCCTGCTGGCGCCGGGCGGGATTTTGCTGTATCTGGACGAGATCCAGTATTTCAACAAAAAGCAGCAGCAGAGCCTGTTGGAGTTTATGGAGAACGGCAAGCTGACCCTGATCGCCTCCACCACGGAGAACCCGTATTTTTACGTATACAGCGCTCTACTGTCCCGCAGCACGGTCTTTGAGTTCAAGGCCGTCACGTCCCGGGAAGCGGAGCCTGCTGTTCTGCGGGCACTGAAAATCGAGCAGGAGCGCAGCGAGCTTCCTCTCAGCTGGGAGGAGGATGTGCCCATCCACATCGCTACCGCCTGCGGCGGCGATGTGCGGAAGGCCATCAACGCCGTGGAGCTCCTCTGCCAGGCGGCGGAGGTCAAAAAAGGAGAACTGCACCTGACCGTTGAGGACGCGGTCCAGGTGTCCCAGCGCAGCGCCATGCGGTACGACCGGGATGGCGACGCTCATTACGACATCCTCTCCGCTTTGCAGAAGTCCATCCGGGGCAGCGACCCGGACGCGGCAGTCCACTATCTGGGCCGTCTGCTGGAGGCGGGAGACCTTCTGTCTCCTTGCCGCCGGCTGCTGGTGATTGCCGCCGAGGACGTGGGACTGGCCTATCCCCAAGCCATTGTGGTGACCAAAGCCTGCGTGGACGCGGCCTTGCAGGTGGGACTGCCGGAGGCCCGGCTCCCCCTGGCGGAGGCCGCAATCCTGTTGGCCACCGCCCCCAAGTCCAACACGGCACACAACGCCATCATCGCCGCCATGGATGATCTGAAAAAGGGAAAGAGCGGCGACATTCCCCGGTGCCTGCAAAATGTTCACGCAGATACCACCGGCTTCGACAATCAGCAGCACTACCTGTACCCCCACGATTTTCCCCACCGCTGGGTAGAGCAGCAGTATCTGCCGGACGCTCTGAAAAACGCCAGGTATTACGAGTGGGGCGACAACAAGACAGAGCAGGCCGCCAAGGCCTACTGGGAGAAAATCAAAGGGAGAGAGCTGTGAGACTGCCAAGTCAGCTGTCTTGCAAAAACACGGTTTCCACCGGAGTCTTTTCATAATTCGGCGGGGAGTAGACCCAGCGGTCCAGGATGCCGTCGGTGATCTGGTATTTCAAAGCTGGCAGCGTGCTGTCCGGCGGGAGCTTTTCAATCACCTGGAGCTTGATCTTCATTCGCTCCGGGCGGATGCTCTTGATATAGACCGATACCCGGTCCCCGGTTGTCAGGTCCTCCGGGGCGTCTGCCAGACCGGAGAGGTTGGAGGTAAGCTCGATGAAGCTGCCGTAGGGCTGGACGCTGCGGACCACCCCCGGAACGGTTTCGCCGGGGCGGAAGCAGCTGGCGTTTTCCATCCAGGTGCCCAGCAGCTCCCGGTGGGTCATGGTGAACCGGCGCCGCTCTGGGTCCACGGACAGCACTGCCGCCAGAATTTTCTGGCCTGCCCGGAACCGCTCTTTCGTATGGGCGATGCGGGAGACGGAGATGTGTTCAATGGGCAGCATGGCGATGATGCCGCAGCCCATATCCAGAAAGACACCGAAGGACTCCAGACGGGTCACCCGGCAGGTGAGGACAGATCCGGGCCGCAGACATTGCAGAAAGTAGTCCATGACCTTCTCCTGGGCCGCCCGACGGCTGAGACGGGCCACTGGGGCACCTTTTTCATCGGTGAACACCTCTTGGACTGTAAAGCAGGTCGGCTTGCCGACCCTTGATAATATGGCAATATCCCGGCCCGCGCCGCTGATCCAGGGGGCATTGACCTCCCCGTGCTCCATGACGGCATGGATGCCGTTCAGGGAGAAGTGCAGGGTGTGGTCCACATCACAACGCAGGGCTACGGCTTCCATAATCTCACCGCTTTCCACGGCGCTTTTCAGGGATTGAAGGGTATGAACAGTGGGAGGGCGCAGCCCTTCCGGTGGGAACGCTTTGTTTTCCGGCATTGACATCGCATCCTATCTGCCGCACAGGCGGCGTTATGATTTGTTTGGTAACGTACTATATGCGCCGGAAGGGCATGGATTGACAGGAGGGGTAAAATGGACCTGCATCTGCACGATAAGGTCGAGTTAAAAAAAGCACATCCCTGTGGCAGTACCCAGTGGGAGATCCTGCGGGTAGGCATGGATATCAAGCTGAAGTGCCTGGGATGCGGACATGAGCTGATGCTGCCCCGCAGCAAGGCGGAGAAAAGCATCCGGAAGATCCTGACAGGGGAGGAATCGAAGTGAACAAAAAAGTGACACGGGCCATTGCACTGGCTCTAGTGGTGGTCATGATTGTGGCCCTGGTGGCCTCTATGATCGTGCCCTACGTCTGATTGAATCCGCGAATCAAAAGCCGGACAGTTTGTCCGGCTTTTTTCTGCCCCTTTTTGCGACGGCTTTTCCGGGATGCCTGCCCTATAATAATGTCTGCTGAACAAACCGCGGGCTGATGAAGAAGGTGGCGTCATGACAGTGGTCTATGTGGACTCCGTATTTTTGCTCAACGGTGTGATGGATTATCTCCTCTGTCTGGTTACCGCCCGGCTGGCGGGTATTCGCCTTCGGCGGGGACGGTATTTCCTGGCGGCACTGGCGGGCGGTGCCTATGCCGTTGCGGTATTCTTACCGGGATGTGGCTTTCTGGCATCGTGGCCTGCCAAACTGGCGGCGGGCGTCCTGATGGCCCTGATGGCCTTCGGAGGAGAGCGGTACTTGCTGCGGATGACGCTGCTGTTTTTTGGACTTTCCTGCGGACTGGCGGGGGGGGTTCTGGGGCTGAGTTTGCTGACCGGCAGCACACTGCCCCAGGCCAACGGCATTTTTTATACGGATGTGAACGGAAAGGTTCTGCTGGCGGCGTCGGCTGCGGCATATTTGCTGGTGACTGTCGTGTTCCGGGCAGCGGCCCGCCACGGTGTCCGGGGAGAGCGTCTGCCAGTGCGGATTTCCGTAGGCGGCCGGACAATGGAGCTGACAGCCCTTTGGGACAGTGGAAACGGTCTCCGGGACCCTGCCAGCGGGCAGCCGGTTCTGGTGATGTCGCCGGGAAGCCTGGACGCCGTTCTGCCGGAAGGAGTCAGACGGCTGTTGACACCGGAGATGCTTCGCTTTCCGGCGGACCTGCTGGAGCCTCTGCGTCAGGCGGCCCCGGAGCTGCGGCCCCGGCTGGTCCCGTACCGGGCAGTGGGTACTTCTGCCGGGCTGCTGCTGTCTGTCCGGACAGATTGGGTGGAGATCTGTGGAACACGCTATCCAAGTGTGACGGCGGCGCTGTCCCCTACGACACTCGGCACAGGATATGCGGCTCTCTGGGGCGGAGATGTGAGAAAAGGAGGAGACCATGAGACTTTTGACGTGCATGTGGCGGCTGCTGCTGGAGCAGTTGGGGCAGATTCGGGCCATTCACTATATCGGCGGGAGCGATACACTGCCGCCGCCCCTGACAAAGGAGCGGGAAGCGGAGCTGCTGGCCAAACTGGAGGACGAGGACGCCCGGAAGGAGCTGATCGAGCATAACCTGCGGCTGGTGGTGTACATCGCCCGGCGGTTCGAGAATACCGGTGTGGGCATTGAGGACCTGATCTCCATTGGCACCATCGGTCTGATCAAGGCAATAGGAACCTACCGCACGGACAAAAACATCAAGTTGGCCACCTATGCCTCCCGGTGTATCGAAAACGAAATTCTGATGTACCTTCGGAAAAACGCCTCTAGGCGGGGGGAGGTCTCCTTTGACGAGCCGCTGAACACCGATTGGGACGGCAACGAGCTGCTGCTGAGCGATGTGCTGGGTACTGACGCGGACATCGTTATGCGGCCTATTGAGGAGGACGTGGACCGGAGCCTGCTGACAGAGGCCATCAATATTCTGTCTCCCCGGGAGAAGCAGATCATCACCATGCGGTTCGGCCTGGGCGGCGGACAGGAGCGGACTCAGAAGGAGGTGGCGGACCAGCTGGGAATTTCCCAGTCCTACATCTCCCGGCTGGAAAAGCGCATCATTTCCCGGCTGAAAAAGGAGATTTTGCGGTTATCCTGACTCTTGACAATCCAAAAGGGGTATACTATACTGTAACGGTATATTGGAAACTGCGAGGAAGGGAAGCAGTACCCGGCAGGCGGATGCCAAGAGAGGGAACGGACGGTGAGAGTTCCCGTGAAGCGGCCGGAGAAGTCGTCCTGGAGCATTGGGCTGAATAAACAGTAAGCCGCAACGGGATCCCACCGTTATCCGGGAGAGACGTTTTGCGTCAGTGAGTGCGTGCTTTGACACGAATCCAGGTGGTACCACGGACAGTTTGTTCGCCCTGAGCCGAAAGGCTCAGGGCGTTTTTGGTTTGTCAGGAGGAAACATGGAGCTGAAAAAACTGGACGGATTGTTTTCGGTTTGTCAGGTGGAGGATTATTCTGCAGTCAACTGGACGAACCTATACTGTTTTGCAGGAAAGACCGATGAGGAAAATTCGCTGGTCTGTCTAACAAAAGACGTTCCGGACAATGCCATCCAGCGGGAAGACGGGTGGAGAGCGTTTCGGATACAAGGTGTGTTAGATTTTTCCATGGTGGGCGTACTCGCCGGATTATCCGCGCTGCTGGCGGAAAACCAAATTGGGATATTCGCAATTTCCACCTATAATACCGATTATATTTTGACAAAAGAGGACGATTACAGCAGGGCTATGGAAGTCCTTTCCGATGCCGGATATCAAATCGTCTGATGTGATGTGACAGCATATCAACATGTTCAAAAGATAGGAGAGAATACCAATGAACAAAGAACTGCCCAAGGTGTATGAGCCGCAGCAGGTGGAGTCCCGCATTTACAAGATGTGGGAGGACAACAACTGCTTCAACGGCGATCCCGACCCCAAGAAGAAGCCTTTCTCCATTTCCATGCCGCCCCCGAACGTCACCGGTCAGCTGCACATGGGCCATGCCATGGACTCCACCCTGCAGGATATCCTGACCCGCTTCAAGCGGATGCAGGGCTATTCCGCCCTGTGGCTGCCTGGCACGGACCACGCCGGCATCGCTACTCAGATCAAGGTGGAGGAGGAGCTCCGGGTCAAGGAGGGCAAGACCCGCTATGACCTGGGCCGTGAACAGTTCCTCCAGCGTGTCTGGCAGTGGAAGGAGAAGTACGGCGGCCGTATCGTGGAGCAGCAGAAGAAACTGGGCGTCTCCTGCGACTGGAGCCGCTCCCGCTTTACCATGGACGAGGGCTGTTCCAAGGCCGTCCGGGAGACCTTCTGTGAGCTGTACGATAAGGGCCTGATCTACAAGGGCAGCCGCATCATCAACTGGTGCCCCCACTGCGTCACCGCCCTGTCCGA
>CAYWYW010000053.1:0-15019 GCA_964462715.1 uncultured Oscillibacter sp.
GGGCGCGCTCGGGACTTTCACCCGTTAGATTTCGCCCATGCCGGGCGCACCTGTAAAAAGGACCTGCTTTCCGTGGAAAGCAGGTCCTTTTTATCAGGCTCTCCGGCAGGAGAGAATATACTCCGCCGCCCGTTTGGCGCCGCCCGCCTCCCGAAAGCTCCGGGCGATGCGGGCCGTTTGTTCTTTGTAGGAGGATTCAGACAGCACCCGCTCCAGGGCCTCCCGGATGTGAGCCGGGTCCTCCGACCGCAGCCGCAGGCCCATGCCCAGCTCCTCCACGCGGTCCGCCACGGCAGCCTCCTCACTCTGTTGGGGGTCCAGTACCGTGGGGACGCCATACCAGATGGCCTCGCTGGCACTGTTCATGCCGCAGTGTGTCAAAAACACATCCGCCCGCCGCAGCACAGCCAGTTGATCCACCCGCTCCGCCGCCTGGATATGCGGCGGCAGCTGGCCCAAAGCCTCCAGGTTCTCCGCCGTTCCTACCGACAGAATGGCGTCCACGTCCATGTCCGTCAGCGCCGCCACACAATTTCTGCAAAACCGCTTGCGGTCATGCATGACTGTTCCCAGGGATACATACACCAGCGGACGGATCTTGGCGGGAACCGGCTCTTCCCGCTCCGGTACGGATGGCCCCACAAAGGCGTACCGCTCCGAAAAAGTCTCCGCCATGGGCTGAAACTCCCGGGAAGTATATACAACGGTGTTGGTCTCGTTATCGTTTTGCAGCAGGTCTGTCACCTTCTCCACAGGATATCCATGCTGCCGCAGCAGAGTCATCTTGCGTCCTATCCGGGGCATCCCCAGCAGGGACCGCAGCAACTCCCCTGCTTTCGGCTTCATCATCTGTGCCGAATTCTGATTAAAAGCAAAGGTGGTGGTGGAGCAGACATAGGGGATGCCCAGCTTTTTGGCAAAAAGCTTTCCCCAGAAGCAGACAGAATCTGAAACGACTACATCCGGCTGAAACTCCTCCAGTCCCCGACAGACTTGGTCCTCCAGGGTCAGCGTGGTGTCCGTCACCATCTCCACCAGGGCCGCGAAATCCCGTCCCACTTTTTTATCCAGGTCCTTGGGCTGCGGCGGCAGGGCCCCATCGCAGCAGATCACCTCCGCACCGGCGGCCTCCAGCTTCTCCCGAAAAGGCGCAAAGGAGTAATAGCGGACCTGATGCCCCATAGCCGTCAGCTGCCGCACCACCTCCACAGTGGGATTGGTGTGGCCCCAGGCTGGGATGCAGAAAAACACGATCCTGCTCATGTTGGGTCCTCCGCGCCGAGGATGGCGTCAAACTGCTGAATCAGAACATCGTCCTTGGTGATGGCAATACCTCGCTTTTCGTCCGCCAGTACCAGCAGCGTATCTCCTGGTTTAATGTGGAACAGGTCCCGGACGCCCTTGGGAATCACGATTTGGCCCTTCTCCCCTACACGAACGATCCCCGCTTGTTTTCCTTTTGACTGCTTCATCTGCAACCCCTCCCTTATAAGTATGATTAGTTATACTTTTCATACTTATACTACATCTTATGATATCCGCTGTCAAGAAAAAGACGATGCTGCCCGGAAAATCCAGACAGCATCGTCTTTGTTCATTTCATTCTGCGGAGCGGAACCTCTCACGCCTCCTGGGGGGCTTCGCCGCCGGAGCCGAAAGCCTTCATCGCTCTGTCATCCTCGGCCCGCTTCTCCTCCAGTGCCTGCTTCAGTATCATGTCCTTCACCTTCATCAGGCGGGTAGTGGTGGCACGGTCGTTCTCATCCAGCTTCATGGTGATATAGCGGATAGCGGCCTCTGTTTCGGGGATCATCACATATTCCAGCGCGTTGACGCGGCGTCGGGTCTTTTCGATCTCCTCCGCCATCAGCTGGGCGGATTTTTCAATCTCCGCCAGCTTCAGCATCTTCCGGAACACATGGCCCAGGGCGTCCACAGCCGTGTCCAGCTCACCGGAGGTAGACGCGAAGCCGTAAGGATAGATGTCGGAATCCGACTTTGTTTTGGTCTGGAAGTCGTACACCGGCACATTGACGGACATGATGTTCTGGCTGCCCATGGTCAGCTCCACGCTCTGCTTGGGATACAGCAACGCCTGCTCCAGGGCCTCGGAGCTCATGAGGGCGGAGGCCACAGTGAAGGACTTGTGGACCGTCATCAGCTCCTCCTCCACCTCAGCCCGGAGAGCCCGGACCTCCCGAACGGTCTCCAGGAACTGCTTCATCAGGCCGTCGCGCTTATCCTTCAGCAGCTTGTGGCCCCGGCGGGCGGTCTTGAGCTTGCCTTTCAGACGGGTCAGCTCCATGCGGGTAGGGGTTACCGTGATATTCGCCATGGCTCACCCCTCCTCAATTCTCGTCTTGCTTCGGCCAGTACTTCTCAATATACTCAGGTTTAATTCGTTTCAGCTCGCTCTTGGGCAGGATACTCAGCAGCTCCCAGCCCAGGTCCAGGGTCTCCTCGATGGAGCGGTTCTCCTCATAGCCCTGGTTCACGTAGCGGCGCTCAAATTCATCGGCGAACTTGGCGTACAGCAGGTCCGTGGGAGTCAGGGCGGCCTCGCCCAGAATGGACATCAATTCCTTGTTATCCTTGCCGGTGGCGTAGGCGGCGAAGAGCTGGTTCATGGTGTTGGCGTGGTCCTCCCGGGTCTTGCCCTCACCGATACCCTTATCCTTCAGACGGGACAGGGAGGGCAGCACATCCACGGGGGGATGGATACCCTGGCGGTACAAGGCACGACTCAGAATAATCTGGCCCTCGGTGATATACCCGGTCAGGTCGGGGATGGGATGGGTCTTGTCATCCTCCGGCATGGTCAGAATGGGGATCAGGGTGATGGAGCCGGGCTTGCCCAGCTTCCGGCCGGCGCGCTCGTACAGAGTGGCCAGGTCGGTATACAGGTAGCCGGGATAGCCGCGGCGGCCGGGGACCTCTTTCTTGGCGGCGGAGACCTCACGAAGAGCCTCGGCGTAGTTGGTGATATCGGTCATGATGACCAGCACATGCATATCCTTCTCAAAAGCCAGATACTCGGCGGCGGTCAGGGCCATACGGGGCGTGCTGATACGCTCGACAGCCGGGTCGTTGGCCAGGTTGGAGAACATGACGGTACGGTCGATAGCGCCGGTGCGCTTGAACTCACTGACGAAGAACTCAGATTCCTCGAAGGTGATGCCGATGGCGGCAAACACCACGGCGAAGTTGGCGGCCTCGTCGCCCCGCACCTTGGCCTGACGGGCGATCTGGGCAGCCAGATTGGCGTGAGGCAGACCGGAACCGGAGAAGATGGGCAGCTTCTGACCACGGACCAGAGTGTTCAGACCGTCGATGGTGGAAACACCGGTCTGGATGAACTCGTTGGGATAGTCACGGGCCGCTGGGTTCATGGGCAGACCGTTGATGTCCCGGTATTCCTCGGCCAGGATCTCAGGGCCGCCGTCGATGGGACGGCCCATGCCGTTGAAGACGCGGCCCAGCATGTCGCCGGACACGCCCAGCTGCAGGGGATGGCCCAGGAAACGGACCTTGGCGTCCGCCAGATTGATACCGGCGGCGGATTCAAACAGCTGGACCACGGCGGCGTCGCCGTTGACCTCCAGTACCTTGCCGCGGCGGATGGAACCGTCGTGCAGCTCGATCTCCACCAGCTCGTCATAGGTGACATTCTCCACCATGCGGACCATCATCAGAGGGCCGGATATCTCCTCTACGGTCTTGTATTCTCGGATCATTACTGCTCACCTCCCTGAGAAGCGATGGCTTCGATCTGCTGTTCCATCTCGGCCTGAATCTTGGTGTAGGCCCGGTCGTATTCCTCCACGGGCACGCTCTTGGCACGGCCGATCTGCTCACGGGCGGGAATGGTGAACAGCTTGCCCGCCTCGGCACCCTGGGCGATAGCAACGCGGCACAGCTTCTCATAGCCCAGGATCAGGGCCAGCAGCTTGGCCTGCCGGTCATAGCTGGAATAGCCGTCGATATCGGTGAAGGCGTTCTGCTGCAGGAAGTCCTCGCGGATCATACGGGCGACTTCCAGGGTCAGCTGATCGCCGGGAGACAGGGCGTCCTTACCGACCAGCTGGACGATCTCGTTCAGGCTGGCCTCATTCTGCAGGATGCTCATAGCCTGGGCACGGCTCTGCATGAAGCCCTCGCCGAAGTTCTCATCGAACCAGGGCTTCAGGGTATCCAGATACAGAGAATAGGAGTTCAGCCAGTTGATGGCCGGGAAATGACGCTTATAGGCCAGAGAGGAGTCCAGAGACCAGAACACCTTGACGATACGCATGGTGGCCTGGGACACAGGCTCGGACAGGTCGCCGCCCGGAGGGGAAACGGCGCCGACAGCGGTCAGGCTGCCCTTGCGGTCATCGGAGCCAATGCACTCCACGGAACCGGCGCGCTCGTAGAACTGGGCCAGCCGGGAGGCCAGGTAGGCGGGATAGCCCTCCTCGCCGGGCATCTCTTCCAGACGGCCGGACATCTCACGGAGGGCCTCGGCCCAGCGGGAGGTGGAGTCAGCGATGACGGCCACGTCATAGCCCATGTCACGGAAATACTCGGCGATGGTGATACCGGTATACACGGAGGCCTCACGGGCCGCCACGGGCATATCAGAGGTGTTGGCGATCAGGACGGTCCGCTTCATCAGGGACTCGCCGGTTCGGGGGTCCTTCAGCTCGGGGAACTCCCGCAGAACGTCGGTCATCTCATTGCCGCGCTCGCCGCAGCCGATGTAGACCACGATGTCCACGTCGGACCACTTGGCCAGCTGGTGCTGCACCACGGTCTTGCCGGAGCCGAAGGGGCCGGGCACGGCCGCCGTACCGCCCTTTGCGATGGGGAACATGGTGTCGATGATCCGCTGGCCGGAACACAGGGGACGCTTGGGGGGATACTTGTGGCTGTAGGGACGGCCCACGCGGACCGGCCACTTCTGGGTCATGGTCAGGGGCACTTCCCTGCCGTCGTCGGTCTTCAGTGTGGCGATGGTCTCCGTCACGTTGAAGGAGCCACTCTTAATGTCAGTGATAGTACCGCTCATGTTGGGGGGCACCATGATCTTATGGAGCACCACGGGAGTCTCGGGCACGGTGCCGATGATATCGCCGCCGATGACCTTGTCACCCACCTGGGCGGTGGCGGTGAACTCCCACTTTTTCTCATGGTCCAGGGCGGGCACTTCCACACCGCGGGCAATGTTGGAGCCTACCTTCTCCACGATCTTCTCCAGCGGGCGCTGGATACCGTCATAGATGCCCTCGATCATGCCAGGGCCCAGCTCCACGCTCATGGGGGCGCCGGTGGTCTCCACCACGGCACCGGGGCCCAGGCCGGAGGTCTCCTCATAGACCTGGATGGAGGCGGAGTCGCCCTTCATGGTCAGGATCTCGCCGATCAGACGCTGGGGTCCAACGCGGACCACGTCGGACATATTGGCGTCCGCCAGGCCCGTGGCCACCACCAGCGGTCCGGAAACTTTAACAACTTTACCGCTCAAATCAGAATACCTTCTTCCTTGGAAAATTCTCTTCCGAGGCTGTTTGTCTTACTTGTGAAGTCAGGTGCCTTTACAGGATATCAGCACCGACCGCCCGTTCGATTGCTCTTTGAATATTGTCCTTGCCGATGCCCAGAGAGCCCTCACGGCCGGGGATCAGGATGATGGCGGGGGTCAACTCGTCCTTGTATCGGGACAGCACATCCTCCATATCCTTTCCCAGCGTCTCGGTGAGATAGATCACCGCGCAGTCGCTTTTGGCCAGCTCCCGAACCTTCTCCTTCGCCTCTTCCACGGAGGTGACGGGATAGGCGTCCAGACCCAGGGCACGGAATCCCATGACGGATTCCCAGTCGCCGATCACGGCGATCCGATACGTCGTTGCCATCGTTACACCGCCTTACACATAGCTGGCCCGGAGCCGGGCGCGGATCACATCGGCGGGCAGGCTCGTTCCACGGCCCAGCAGCAGAATGCGGAGATTGGTGTACTCCGTCTCCCGGGCCGCCAGATAGGCCAGCAGGGGCGCTTCCCCGAAGGCCACGGCCTGGGCACCGGAGAGGTAGTCCCCCACCGCGTCGTCGCAAAGCTTTTCGAAACGGGTCATGGAACCGCCCCGCAGAATCTCACTGCCGGCCTCGGCGGCCGCCTGAAACCGGGTGGGGCCATACAGTTCCGTCAGGCCGCTGCCGCCGTCGGCGCTGACCTTCAGGATGGCCGCCACGTCGATGTTACCACCCTCAAACAGGACGCCACGCAGGAACTCCGCGTTCTTTCCCATCCGGATGGTGCGGACCAGGGCCCGCAGGTTGGCTGCGTCGATCTGGGCCTTCACGTAACCGTGGAGGAATTCGCTGCCGGTGACCTCAGCCACCGTGTCCATGTCCCGGTAGCACCAGCGGTCCAGTACGATGTCCGCCAGCTGGGGGTCACGGGTGGTATCCAGCACCTCCTTGGCTTCCGCCGCGGCGGCAGCCAGGCAGGCGGGCAGCTCCTCCGTCTTTCCGCTCAGGAGGGCCTCCTTCAGCGTCTGGACGTCTACCCGGCCCATATTCATCAGCATATGGCCGGGGTCCGTTCCCATGGCGTCCGCCTTCAGGATAGCCTTCACATTATGATAGTCGTATTTCAGCTTGAAAATGTCGATATACCTGGGGTCCGGCGCACTGTCGGCCAGGTCGGCCAGGGTGGCCTCCCGGGCGGCGGACAGGGCCGCGTCCATGGCCTCCGGCCGGGTGGGGTCCAGCTCCGGATAGCCGCACTCCTGGAGGATCTTGACGGCCTCCTCATCCGTGCGGGCATCCAGCACCTGCTCCATCCGTTCCCGGGTCAGCAGCCCGGTCTCCATGGCCCGGATGCGGGCGGAGATGGCCAGGTAATCGGTGTCTTTGATTTTTTTTGCCAAGACACTTCCTCCTTCAGTCATGCCTCCGGGAACAGCTTCTTTGCCACCGCTCCCGCGGTCTCCGCTTTCTGCAAACGCACCAGGGTATCAAAGGTGCAGTTGACTTCCACATTGCCGCTCCGCAGGATGAAGCCACCCTGGATGGGCAAGGTCTCCTGGGAGATCGTCAGCTTTTTGCCGGAGGCCTTGTTGGCCTTTTCCACGGCAACCTTGCCCACGCGCTCCCGGTCCTCTGTGGAAAAGACCGCCTCTTCGGTGCCGGTGGAGGAAGCCTGAATCAGCAGGTCTGCCAGGACATCCACATACTGCTCCTGCGGCATGGAGCACAGCTTCTCCAGCGCCCGGATGTATGCCTTCTCCACCATTTCCTGTTTGGCGGCCAGACGGGCCTTGCGGGCCTCCATCTGTGCCGCGCTCACCAGGCGTTCCTCCCGCTCGGCGGCTGCTTTCTCATTCTTAGCCGCAAGCTCCGCGGCCTCAGCTTCCGCCCGGGCCTGGTAACGGCTGGCCACTGTCTCCGCCTCCCGGCGGGCATTGGCCAGAACGCTGTCGATCTCAGACTGTGCTTCCGTCTGGATCAGCTGCGTGATTTTTTCGATTCCCTTCATATCAGGTCTCCCCTTTCTATGGGGTCAGGCGCTAATGTTGATGATCATCAGCATGGAAGCCAGCAGGGACAGGATGGCGTAGAACTCCACGGTAATGCAGAGCACCATGCCCTTGGACCAGTCATCGGGCTTCTTGGCCAGGATGTTGATGGAACCGGCAGCCACGCGGCCCTGGGCGATTGCGGAGAACAGGCCGCCCAGCGCCATGGGCAGGCAGGCGAACAGATACTGCGTACCCTGGGCAATGGTCAGTGCGGGCAGGGTGCCGGACAGCAGGCCCATGCGGAAGATGGCGAAGAACCACACCACCAGGCCGTACAGGCCCTGGGTGCCGGGGATGACCTGCAGGATCATGACTTTACCAAACTTGGAGGGGTCCTGGCACAGCAGGCCGGTGCCGGCCTCACCGGCGATGCCGGTGCCCTTGGCGGAGCCGATGCCGGGCAGAACTGCCGCAAGGCCCGCGCCCAACAGGGCCAGGGCCAGACCGCCGATGGTGCCCAGGAAGGTAAGGGACTGCTGCAGTTCGATCAATTGAGTCATGTCATTCATTGTTTGTTCCTCCTCAAATCGTTCTCTCGATATCTACATATTTGGTTTCGATCGCCACGGGACGGAAGGGCTTACCGCCGTCCTGATAGAATTTGCCAAAATACTCCAGGCACTGCAGGCGCAGGTCATGAACGTAGCAGCCCAGCAGGTTCAGGGCGAAGTTCAGCGCGTTGCCCGCCATGGAGATGATGATGAAAATAACAATGTTGCCGGGGATGGCGCCCAGGGTATTGAATACCTGGGCAATGACGCTGCCCGCCAGCATCAGGGCCATCAGACGGGCATAGGACAAAATATCGCCGAAGTAGCCCGTGATGTGATTGTACAGGGAGCCGAAGATGCCCATGATTTTGCCGAAGCCCTGGCCGGTGATGATGGGTCCCAGCAGCACCAGGGCGATGCCCGCGTACAGCACGATATTGGTCACGCCCAGCACCATCAGAGCAATGCCCGCGAAAACCACCCACCAGGTGACCTCCTCGAACAGGGCGTCCAGATACTGGCCCCGCTTGAGCTTGATCACAATGCTGATGGCCATGCCGGTAATGATATGGACCAGGCCCAAGGCCATGGCGCCCACCAGGATCATCAGCGTATCATTCAGCGGCGTGAACAAGGCCGGGAGCGCGAACTCCTTCCCTGTGGTCAGCAGGACCACCTGGGTCAGGAAGTCGCCGAAGAAGCCTCCGGTGATGGCACCCATGATGAAGGTGCTGACGCCGCACAGAGTCAGCAGGCCGAACATGTGTCCCATGGTGCCCTTGGGTCGGTACTTCTTTCCCACAATCAGGCCCGCCAGGATCATCAGCAGGCCGTAGCCCATATCCGCCATCATGATGCCGTAAAACAGGATGAAGAACGGCGCCATCAGGGGGTTGGGGTCCACATTGTCATAGGCAGGCAGAGAATACATCTCCGTCACCATGTTCAGCGGCTTGGTGAACCAGTTGTTCTTCAGCTTGACGGGTACACTGGGGATCTCATCCTCCGTGGGGTCTGCGGCGTCCCAGGCACAGCCTAGCTTTTCCAGCAGCGCCTCCGTTGCCGGAAGGCTGTCGGCCGGGACCCAGCCCTCGAAAAAGACGATGGTCCCATCCGTCAGCATTCGTTCCGCGCCGGTCTCCTTGGAGGCCTCGGCATTCAGACGGTCCACATACATTCGAAGGGCATCCCGGTCCTCTGTGCTCTGGACAATGGCAGCGGTGGCCTCTTCCTGCCGGCGGCGGTTCTCCGCCAGCTGCCTGTCCAACTCCTCCACATTCTCCGCCGCGGTCCCGGTCACGTTTTGGAAGGCCGTGGCGCTGAAGTTGAAGGGCCGCAGGATCTCCTGCACCTTCTCCTCCTCCGCGCGGTGAAGGATCAGCAAATAATATTTTTGTTGCTTGTCCGCGTTGATCTCATAGAGTTCCGCCGCCGCGTCCGCCGCAGTCAGCTCCGTTCGGATGGCACCGGTGTCCGTGGCTCCCGGGCAAACTCCCATGCGGAACACCGTGTGAACGGTGCCGCCCCGCTCCAGCGGCAGGTCCATGGGGACCCAGGGCCGCAGTGCGGCCTGTCTGGACAGCAGCCGCGCCTCCTCGGCCTGTAGCCTGGAAAGCTCCTGCAGCAGCCCGCCCACCTTTTGGCTGGCTGCCTTAGCTCTTTCCGCGCTCTCAGGGCTGAGGAACTCCTGTTCCGAGACCGCCTTCCGTTGGATGAACATGCCGTCCTTGACCTGTCCGTAGCGCTTGATGGCGGCCAAGGCTGTGTTGACGTCAGCCAATTCCGTTCTGGTCTCTGCCAGAGCAGAGGTCCCGCGCTTCAGCAACGCGGCCCAGGCCGGGTCAGCCAGCTTGTCATCCGGCTCGCTGATCTCCACACATCCCATCTTCAGGAGTCCCTTCAGCAGTTCTTCCCGATGGTCGGCCATGGCAATCACGCGGAGTTTTTTCATTTTTACAATGGCCATTTCAGTGTTTCACAACCCTTCCGACAATAAACTCCGCGGCTTCCTCCAGATTCCTTCCAGCCGCTTCCCGCAGGGCGGCACTTTCCGCCTCCGCCGCATTCCGGATATCGGCCGCCTGTTGGGCAGCCCGTTCCTCAGCCTGCTTCAGCAGCTTCCGGCCACGTTCCGCAGCGTCTGCGCGTGCTTTTTCCAGTAGTGCAATACCCTCGCGCTCCGCATCCGCGGCTATCTGGCGAGCTTCCGCCTCTGCGGCAGCTCTTCGCTCCCGCATCTGCGTTTCCAACTCAGTGACCTTCTCAATTGCTTCCAGGGACATGTCTGTTCACCTCTTTCCCTTTTGACCCTCTTATTTTACCCCATTTCTACCGCCGCGTCAAAAGAAAACCACTCCGTTTCCGCCTTGGTATTTTAGAACAGTATAGGCGTACACTTCTGGTAATGCAAGGAAATCTTCATGACGTGGAAGCGCTTTCTTCCTTTTGCACAATCATCCATCTCTTTTTTCTACATTTCAACAATATACTTTTCGTTTTTTACGGAAATTTTTCATAATTTACGTTAAAAAATTCACTTTTTCGTTTTATTTTTAACAGTTTACCTGTTTTTATCCGAAAAAAATATAATAATTCCCGAAACGGTTTTTCGCAAAAAATCAAAAATTTCCGCTGTATATACTATTATTTGCGATACATTTTCTTTGGATGGCGCCAGTAAACAGAGGCCTGCTTTCTTCGAAAGCCCCGCCTTTTTCATTTTTATGATTGTACCTCAAAAAGGGACATCCGAATATAGACAAAGCAGACATCAGTGTCCAAAAATCAGACATAATTATTCTTTTGTCTTTCTGCGCGATCAAACAGCTTACTGGAAATTATCTCCTGCTAATCTGCTGTATATAAAACAAAAGAGTTCTAAAACCTTGCGGTTTCAGAACTCTTTTGGTACGCCCTGAGGGATTCGAACCCCCGGCCTTCTGGTCCGTAGCCAGACGCTCTATCCAGCTGAGCTAAGGGCGCATGTCTCACAGACAGCTTAGTTATAATAGCATGCCGCTTTCTAAAATGCAAGTGTTTTTTGAAAAAATTTTCAATTTTTTTCTGGCCCTTGTAAAAAGGCCCTGCCTATGGTAAAGTATTGTATGATAAAAGAGAAGAAAGCGGTGGGTTTATGGACAACTATCCCATTAAAAGTGTAACCTTTGGCGGCTTTGACAAACAGGACGTCATCCGCTATATTGAACAGGCCGCCCAACAGGCTGCTGCCGCGCAGCAAACACTTCAGGCCGAAAATGAGGATTTGAGAAAGCAGGTGGCCAATCTCTCAGCGGAACTCTCCACTCTACGGACCCAAACCTCCTCCTTATCTGCCGAGCGGGACCACCTGCAAGAAGCCCTCAGTCAGGAATCCGCCTCCCGCCAGCAGTTGGAGGCTCTGAAGCCTCTGGAATCCGAAGTGGCCCGTCTGCGGCCTGATGCGGAAGCCTACGCCCAGTTCCGGGAGCGCATCGGCGCCATCGAGTGTGAGGCCCGCAAGCGGGCCGCCGATCTGGAGCTGGAAACAATCAACCAATTGCAGAAAACGGTGTACCTGTTCCGGGAGCAGTATCAGACCCTCATGAGCACTTTCGAGTCCACTGCCAGCCATGTCAACAGCGAGTTGCGGAAGGTGGAGGTCAATCTCACCCAGCTGCCCCGTGCCATGGATCAGGCCGGCACGGAGCTGAATGAGCTGGCTGCCCGTCTGGAACGCAGTAAGGAAGCCCAGCAGTAAGTACATTTATATTATAATAGGAAAGGACGCGCCGGGACGGCGCGTCCTTTTTACTTTGCTTCTTCTCTTGGGCCGGGCAGGAACTCCTCCCCTGCCGGGACCATTTCCAGTCCGCCTGCGGACAGTTCCGTCAGCCTGGGAGCAAACTGCTCCGCACCCCCCGCCGGAAAAGCCGCCCGCAAGGTGATGTCCGCGCCGTACTCCGCGTCCCGCACCACGCCGCCGCAAGCAGTGATCTCCAGCTTCATCCGCTCGAACAGCGGATATGTACAGGGCACATCCCACAGCGTCCACAGGCTCATACGGGCAATGCCTGCCGCGTCCAGAGCATCTTTGGCCCCCTTGGTATACGCCCGGGTCAGGCCGCCCGCTCCCAGCAGGATGCCGCCAAAGTACCGGGTCACCACGCAGCAGACATTCACAATACTCTCCCGCTGAAAGACGTTCAGCATGGGCTGGCCCGCAGTCCCCTGGGGCTCACCGTCGTCAGAGTACCGGACCACATTGCCCTCTTTCAGCAGATAGCACCAGCAGTTGTGCCGGGCGTCGTAATATTTCTTTTTCATCTCCTCGATGCGGGCACGGGCCTCAGCCTCGCTCTCCACCCGCCAGAGATGGCTGATAAACCGGGACCGCTTCTCAGTGAATTCGCTCTCTGCATCCTCAAAAGGCACCAGATATTCGCTCACGCCACGTCTCCTCCGTCAGTACATAAAAATAGCTCTGCCGGGTCTCTCCCATCAACTGTACAAACTCCGTTTTGGAAAACTGATAGCGGAAGCCGCACTTTTCCATGACCCGTCTGGAGCGCCAGTTCCCGGCATAGTGGCCGCACCAGATACGTTGGAGTCCAATCTGTGTAAAGCCATACTCCAGTATAGCTTTCACCGCCTCCGGCATCAGTCCCACGCCCCAATACGAAGGCGACAGGGCGTAGCCAACCTCGTCGTCGGGGCAGACCGGAAAAAAGCCCGCGGGGTGATTCCCCACAAAACCCACAGAGCCAACCACCGCCCCTGTCTCCTTCAGCTCCATGGCAAACACGCCGGGAGCGGAGAACACGGTGCGGATGATCTTCCGGCTCTCCTCCAGGCTTTTGTGGGGCTGCCACCCGGCAATGGGCCCCACCCGGGGGTCCCTGGCGTAGGCATACACATCTGCCGCATCGCTGTCCCGGAAAGGGCGGAGACGGAGACGGGGTGTTTCCAACATGATCTCAGCCACGGCTTATTCCTCAAGAAAGGGCGTCACCTGGCCCAGGGTCTTGGGTCCGCAAACGGCGGTCACGTCGATGGTCTCGCTGTACTCCACGCTCTCCACCTTGGCCTCCCGGTACAGCATGTCCAGCAGGCCGCCCTTGTCGTAGGGCAGATGCAGCGTCACCCGGCGGGTGCCCTTATCCAGCCGCTTGTCGATCATCTCCAGCAGCCGGGGGATTCCCTCACCGGTCCGGGCGGAGATCAGGCAGATATCCTGGCCATGGGGAAGGATCTCCCCCGCCGGGAGGCAGTCCGCCTTGTTGAACACGTCGATGCGGGGCAGCTCTCCCGCTCCCAGCTCCAGGATCAGATTCTCCACCACCTGAGCCTGGGTCTGCCACTCAGGGTTGGACACATCCACCACATGCAGCAGCAGATCCGCGTATTCCAGCTCCTCCAGGGTAGCCTTGAAGGCCTCCACCAACTGATGGGGCAGCTTGCGGATAAAGCCAACGGTATCGGAGATCACCACATCCAGGGTATCGCTGACGGTCAGCAGGCGGCTTGTGGTGTCCAGCGTGTCGAACAGCCGGTTGTTGGCGGGGATGCCCGCCCCAGTCAGTTGGTTCAGCAGGGTGGATTTGCCCGCGTTGGTATAGCCCACGATGGCCGCCACGGGGATCTCGTTCTTCCGGCGCTGCTGGCGCTGGGTGCTGCGCACCCGGCGCACATCCTCCAGGTCCGCCCGCAGCTTGTCGATCTTTTTGTGGATCAGACGGCGGTCCGTC
Organism: uncultured Oscillibacter sp.; assembly: GCA_964462715.1. Taxonomy (GTDB): domain Bacteria; phylum Bacillota; class Clostridia; order Oscillospirales; family Oscillospiraceae; genus Oscillibacter. The sequence goes on from CAYWYW010000053.1 coordinate 13,774, forward strand.
TCCAGCTGGGTCTCGCCGGGGCCCTTGGCGCCGATGGCACCCTGGCCACTGCCGCCCTGGCGCTCCAGATGGGTCCACATGCCCGTCAGACGGGGCAGCAGGTATTTGTACTGGGCCAGCTCCACCTGGAGCCGGCCTTCCTTGGTCTTGGCCCGCTGGGCAAAGATATCCAGGATCAGGCCGCAGCGGTCCAGCACCTGGATACCCAGCATATCTGTCAGCATCCGCTGCTGGGATGGCGACAGGTCGTTGTCGAAGATGACCATGGTGGCGCCGCTGTTCTGGCAAAACTCCTGCACCTCCAGCACCTTGCCCTCGCCGATGAAGCAGCGGGGGTCCGGGGTAGCCCGGTTCTGCAGGATGCTGCCCACAGTCAGTCCGCCGGCGGTCTCTACCAGAGCCGCCAGCTCCTCCATGGTGTCCTCGTCCGCATTTTCCTCCCGTTTCAGTACCGGAGAGTTCAGCCCCACCAATACCACTTTGTCACGAATTTCTTCCGTTTCCCGCATAAAATGATCGGTTCTCCTTATTTGGTATAAGCCTCCACGACTTTTCCGGTGTAGATGCGGTGCCAGCCGCCCTTCTTGCCGTAGTGGGGCAAAATGGCCTCCTCATCCAGTACGCAGGCAGGGTCCATATCCTGTACAAAGATTTTTTTGCAGACCAGCACCAGCTCCGCCTCGTCAAAGAAGGGAGCGTCCCCGGCGCCGTAGCGCAGCGTCAGGCCGCACTCCTTGATCTTATCCACGTCCCGGCCGCTTTTGGTGCCGCAGAGCTGCATGGTAGTCTGCTTATGGCTCAGGGGCAGCACGGACACGGTAAAGTAGTCGTGGGATTCCATAAATTCATAGGTATAGCGCTCAGGCCGCACATAGACAGTGCACACCGGAATACTCCAAAGCCGGCCCAGCTGGCACCAACCAATGGTCATGGTGTTGCAGGCAGTTTGGTCTCCTGCGGTCAACAGGGCGTTCTGGGTGCCGAATACCTGAAAGATCTCAGGGGTCAGGGTCTTAAAGTCCACGGGATGCAGGTTCATGGCGCATCGCTCCTTTCATTCTGTCTTTCAGTATATGCGCCGGAGCGGAAAAAGTAAAGAAAGCAAAGAAAAAAAGGGTCCGTCAGTACGACAGACCCTTTCTTGAGCGTGATTACTTGTCCAGACCGAACTTCTTGTTGAACTTGGCCACGCGTCCGCCGGTATCCACCAGCTTCTGCTTGCCGGTGAAGAAGGGGTGACACTTAG
>CAYWYW010000054.1:0-14819 GCA_964462715.1 uncultured Oscillibacter sp.
ACCGCCCAGGGCGTCATCGCCATCGTGGCGCTGGTGGTGAATGTGGTCATCCTGGTCACCATCCTCAAGCGGGCAAAGGAGCAGAAAAAGAACCCCTACAAGCAGGAGGTCTTTACCGACCAGAAGGACTTCCAGGAGGCCATGGCGAGAGTCTGATGCCCGCTTCCCCCAAACAGAAAAGCGCCGCGGAACGGTTCCGCGGCGCTTTCCCGCGGATACCGGCGGTTTTTGGAATCGTACACAAAAAAATGTTGCAGAGGTCCATAGAATTTCCGTCACGTTTCCATTTTCATTTTTTTAGAGGTATGATATCATATCTGTGCTTCCCGAATTTAACATGTACGAGGTGGTCATCATGAAAACAGGTCTGGTCCTGGAGGGCGGCGCCCTGCGGACCATCTTTTCCGCCGGTGTGTGCGACGCGTTTCTGGATGGCGGGCTGCCCATGCCTGACTATACCATCGGCGTTTCCGCCGGTATCGCCTACGGTGTCAGCTATCTCTCCAAACAGAGCCGCCGGAACCTGAAGCTGGTGACCACATACGCCAACGACCCCCGCTACATGAGCATGCGGAACCTGCTGGACCGCAGAAACCGCTCCTATTTCGGCCTGAAATTCTCCTACGAGACCATCCCCAACCAACTGCTCCCCTTCGACTACGACACTTTCGAGGCCTATCCCGGCACCGTGGAGGCGGTAGTCACCAATGTGAACACCGGTAAAGCGGAGTATCTGCCCGTCCCCCGGCGGGACGCCCCCAATCTGGTGCTGGAGGCCACCTGCGCCATTCCCCTGATGTTCCCTGTTATTGAGGTGGACGGCCGCCCCTGTCTGGACGGCGGCTGTGCCGACCCCATTCCCTGGAAGCGGGCTTTCGAGGTGGGCTGCGACCGGGTGGTGGTGATTCTGACCCGGGAACGGGACTACCGAAAGGACCCCGACAGCTCCTTCCGAATGGTGAAAAACGCCTTCCGCAAGCATCCGGAATTCGTGGAGGCCATGCAGACCCGGGCGGAGCGCTACAATGCCAGCCGCGAGGAGCTCTTCGCCCTGGAGCGGGAGGGTAAAGTCCTTGTCATCGCGCCGGAGGACACCCTTGGCTGTTCCCGGACGGAAAAGGACCTGGAAATCCTGCGGGGCCTGTGGCAGGCGGGCTATTTTGCCGGCCGGCGCTGCGGGGAGGACGTCCGTGCATTATGGACAAAAAGCGGGGAACCCCTCTTCTGCTGAATCTGTAAAAACGGTGCCGACTCCGGCACCGTTTTTTTGCGTGTTTCTGACAGTTCCGCCCTTAAATTTCATGCGCTTTTTGCACTTTCGATATATTTCCGGTTTTTTTACGGGTGATTTGCTCAATTTTTTCCGAAAACTTCACATTTGGTCATTCCGCCGCTTCTCAATCTCAGCGCAAATAGATATAATAAGACTGCAACGCTTTGTTGACATCACATTTCCCCCTGACGGGGAAATTCGGATCAGGAGCATCGGCATGGACATTTTTTCTGTCTTTACCCTTTGCGGCGGTCTGGCCTTCTTCCTCTACGGCATGACCACCATGTCCAAGAGTCTGGAAAAGATGGCAGGCGGCAAGCTGGAGCGTGTGCTGAAGCGCATGACCTCCAACCCCTTCAAGAGCCTTCTGCTGGGCGCCGGCATCACCATTGCCATCCAGTCCTCCTCCGCCATGACGGTCATGCTGGTGGGCCTGGTAAACTCCGGCGTCATGGAGCTGGGCCAGACCATCGGCGTCATCATGGGTTCCAACATCGGTACCACCCTGACGGCGTGGATCCTGTCCCTGACGGGCATTGAGAGCGAGAGCGTGTTCGTCAACCTGCTGAAGCCCGAAAACTTCTCGCCGGTGATCGCTCTGGTGGGCATCATCCTCATTATGGCCTCCAAAAAGCAGCGCCGCCGGGACATCGGCCGCATTCTGGTGGGCTTCGCCATCCTGATGTACGGCATGGAGCTAATGAAGGACGCGGTGAGCCCCCTTGCCGACATGCCGGAGTTCTCCAGTCTCCTCACCGCCTTCAACAATCCCCTGCTGGGCGTGCTGGTGGGCGCAGTGTTCACCGGCGTTATCCAGTCCTCTGCCGCATCCGTGGGTATTCTGCAGGCCCTGGCCCTCACCGGTTCCATCACCTACGGTATGGCTGTCCCCATCATCATGGGTCAGAACATCGGCACCTGCGTTACGGCGCTGCTGAGCTCCATCGGCGTCAGCCGCAACGCCAAGCGGGTGTCCGTCATCCACATCTCCTTCAACATCATCGGCACCGTGGTGGGCCTGATCCTGTTCTACGGCGGCAACGCCCTCTTCCACTTTGCCTTTATGAACGCCGCCGTGGGTGCCGTGGGCATCGCCTTCTGCCACACGGTATTCAACGTGTTCACTACCCTGCTGCTGCTGCCCTTCTCCCGCCAGCTGGAAAAGCTGGCGCAGAGACTTGTCCGGAATGAGGACAAGGCCGAGCAGTTCGCCTTCCTGGACCCCCGCCTGCTGCGCACCCCCGGCGTAGCCATCAGCGAGTGCGTCAGTATGACCAACGCCATGGGTGCCCTGGCCCACCAGAATCTGCTGTATGCCATCGCCCAGTTCTCCGGCTACTCCGAGGACCGGGAGGCTGAGATTCTTGCCAACGAGGACAAGCTGGACATCTACGAGGACCGGCTGGGCAGCTACCTGGTCCAGATCTCCCAGCACGGTGTGTCCATGGACGACATCCGCACGGTCTCCCGCCTGCTCCACGCCATCGGCGACTTCGAGCGTATTGGCGACCACGCTCTGAACCTGCAGGAATCAGCCCAGGAGCTCCATGAAAAGGGCCTCCATTTCTCCGAATCTGCCCGCGGCGAGCTGCAGGTGCTGCTGACCGCCCTGGAGGACATCATGGACCGGGCCTTCTCCTGCTTTGACGCTGCCAGCGTGGAAAAGGCCCGGGAGGTGGAGCCTCTGGAGGAGACCATCGACCGGCTGATCGAGGAGATCCGGATGCGCCACATCCGCCGGCTCCAGTCCGGCGACTGCACCATGCAGCTGGGCTTCATCCTCAACGACCTGCTGACCAACTTCGAACGTGTCTCCGACCACTGCTCCAACATCGCCCTGTCCGTCATTGAGGAGAAGGACTCCTCCGTGGACCGCCACGCCTATCTGAATGTCCTGAAGGATGAGGGCAGCTTCACCAGCAGCCTGAACCAGGCCATCCAGACCTATCAGCTTCCCCAGGAATAAGGAAACACATGGGACAGGCCTCCCTGCAGGGAAGCCTGTCCTTTTTGGGCATAAAATCCTCCGAAACGCACATGCTGTCTTCATGTCCATTACAAGGAGGAGCTTGCCATGTCCGTGGAATTCAAAGCCAGCGAAACGCTGCAAAACCTGATGCGTGCCTTTGCCGGCGAGAGCCAGGCCCGCAACCGCTACACCTTTGCCGCCGCTTTATGCAAGCAGCAGAAGCTGCATGTGCTGGAGGCCGTCTTTCAGTTCACCGCCAGCCAGGAGAAAGAACACGCCGAGATCTTCTACAACCACATGAAGGAGCTGTCCGGACAAACCGTCCAAATCGACGGCGGGTATCCGGTGGACCTGACCAACGATGTGGTCCAGCTGCTGCGGTATGCCCAGCACAACGAGTACGAGGAATTCGACCCGGTGTACGCTTCCTTCGCCCAGACCGCCCAGGCCGAGGGCTTCCCCCGGATCGCCGCCTCCTTCCGGCAGATCGCTCCCATCGAGCAGAGCCACGGGAACCGCTTCGGCCACCTGGCGGATCTGCTGGAAGCCGGGAAGCTGTTTGTCTCCGACACCAAATGCGGCTGGATGTGCCTGAACTGCGGCCACATCCTGGAGGGAACGGAGGCGCCGAAGCTCTGTCCCGTCTGCCAGCACGACCAGGGGTATTTCATTCGTCTGAAACTGGCGCCGTACAGCGGGATGCTTCTCCAGTGACCCCGGAGCACGCGAAAGCGTGCTCTTTTTTTGTGCAGGGTTTTCTCCGTTTCTTGCACGCCGCCATGCAAATTCTCCCACCTGTCCCCCAAATGCAGGCGCGCTTCCCGGCGCGCCAAGGAAAAAGGAGGAAGAACAGCATGAGCAAACTGGGTACGCGCTGGGAATTTGACGGGGTCCCGGCCGCATTTGTCACACGCAGCGCCGTCAACGGACACTACTGCATCACCTTTGAGCGGGAGGGAGCCAGTCTGGAGCAGATTGAGCAGATCAACTGGTCTGCCCCTGCCATCCGCCGCCTGACAGACCGGAAGGACGAGCTGGGTCTGCCGGAGGGCTTCGGCTTTGAGCTGACGGACATCCGCTATCAGCACTCCGGCCGCTACTTCGTGGCGGAGGTGCGAACCGCCCGCCAGTATCTGGGGGATGTCTCCGGCTATCAGGCGCAGATCGCGGAGCTGAACGGAAAACTGGTGGAGCAGTAGGCTGACTCGGCGGTCCCGGCCGCCTCCGGTCAGGCAGACGGCACCTATCTCCCGGCCCATGAGCAGGAAATCCCTACCTGGCGTCAGCGGGCCTACAACACCGAGGAGACTCCCGTGGGCAAGCCGGGGCGTTTACAAGCTGTGGCAGCAGCATGACGCCACCGGCCAGCCCGACTGGTTCCCGGATAAGGCCGTCTCCCTGTGGGACATCTGCCACACCACCGGCCCCAAGCTGGCCAAGCCCTACCCCGCTCCTCGGGGTACCCGGGGCCTTTGGCAGGCCGGCGAGTGCTGCACCCTGGAGGGCCATGTCTGGCGGTGCACCTCCGATGATAACACCTACGGGCCTCAGGAGCTGACGGAGCGCTGGGACACCTGGGCTCTGGTCGGCGTCTTCGCATGGCTGTCTGTGGCGGGCCGGGTCACCACGGATCAATTTCTGACGGTCTTTACCGTGGTGATCGGCTTCTACTTCGGCACACAGGCCGAAAAGCAAAACAGCAGAAACGGCGACGCATAAGCGCCGCCGACACGAATAAAGATGGTGACTATTTTACGGCATCCTCGCAGAAACGGCACCAAATCGCCGCCCAGATGCGGGTGGCGGCGATTGTCATAACGGTAAGGCCGGGATAAACTGTCGAGGACAATGTCTTCATATGCATCTGCTCAGCTGGCTTCGCTCAACAAAGCATTGGTCTTTGCGATGATCGACCAAATTTCTTTTTGTGTCTGACGGCTCTCCTGAAAAACAGGTTCCAAAAAAGCCAGCGCATCTCGGATGTTCAACAGGTCCGCATGGTCGATTCGTTTCTGCTGGAGATGCCGGTGGGTCTCGCAATACCGCAGCCGCACCTGTTCACTGACGGATCGCGGCGCGAAGTATGACTGGATCACTCCGTCAATCAGGCCCGTCTCTTCCTCTGTGTAATACATGTTCTCCTCCCCTAACACCGATATATGGTACCACAGGATCAGCGGTCATACAAGATGCGCAGATGAAGAGAAACTGCAAAAAACTTCGTGGTTTTTTCCCCCTTAACAAAGGTGCTGCTGTCCGGTTGGGTGCAGACGGACCGTTGATCGGCTGCTGACGACAGATATTTTCTGGAATTTCCTGTTGACACAAACGCCTGTCATATGGTATAAATTGCATGTTCTTTTTGAACGCCTGTGCAAATGCACGTCTTGACCATCCCCTTGCCTGGGGGATCGAGGCTACACGGACGGCCGGGTCAAATGCCGAAAACCCGTCGAAGAGCCGGGGACCGTACCGCGGGTGCGGATTGGCAACTTTGTTGCCTTATTGATTGAGCGGAAAGGCTCAAGTTTTATAAGTTGGTTACTTCATAACCGTCGCGCTGATGCGCACATCAACTTGTGAACTGGTCAATAAGAGTGATGAAATGGACTGCAAGGTACGGGCTCTCCGTAATAGGCGGAATAGGACTCTACTCGTTTATTCGTTTTCAAGTCATGGTGTGCATATGCGCACCATGGCTTTTTTGCTGTCTTTCCGCTCTCCCACACCACAAAGAGGAGAGAGAAGCAATGAAAAAAAGAATCGCAAGTCTGTTCCTGTCAGCGGCACTGCTGCTGTCTCTGGCCGCCTGCTCTCAGACGGCTCCCGTTGAGGCTCCACCGGAGCGGCAGAGCGTAAATGAGATGGTCGCCGGCTATCTTGCCAAGGCAGATGAGAGCTACGCGTATAAGATCGCGGAGACGCTGGCGTATGACCCCGCGTACCTTTCCAATGACCTGGGCTGGCGGACCGCCGGCTCTGATGCGGAGCACAAAGCGGCGGATTTCATTGCCGGAGAGATGGAGGCCATCGGTCTTACCGTCGAGAAGGTCCCGGTGACCGTGGACAAGTGGCAGTTCAACGGCGCCTCTCTGACCGTGGACGGCACCGACATTGACATCATGCCCGCCTCTTACGCCACCAGCGGAACCGATGCGGACGGCATCACTGCGGAGTTGGTGGATGTAGGGTCCGGCACCGCCGTGGACTACGAAGGTCTGGATGTGACGGGCAAAATCGTCCTGTCCGGTGTGGACCAGTGGAACGTGGCGTGGATCGACCAGTATATGAACGAGGCCGACCTCCACGGCGCCGCCGCCATCGTCACCTATGATGCGGGCGGCTACGCTACCTACTCTGACGACATGATCAATATGCAGGATGTGTGCTCCAAGGATGCGATCCCCTGCGTCAGCATCAGCAAAAACCAGTATCTCCAGCTGGCGGAAGCCCTGGAGGCCGGGAATACCACCGCCACGCTGACCGTGGACAATATCGTGGCGCAGGATCAGGGCACCAGCTACAATGTGGTGGGCACCCTGAAAGGCCGCAGCTCCGACCAGCAGATCATCGTGTCCGGTCACTATGACATCTATTTCAACGGCTTCCAGGATGACAGCTGCGCCATCGGCCTTGTGCTGGCTATGGCCAAGGCCATGGCGGATGCCGGCTATCAGCCCGAGAACGACATTCTTTTCATCGCCCACGGCTCTGAGGAGTGGGGCGCCTCCGGAACCCAGTTTGACTGGACCACCGGCGCCTGGGAGATGATCAACACCGCCCATCCCGAATGGACGGGCAAGACCATCGCCATGCTGAACTTTGAACTGCCCGCTTTTTATGACGGTATGGCGGAGGGGCAGATCAGCTGCGTTCCCGAATTTGCTCCGCTCACGCAGAAATTCGCAGAGAACTCCGGACTGCTGCCCACTCCTGTCAATGCCGTGTATCCCGATGGCATCAGCAGCATTTCCGTGGATACCAACACCATGGAGGACGGCGTGTCCTACCGGGCCTCCGGCGTTCCTTACTTCGTCAACATCCCCGGCACCCAGGATGGCGAGGATGGCTGGATTCAGCAGCGCTACCACACGGTGGCCGATGACAAGGATACTTACAACGCCGACGTCATGCAGACCAATCTGAATACCTTCGGCGCGCTGGCCATTTACCTGGACCAGACACCGGCTCTGGAACTGGACCTGACGGCCACCTGTGACGATCTGGAGGAAGCCCTGAACCGCGAAACGGCAGACGCTGCCGGAGCCGATACTGACGCCTACCTGGCAGCCCTCGCCCGGCTGCGGGATGCGGTTTCCAAGTGGAACGAAAAAATAAGTAATGTGAACGCACGCTATCAGCAGGCCGTGGAGGCCAAGGCGCTCCAGGAGGAGCTGGACACCATCCGTGAGGAGGGTCGCGCACTGAACGCAAAGACTTTGGAATTCTTCCGCTTTGTACAGGACCACTTTATCGGCATCATCTCTACGTCTGCCATCGTTGTGAAGCACCAGGCCTACCAGGATAACGTAGAGCTGATCTCCGGTGTTATTGCCGCTCTGGAAGAAGGGTTGCTTGGCAATGAGGACGGCTCCGGTGCGCTGGATCTGGCTTGGATGATCAACGGTGCTACGGAATATGGCTACTACAATTTCAGTCCCGAGACCAACGTGATCTCCAAGCAGGCGCTGCTGGAGGAGCACAACTCCGGCAACCTGTTCTGGGGCACCGGAAAGGGTGCCGTTCTGGCGGAGACCTACCCTGCAACCATGTCCCTGCTTGCAAAAGCGGCGGAAGGGGCTTTCGCCTTTGAGGAGGAGATCGCTGTTTACCAGTCCGCCCTTGCGCAGCAGCGGGGACTCCTGGCCGACATGATCGCCCAGGAAACCGCGTCTATGGATGATCTCTGCGCTCTCATTGGATGAGATCGGGAAATCCCAAATCAAAACTGCCAGTACATGGAACATCTCCGGCGCAGCAGCATTCGCCGCGCCGGAGATGTTTTCTGTGTCGTTTGACAGTTATCTGGCCATACGGCCTGTTGCCCAGATCAACGCCGGTTGGACCTTCTCCATATTTTCTGCTCTTCAGCGGCAGCAATCAGTTCCTCCCGGAAATCCGGGTGGGCAATGGAGGCCAGCAACTCCGCCCGTTCCCACGTACTGCGGCCCGCCAGGTTCACCGCGCCATATTCTGTGACGATGTAATAGGCCTGGCTGCGGGGGTCCGTCACAATGTCGCCCTGAAAGTGCGGCAAGATCCGGGAGCGACGGGTGCCGGACGCATCCACAAAGGACGAGGTCATGCAGATGAAGGCCTTGCCGCCGCGCGCCATGGCCGCGCCGGTCAGGTAATCCAGCTGCCCGCCGGTGCCGCTGATATGCCGAAGCCCTGCACTTTCCGCGCAGACCTGCCCATAGAGGTCCACAGCAATGCAGTTGTTGATGGAGATCATGTTGTCCAGCTGTGCGATGGTCTCCGGCGCATTTACGTATTCCAGCGGCTCCACCACCAGGCCGGAATTCTGGTCCGCCCAATCATAGAGGGCCTGGGAGCCGAACACGATCCCCGTGACGCCCTTGCCCCGCTGGATGGCCTTTTTCCGGTTCGTCAGCTTTCCGGCCTTGTATAGCTCGTAATAGGCGTCGCCGCACAGCTCGGTGTGCATACCCAAATCCTTGACATCGGACTGCGCCAGCCGGGCGCCCACCACATTCGGCATTCCCCCGATCCCCAGCTGGAGCGTGGCACCGTCCACGATATGCGGAACGATCAGGTCGGCAATTTTCACATCCTCCTCCGTGGGCTTCGCAATGGGGAACTGAGGAAGCGGCTCATGGGGGCCCTCCACCACATAGTCCACCTCGGAAATGTGGATGCTCTCATCAAATCCGCCGAAAATGCGGGGCAGGTTTTCATTCACTTCCAGGATGATGATATCCGCCGTTTCCAGAATGCCCCTGGCAATGCCTGCGGCGCAGGAGAGGTTGAAGTAGCCGTGCTTATCCATGGGCGTCACGCACATCATGGCCACATTGACGGTCAGGAAGTGGCGATAATAGGCCGTCACGTTGCGGAAGATCATGGGAATATAGTTGCACAGGCCCCGGTCGCACAGCTTTCTCTCATAGCCGGAGCAGTGCCAGCTGTTGTAGATAAAGTGTTCCCGGTCCGGGTCACATTCCACGGTCTGGATAGGGCCAAACAGCAGGTTGCCCCGAATTTTGACATCTGTCAGCTCCTCTTTCCGTTTCGCCAGGGCGGCGTCCAGCAGAGGCGGGAAACACACATTGGATGTGTAGTCCACCCAATCGCCGCTTTTGACGGCCTGCACGGCCTCCTCGGGCGTGCGCAGCTTGGCACGGTATTCGGACGTAAAATCCATAAGATTCTCCCCTTACTTTCTGACAGCCTCCCTGCCCGCGCAGAAGGCCTCCAGATTCAGCGCTCTCACCTTCTGCGGGACTGTCTCCGCCACGATGCTCTCCCAGTCGACCTCCGGCACGCCCAGCATGTCGCACATGGCGCCGAACAGGACCACGTTCATGCACTTGGCATTGCCCAGTTCAATGGCGATCTCGCCGGCGTTCAGGGAATAGCATGTGAAATGGGACTGCATGGCCTCCAAACAGCCCTCCGGATACTGGCAGAGACCCGCTGCGGTGGTGGAGCTGGCAATGGCGTAATCATTAACGATGGCAACGCCGTCCGGTTTCAGAAAATCCGCGTACCGGACTGCTTCCATCTTCTCAAAGGCCACCATGATATCAGCGGCGCCCTTTCCGATGACCGGGGAGTAGACCTTCTCGCCCCAGTGGACCTGGGTGGACACGCTGCCGCCGCGCTGGCTCATGCCATGCACCTCGGACATCTTGACGTCATAGCCGGCTTTCATCAGACCTGTTACCAGGATCTTCGCCACCAGGATGGCACCCTGACCGCCGACACCGACCAACAGAGCACTTTTGTTCTTCATGCCTCCCTCTCCTTTCTGGAAATCGCATGTACCGGGCAGACCTGTGCGCAGACAGTGCAGCCCACGCACTCGGTAGGATCAATGTAAGACTTGCCGTTTCTCACCATGACGGCGGGACAGCCGACCTTCAGGCACTTTTTGCATCCAATGCATTTTTCTGTATCCACCACGCACTGGCCCATATCATGCTTCTGCCGCTTGATCAGCAGGCAGGGGCGCCGGGTGATGATGGCCGCGGGCGCCTCAGAAACCAGGGCATCGTCCACCGCCTTCTGCATGGCGGTCAGGTCCTGGGGATCGACCACGATGATATTCTGGTAGCCGTATGCTTTCAGCACATCCTCGATTTTGATGGCGTTGGCAATCTCGCCCTGGAGGGTATACCCGCTGCCGGGATTGTCCTGATGGCCGGTCATGCCGGTAATGGAGTTATCCAGCACCACGGGGATCATATGGCCCTTGTTGTACATGATCTCCGCGGCGCCCGTCATGCCGCTGTGGAAGAAGGTGGAGTCACCCACCACACCAAATACCTTTTTCTGCGGCTGACCGGTGACCTCAAAGGCCTTGGCCATGCCCATGCCCAGGGAGAGACCGCCGCCCATGCAGATGCAGGTGTCCATGGCGTTCAGCGGCGCGGAGGCGCCCAGCGTATAGCAGCCGATGTCGCCAGTCACCACGAAATCCTTGCCCTTGGACATGGTGTAGAAAAAGCCGCGGTGGGGGCAGCCGGGACACAGGGCGGGAGGCCGAGAGACCGCTTTCACGCCGACGTCCACGGTTTCCGCTTTCTTACTAAACAACCGCTCTGCTAAAAGCTGCGGGTTCAGCTCATAGATATTCCCCGTCAGTTCCTTGCCCACACAGGGAATGCCGGCCGCCTTGATCTGCTCCTCCATAAAGGGTTCCAGCTCTTCGATGATATAGAGCTTCTCCACCTGGGCGGCAAATTCCCGGATGAGCTTCATGGGCAGCGGATACGTAAGCCCCAGCTTCAGGAAGGAGGTGTCCTCCGGGAATACATCCTTGGCGTACTGATAGGCGATGGAAGCGGTGATGACGCCGACCTTGGTGCCCTTCAGCTCCAGCTTGTTCAGCGGGCAGGTATTGCCGTATTCCTCCAGCGCCGCCAGGTTCTTCTCCACCTTCGGGTGGTTCAAATACGCATTGTCGGGCGCGCAGATATACTTGCAGGTGTTCCGCTCATACGCCGGCACCTCCTGCTCTTCCCGCTCTCCAAAAGTCACAAGGCTCTTGGAATGGGAAACACGGGTGGTAGTCCGGAACAGGACCGGCATGTCAAATTTCTCCGAAATGCGGTACGCCTCTTTCAGAAAATCGATGCACTCCTGGGAATCCGAGGGCTCCACCAGCGCCATCCGGGCGAATCTGGCGTAATAGCGGTTATCCTGCTCGTTCTGGGAGGAATGCATGCTGGGATCGTCCGCCGTAACCACCACGAAGCCCTTGTTGACGCCATTGTAGGCGGCGGTGAACACCGGATCGGCGGCCACATTCAATCCCACATGCTTCATGGCACACAGGCTGCGGACGCCGGCGATGGACGCGCCGTACGCCATCTCCGTCGCCACCTTCTCGTTGGGCGCCCATTCACAGTAGAGGGCATCCCCATACTGGGGCAGGTTTTCGAAAATCTCCGTGCTGGGTGTTCCGGGATATGCGGAACAGACCTTTACGCCCGCCTCATACGCACCGCGGGCAATGGCTTCGTTGCCGGAAAGCAAGTGTTTCAAAGCTCATACCTCCTACCATTTACGAATGCCGGTCAAATTTCTGCTTTCATTCTATAAAAGTCCTTGCGGAAATGGAAATACCGGACTACAATATTCTCATAACAAATGCTTATACCTCGTTTGTACGGAGGTGCACCATGACCATTTTACAGGTACTCTATGTGTTGGAGGTTGCCCGTCAGAACAGCATTTCCAAAGCTGCGGAAAACCTGTTTGTCTCCCAGCCCGCCCTTTCCGCGCAGATCAAACGGCTGGAACGGGAGCTCGGGTGCGAGCTGTTCCACAGAGAGCCCCAGGGCGTTTCACTGACGGCCGCGGGCAGAGCGTTTTGTGAAGATGCGGCTCCGGTGGCCGAAAGCTGGCGGCGTTTGCAGGAGGGAAGCAAGCGGCTGGGAAATGCCGTATGCAGCCATATCCGCATTGGGATCGGAGCCAGAGCCATATCCAACGGTCTGTTCGACGTGGTGCTCGATTTCTTCTCCCGGCATCCTGATACGGAAGTCACGTATATTACGGATATTGGAGAAAACATCTTGGGGGCACTGGAAGCGAAGCAAATTCATTTCGCCATTGACCGTCTCCCCCCGGATTCCATGATTGCACATCCTGAGCACTTCGCCACATTTGAACTGCTACGGGAAAAGCAGTGTATTCTCGTTTCTCCAAAAAATCAACGGGTCGGGCAGCTGGACGGTGTTCCATTTCAAATGCTGCACAATTGCGCCGTGGTGTCCGGACCGGAGCACTCCATGGATGATGAGATTATGCGCAGGCTCTGCGAGCAGCATCAGATCAAAGTTTCCAAAATCCACCGGGCTGATAATATTGACGCCGTCATGGCCCTGATACGAAACGGAAGAGGCGTTGCCTTGGGGCCCGAATCATTTGCCAAGCGTTACGGTGTGGCCGCGATCCCCCTGCTCCCCGAAACAGAGATCGCACTTCATCTGATCTGCTTGAAGCAAAACAGCAAAAACCCACTGGTCAGGCAGATTGAGCAATATTTGAAAGCATACATCAAAAGCAATATGCCGTGCGCTGCATCTGCCAGCTCTTCCGGCGCATAACTCTCCGGATACCTCGGAAGGCCGTGGCACGCAGGTGGAAACTGTGTTAGAATGGTCCGTAAGGAAAGGGGGGATGGACCGTGAGAGGCAAGCGGGAATTACCGCGAAAAAGGAATCCGCTGCTGACACTGTTAGTCCTTGTTTTTGCCGCGGGGGCGATCCTCACCGCCTGGATACTCTTCCTGCGGCCCGCCGATCCTGCCCGGAAGCCTTCCACGGAATCGGAAGCTCCTCCCCTGTTCCCGGCAAGTGAACCGGAAGAAGCACTCCCTGTGGGGCCTGTGTATGCCCCGGTAACGGAGACCGGCACGGCAAGCTCTTCGGATGAACCGGCATCAGTTCCCGAGCCTCAGACCCGGTTCGTGATCTCTCTGCTGGGAGACTGCACGCTGGCCTCCAGTCACTATACAAACCATTTTGAAAGCCTGGTAGGAGACGATCTGCAATACCCGTTTTCCAACGTAGCGGATATTCTGCAAGCAGATGACCTGACTCTTGCGAATTTGGAATGCAGCTTCTCGGGAAAACGGCTGGAGTCCGCATCGGAATATGCCTTCTGCGGGCAGCCGAAATACGCACAGTCCCTTGCCCTCGGCGGCGTGGACTGTGTGTCCATGGGCAACAATCACACCAACGATTTTGGAAAGACCGGTGTAGATGATACATCCACAGCGTTGGAACAGGCGGGCATCACCGGGATCCTGGAGGATCAGGGCGTATGCTTTGATCTGCGGCATGATGACGGCACATCACTGCGGGTGGGTATTTACGTGCTGAAATTCAACGGTTCGGCGGAGCAGATGAAAAAAGGTACAGCTCATCTCCGGGAAGAAGGGGCGGACGTTGTGATCGCCTGCATGCACGCCGGCGCGGAGAGGATCTATGTCCCCACAAAGCGTCAGATCACCCTTGCCCACGCAGCCATTCAGGGCGGCGCGGATCTGGTCATAGGGACCCATCCCCACATTCTGCAGCCTGCGGAAGCCTATCAAAACGGCATGATCCTGTACAGCATCGGCAATTTTTGTTTTGGCGGCAACCGCAATCCCGGGGATAAGGATACGGTCATTGCCCAGCTGGTCATCCAGCTGGAAGAAGGCAGCATTTCCTGGAACATGGAATACATTCCGTGCAGCATCAGCAGCACGGCGAAAAAGAACGATTACCGGCCCACGCCCTATGCCCAGGATGATGCCGGATATCAGCGCTGTCTGCGCAAGCTGGCGGAGCCCTGGGGCAAAACCACTGCTGAGGAGGCAGCAGCCAAGGCCGCCGAAGCAGCGGCAAACGCGGCTCGTGCTGATGCCAGCAATGAAGCAGCAGCCGGAGAGCCGGTTTTTGATGTTTTTGACACCGCAGAGCGTGAATAGTGTTTGTAAACCACTGCATCATAACTGGGCAGTGCCAGGTTTTACCCCTCGGCACTGCCCTTTTTATATAAAGAAAACCACTGGCATAGCCAGTGGTTTTCTTTATATAAAAAATCCCGTAACCATTGCGGTTACGGGATTTCGTTCTGGTGGACGATACAGGACTCGAAGTTCACAATTTGTATTTTAAGTAGTCCCCACCAGTACCAGAAAGTCCCTAACTGCAATACTTTTTGCTTTTGCCCATTTTATCCTGTATCGGGTAAAATTAGCGAATACCAAGCTGTTAAGGGAAAAAATAAGGGAAAATTTAATGTCACACAGATGCACAAAACAAGATTTTATATTATATTGTAATCGAGTAGGAGGGGCGGTTAGCCCCGTCCTCTCACACCACCGAGTGTGCCGTT
>CAYWYW010000055.1:0-14748 GCA_964462715.1 uncultured Oscillibacter sp.
GTGGCCTGCGGCATCCTCTCCGGCTTCCACTCCACCCAGACGGCCATCATCTCCCGCACCATGAAGAGTGAGCGCCAGGGCCGCATGACCTTCTACAACATGATGGTCCTGGAGGGCTTCATCGCCATGGTCTGGGCCGCTGCCGCCATGGGCGTATATAACCTGGGCATTCAGGCCGCCAACGGCGGCGCCACCGGCACCGTGATCATCGTCTGCAAGGACATTCTGGGCACTGTGGGCGGCGTTGTGGCCCTTCTGGGCATCGTGGTCCTGCCCATCACCTCCGGCGACACCGCCCTCCGGGGCCTGCGTCTGGCCATCGCCGAATCCCTGCACATTGACCAGAGCTCCAACGCCAAGCGTCTGAGCCTCTCCGCCGTGATCTTCGCCCTGGTGGCAGTCATCCTGGTGTTCGCCAAGTTCAACGCCGAGGGCTTCAACATCCTGTGGCGCTATTTTGCCTGGTCCAACCAGACCCTGTCCCTGTTCGCCTTCCTGGTGATCTCCGTCTGGATGTTTGAAAACGGCAAAAGCAAGTATGTCTGGATCCCGCTGATCCCCGGCGGCTTCTACGCCTTCATCACCGTCACCTTCATCGCCAACGCGGAGATCGGCTTCCACATCCCCTGGACGGGCGCTTATGTCATCGGCATCTGTGCCGCTCTGGCCTACGTGGGCATCATCCTCTGGTACGGCAAAAAGCGCGCCGCCGTACTAGTCAAATAAGCTGTTTCTCTCTCCTTTCTTTTTGGCCCGCCGCAGCTTCCGGCTACGGCGGGCCCTTTTTATTCATACACGATGACCATGCCCACCAGGATGCCCGCCACTGCCGCCAGAGCCGGCGCCCTGTTCTTCCACAGCGCCGCGGACTCCGGCAGCAGCTCTCCGAACACCACATACAGCATGGCCCCCGCCGCAAAGCTCAGGGCCGACGCCAGGGCCATGGGTCCCATGGTCCCCAGGCAGTATCCCAAAACCGCCCCCAGCACGGTGGGGGCCCCCGTCAGCGCCGCGATCCCCACGGCTTTCCGGCGGGTCTCTCCCCCGGCTGCCAGGGGCACGGCGACCGCCATCCCCTCCGGAATATTGTGGAGGCCAATCACCGCCGCCATCACCCACCCGCTTCCGGCGCTGCCCCCGGCGAAGGACGCCCCGATGACCATGCCCTCCGGCATGTTATGCAGGGCAATGGCCATGGCCATGACCACCCCGGCCCAGAAGAGATGGGGCCGGCTCCCGGCTTCCCCGGTCCGCCGCTCCAGGATGCTGTTCAGTCCCCCGGTAAGGCCGAAGCCCAGCAGGACCCCGCCCGCCGTCAGCCCCAGGCCACCGGATGCCGCGGCCTCCGCCAGCAGGTCGAAGCACACCACTCCCGCCATGACCCCCGCTGCGAAGCTCAGCATCAGGCTGACCATCCGGTCGGACTTTCTCCGCAACAGACAGGCGGTCCCGCCGCCCAGACCCGTTCCAACCATGCCCGCCGCCGCGGTCACCAGGACCACCGTCCCCAAGCTCCCCATATTCTTCCTCCCTAAACGCACAAGCAGGAAGCCGGTTCCCCGGCCTCCTGCTGCAATTTTCTCCTGATTCCTTTGTGCGCTCCCGGAGGGAGCTATAATTTACTATATTCCCTGCTCCCGCGAAACATACCGCTTCACATACTCCATGAAGTTCCTTGTCACCGGGGACGCCGTCCTGAGCTGCGGCACGCCCATGCCCAGCATCCGCTCCTGGGGCGGGTCCATGGGCAGGGCCACGGCGGAGTGGCCGTAATTTTTCAGCAGCAGCTCCGGCAGGATGGAGACGCCCAGTCCCTCCGTCACCATGTTGATGATGGCGTAGTCGCTGCAGGCGGAGAACAGGATCTGGGGCCAGCGGGGCAGCTTGTTGAGGATATACCGCACCTCGCCGTCGTAGTCCGGCATGGGCATGATGAATTTCTCCGTCAGCAGCGCCTCCAGCGGCACACAGTCCTGACGGGCCAGGGGATGCTCCGGCGGCACCAGGGCCAGCATCCGGTCCCGGCACAGGGGGACCCACTCAAACTCCTGTCCCTCGCCGCCGGCGTAGATGCACAGGTCCGCCTTCCGCTCCCGCATGATCTGCTCGATGGCCCCAGAGCCCATCTCGATGATCTGGATCTCCACGTTGGGGTAGTCCTTCTGAAAATCCCGGATGATGCCCGGCAGCCAGTAGGTGGCCACGCTGGTATAGGCCGCAACCCGGATGCGCCCGGTGTCGGCCCCCTTGATCTTGGCGATATACTGCTCCAGGGATTCACTGGTGTTCAGAAGCTGGCGGATGACCGGCAGCAGCAGCTCTCCCTCATGGGTGGGCTGGATGCCCGCCGAGGTCCGCACCAGCAGCGGAAAGCCCACCTCTTCCTCCAGAGACTGCATCATGTGGCTGATGCCGGACTGGGTGTACCCCAGCTCCTCCGCCGCCTTGGACAGGCTCCCCAGCTCCACGGCCCGGGCAAAGGCCTCGTACTTGCGGATATTCATCGGTCATTCCCCCGTATCTGTCATGCCGTTTTTTCATATTCACCGGCATGTGCTTTACTCCTCCTCATGGTATTCCAATTTTTTGCAAATGGCAAGCATTTTTTCATCATTTTCCCTTCCCCCGCATAGGGTCTCCAGAAGGAGTGATTTGCCATGACCATCCACGTTGTCCAGCCCGGAGAATCCGTTGCCTCCATTGCCGCCTATTACGGCGTCGACCCCACCCGCCTCGCCTCCGACAATACCGTCCCCGCCTCCGGTGCCCTGGCCGTGGGCCAGACCCTGGTGGTCCGCTTTCCCCGCCAGGTCCACGCCGTCCGCACCGGGGAGACCCTGACCTCCATCGCCGCCTCCTACGGCACCACCGTCCGCACTCTGTGGCGGAACAACTGGTTTCTGGGCGGCGGCGAGACCCTGTTCCCCGGCCAGACCCTGGTGATCTCCTACTTCGATGAAAAGCTGGGTGCCGCCGTCTTCAACGGCTACGCCTATCCCTTCATCGAGCCTGGGCTGCTGGCACAGCAGCTCCCCTACCTCACCTACCTGACGCCCTTCACCTACGGCATCACCGCCTCCGGTGATCTGCTGCCCCTGGAGGACGACGCGCTCCTGGCCGCCGCCCGGCAGCGGGGCACCCGCCCGGTCATGCACCTGTCCACCCTGACGGAGTCCGGCCAGTTTGACACCCAGCGGGCCGAGCAGGTGCTGACGGACCCGGCCGTCCAGGACCGGCTGGTGGACCAGGTCCTACAAACGGTCCGGAGCCGGGGCTATGTGGGTGTGGATGTGGACTTCGAGTACCTCCCCGGCCAGCTGGCCTCCGCCTACGCCGCCTTCCTCTCCCGTCTGCGCCGCCTGCTCCATGCCCAGGGTGCCTTTCTCTGGACGGCCCTGGCCCCCAAGACCAGCGCCGGTCAGCGTGGCCTTCTGTACGAGGGCCACGACTACGCCGCCGTAGGCGCCGCCTCCGACGGCGTCCTCCTGATGACTTACGAATGGGGGTATACATACGGCCCGCCCATGGCGGTGGCTCCGCTGCCCAACGTCCGGGCGGTGCTGGACTACGCCGTAACGGAGATCCCACCGGAAAAGATCTTCCTGGGCGTCCCCAACTACGGCTACGACTGGCCCCTGCCCTTTGTCCAGGGCGTCACCCGGGCCCAGTCCATCTCCAACCAGCGGGCCATTGAGCTGGCGGTCCAGTACGACATCGCCATCCAGTACGACGAGACCGCCCAGTCCCCCTTCTTCCACTACACGGATGATGGCGGGACGGTCCATGAGGTCTGGTTTGAGGACGCCCGCAGCATGGACGCCAAGCTCCGCCTCATCGCCGAGTACGGTTTCCGGGGCGCCGGCTTCTGGAACCTGATGCGGCCCTTCTCCCAGACCTGGCTGGTGCTGGATTCCCTTTACGACATTCAAGGCTGAAAAAGAGGACGGCAAAGCCGTCCTCTTCTGTCATTATATTGATTGTTTATACCATTATATAGGTCTTATAGCCCATTGACCACCCGGTCCGGCCGCTCTCCTGCCATCAGCTTCCCCAGATTTTCAAACAGCATCCGGTACACGTTGTGGAAGGAGGTCAGGGTGATCCCCGCCTGGTGGGGACACAGGATCAGCCTGTCCGGGCACTCGTGGGCCAGCCGGACCAGGGGGTGGTCTGCCGGGACGGGCTCCGGAGCATAGGCGTCCAGCCCGGCTCCCGCCAGATGGCCGGAACGGATGGCCTGGCACAGTGCCTCATCGTCGATGATGGCGCCCCGGGCGGTGTTCACCAGAAAGGCGCCGGGCTTCATCCGGGCCAGGAAGTCCCGGTCCACCATGTGGGTGCTCTCCGCGGTGGCGGGCAGGTGGAGGCTCACGATATCGCACCGGGCGGTCAGTTCCTCCAAAGGCAGATACGTCACGCCCAGCCGCTTCTCCGTCTCCTCGTCCTTGCGGTGGCGGGCATAGTAATAAACTTCCGTACCGTTGGGCCGCAGCCGTGCCGCCGTCTCCTGGCCGATGGCGCCGAAGCCCACCAGGCCCACCTTGGCACTGCTGAGGTCCAGGGGCACGTTGCCCTCGATCTCCCGCACCGCTTCCCCCTGGTGGCCGGACAGCACCATGCGGTGGCCCCACAGGATATGGTGGAGCAGCATGGTCATCAGCATCACGGTCTGCTCCGCCACAGGTCCGGCGTTGCAGCCGGCGTTATTGCATACATAGATGCCCCGCTTGCGGGCGGCCTCCAGGTCGATGCGGTCAAAGCCCACGCCCTCGCTGTGGATGAGCTTCAGATTGGGCATCCGCTCCATCAAACTCTCCCGGACCCAGGTCACCGGCGTCACGAATATTGCCTCCGCGTCTCCTGCCGCCGCCAGCCAGTCCTCCTCGGAAGCATCCCGGTCGCAGAAGACCAGCTCCGCCGCCTGATAGGCCGGGGAGTCCTTCGGCGCGAACCGGTCGTACCGCTTCTTCATGGTCAAAACCAAAACTTTCATGTATACGCTCCTCCGTTCATCCCCGCAGCAGTCCGGTGTGGGCCAGCGCCCGGAACAGGCACGCGGCCACCAGCCCCGTCAGGGCGCCGGTAAACAGGGATACTCCCAGTAAAATGGGCAAATAGTAGAATGGCGCCGTGTTTCCCAGGGTCAGCACCGCCGCGGCCACCTGACCGCAGTTGTGGGCCGCCGCGCCGCCGATGGACACGCCGTAAACCGACAGCCGCCCGCTCCGGGACAGCAGGATCATCACCAGCATGGCGGTCACGCCGCCCAGCAGGGAAAAGATCAGAGCATTCATATTCCCGGCGAACACCGCCCCCAGCAGGCACCTTCCAATCAAAATCAGCAGCGCCTGTCCCGGTCCCAGGGCGTACAGGGCGAACACCGTCACGATGTTGGCCAGTCCCAGCTTGATGCCGGGGATGGGGATGGCCAGGGACAGGGGAAAGAAATTCTCCAGATAGCTCAGGGCCAGCGCCATGGCGGTCAGCACCGCGCACAGCGTCAGCTGTTTCGTTGTCAGCTTCATGGCGCCCTCCTATCCGATGACCACATCCGGGGCGTCCCGGTCCACGGCGCCGCCCTCCAGACGGATGATGATGCGGGCAGGCAGGCACACGATGCTCTGTCCCGCCCGGGTGATGGTGCCGGTGTGGACGCAGTCCTGGGTGGGGCAGTCAGCCTCCGCCACATACAGGCCCGGGCCATCCGCCAGCCGGACATGAAGCGTATATCCGTTCCCGCTGTATGTCCGCTCCCCGTCCGGGAAATCCTTCAGGGGAACGCGCTCCGTTTCGACGCCATCCACGGTCACTACCGCCGTCAGGTCTCCGGCGTCATTTCCCCGGCTCCAGACCGCCAGGGCACAGGCCGCCGCCAGGGCCACGACCAGCAGTACCACCAGTCCGTCCCACAGGCAGGGCCGCAGCTTAGGAGACGACTTCATAGCTGTACCCGCTTTCCTTGCTCTCCTCAAATTCCCCGGCGATGCCATCGGTGATGACCACCCGGCCATCCTCCGTCACCAGCACCAGGTCAAAGTCATAGGCGCCACTGCGCCAGAAATCCAGGGCCTTCTCCTCGCCCATGACGAACAGGGCGGTGGACAGGGCGTCGCACATGGTCCCCACGCCGGGAGTTCCGTCCACTTCATCCCGGTCACAGTCCGCCACCACGGTGACGGAGGTCAGGCCGCTGTCCGCCGGATACCCGGTGGCGGGGTCGATGATGTGGTGATAGGTCTTTCCGTTCTCCTCAAAGAACCGCTGATACCCGCCGGAGGTAACGGCAAAGGCATCCGTCAGATGCAGCATACCGGCAAAGGCGTTGGCGTTGTTGGGCTCCTTGGGGTCCTGGATGCCCACCCGCCAGGGGGTGCCGTCCGGCCGGCCGCCCCAGGCCAGCACGTTTCCGCCCAGGCTGATGGTGGCCCGGGGGATGTTGTTATCCTTCAAAATCTCCGCGATGCGGTCGGAGGCGTAGCCCTTGGCGATGCCGCCCAGGTCGATCCGGGTGCCGGGAGTCAGCGCCGCCGCGTCACCGGCCAGGGTGATATGCTCCGGCCCCACCAGGGCCAGCAGTCCGTCCAGCTCTTCCTGGGAGGGCACCCGGTTTTCCTCCTCCGTAAAGCCCCAGGCGGAGACCACCGGCGCGATGGTGATGTCAAAGGCGCCGCCTGTGGCCAGGGCGTATTCCTCCGCCGCCTCCATCAGGCCGCAGACCTCCCCACCCACGTCAATGCCCAGGCCCCCGGCGTGGTTGAGCTGATAGATGACACTGTTCTCGTCCGTCCGGGACAGCAGGCTCTCCAGCCGCCGCACCTCGTCCTCCGACAGATAATCGGCATGGGTACTCTTTTCCCCGTAGGTCGTAAAGATCATCACCGTGTCCATGGCGATGACCTGGATGACCTCCCGGGCCTCGTCCGGGCTCTCCGTCTGCCAGGAGCAGCCGCACAGCCCCACTGTCATCAACACGGCCAGCAGGGCCGCCGCAAAACGTCTCATACGCTTCCTCCGTGTATTTTCCACTCCGAAATGGTCTCCATTCCGGGCTGATTCCACTGTTACATTGAAGTAGTATATCACGCTCTTTCCCGCTTCTCAAGCATGGATGCGCCGCAACCTGAAAAAGGCCAAAAATCCGCCGGCGGTTCCCCTTGCAAAGAGTGCGAAAGTCTGCTATACTAATGAAGAATGTCAGCGGGCATATCTGCCCGCTTTCCATCTGAAACCAACCCTGGAGGTCTTATGATATGCCCAAACATCCCAACAGCAAGTCCAAGCAGCTAAAGCGGGACGAGCCCATGAACGGCGCCATGAAGCTCTTCCTGGCCGGCTGTGTGGCGGAGCTGTATCTGTTGATTATCCGCCGTTATTATGTCCAGGGCCCTGATGTTGTCAAGATCCTCTGGTATGACCGCTATCTCTGGGTCCTGCTGGGGGTCGGTGCGGCGATCCTGGCGGCCGGTATTGTCGGCGGCCTGCTGCTGCGGGCCGACAGGAAAAAGCGGACGGCAGCCTGGTGCGTGGCCGCCGCCGGTGCCTTCCTGGGCGGTGCCGCCGGTCTGGTCCGCTGGAACGCCTCCACCCTGACCCTGCTGACCGTGGTGGTCCCCGTGGTGATGGTTCTGGGCGCCCTGTGGAGCCTGTATGACCGGGAATGTGCCCTGTCCCTCACCATTCTGGGCGCCTCTCTCATCGCCCTGTGGATCTGCCGCAAGCAGATGTACAGCGTGTTCCTGGGCACCTATGTGAAGATCTTCGCGGTGGTGTATATCCTGGTGCTGATCGCCGTGGCGCTGCTGGCCAAGCAGGGCAAGCTGAAGAAGCTGCTGTCGGCTAAAGCCGATCTCCTCCCGGTGTACGTGGCCTGCGGCCTGTCCGCCGCCGCCATGCTGGGCGCCCTGTTCAACACCACCGTGGCCTACTACGCCATGTGGGCTCTGGCCATCGTGGTCTTCGGCCTGGCCGTGTACTACACCGTCAAGCAGCTGTAAACCGCCGTCAAAAAGCATTTGGCAGGGCTGTGCTTCCCCCTGAGGCCAGCCGCAAGAGAACAGTCAAAAGTGCTTGCTGTCTGTGAAACCCAGACAGCAAGCACTTTCCTTTTGTCCTGATAATACCCGGAATCCTCACCAGCCGAACCAGCTCCAGAAGCCGCCCGGTCTTTCCGGCTCCTCCGCTTCCGGCTCCGGGCCGGAGCCGTCTTCCGGTTCCTCCGGGAACAGCCAATTCCACCAGTTCCGGTGGACCTGGCAGGTCTCCCCGGTCTCCGCCGGGGCCACCGCGTCCCCGTCCGCCGTCCCGGCGGTGCCTGTTGTCAGATAAACCGCTTTGTCGACCTCCCCGGAGGGGCAGTAGGTCCCCGCCGCCTGTCCGGAGCGCCGGCAGATAGACACCGCCACATGGCAGTCGCAGCTCTCCCCGGGCTCCGTGCCGGGGGTATAGTATTCCGTCCGGGTCATGTCTCCCTGTACCGTGTCTCCACAGAGACCATCCACCGCCAGCTTGCCGCATTTGACGCAGATGGTCCGCTGCTCCAGGTCCCGCGTCCCGGAAAAGCCCTGATTGGCCAGTCCCTGGTGGGCCTGCTCCATGATGGACCGCCAGAGCTTCTTTACGTAGGCGCCGCTGCTCTGGGTGGAGAAATCGTCATACCCGCCCCAGACGCCGCAGGCGTAATAGGGCGAATACCCCACGAACCACAGGTCCCGCAGCTCCGTGGTAGTGCCGCTCTTCCCCGCCAGGGCCATGCCGGAGAAGGCCGCCTGTACGCCGGTGCCCCGGGTCATGACCTCCGCCATGGCGTCGGTCAGCAGGGCCGCCGTGGAGGTCCGCACCGCTGTGTGGCTCTCCGGCGTCTTTTCCAGCAGCACATTCCCCTCCCGGTCCAGGACCTCCGTATAATAGACCGGCTCCAGATACGTACCGCCGTTGGCAATGGCGCTGTAAGCCGCCGTCAGTTCCAGGTTGGTGACGCCCCCGTGGGTGCCGCCCAGGGCCAGGGCCTCCACCTTGTCCTCCTCCGTCAGATGGCCGAAGCCGAACTGCTCCAGCCGGTCGTAGACGGTGTCCGTCCCCATCTCCTGAAAGCATTTCAGCGCCACCACGTTCAGGGACTTCACGATGCCCTGCCGCAGGGTGGTCCTGCCGCCGTAGGTACCGCTGGCATTGCGGATGGCAGTGCCGTCGGAATAGGTGTGGGGCGCGTCGTCATAGACGGTCCCCAGGGTGGCCGTGCCACGGTCCAGGGCGGCGGCATACTCCCCCACCACCTTGATGGTGGACCCCGGCTGCCGCACACTGGAGATGGCCCGGTTCAGCGTCAGGCTGCCGGTCTTTTCCCCCCGGCCGCCCACCAGGGCCTTCACCTGCCCGGTGGCGGGGTCCATCAGGACCACGGTGGCCTGGGCGTCGGAGGTGTACCATTCCTCCCGGTTGATCTCCGTCTCACAGATTTTTTGCAGGCGGCTGTCCTGGGTGGAACAGATGGTGAGGCCGCCCCGGTACAGCAGCCGCCAGGCCTCTTCCTCCGTGCAGCCCAGCCCCGTCTCCAGGTCCTCCACCACCTGCCAGACCAGGGCGTCCTCGAAGTAGGACTGGACCTCTGTCTCCAGGGCGGTGCTGTCCCGGGCGATCCGGTCATACACATTGTCCGCCGCGGCCCGGTCATGCGCCTCCTGAGAGATCATCCCCTGCTCCAGCATCTTTCCCAGCACCAGGAGCTGCCGCTCCCGGCTGGCCTCCGGATTTTTCAAAGGGCTGTACCCGGAGGGGCTTTTGATGACCCCCGCCAGCACCGCGCACTCCGACAGCGTCAAGTCCGACACGTCCTTTCCGAAGTACCGCATGGCGGCCGTCTGGACGCCCCAGGTGCCGCTGCCCAAATTGATGGTGTTGAGGTAGTTCTCCAGAATCCAGTCCTTGGACTCCCGCCGCTCCAGCTGCAAGGCCAGATACTGCTCCTGCAGCTTCCGGGTGATCTTGTCCAGGGCCGTTTTCTCCTGGGTCCAGTCCGTGAACACGTTGTTCTTGATGAGCTGTTGGGTGAGGGTGCTGGCCCCTTCCGACAGCCGCCCGGCGGACAGGTTCCGGTAAGCGGCCCGTACCACGCCCCGGAGGTCCACACCGTGGTGCCGGTAAAACCGCTGGTCCTCAATGGCCACCACCGCGTTCTGCAGGTCCTCCGGGATCTGGTCGATGGTCACATAGACCCGGTTGGATGCCTCCCCCATCAGGGTCAGGATGGTCTCCCCCCGGTCGTCCAGCACCGTGGTCCGGTAGCCCTGGGGCGACACATCCACCCGGTCCAGGTCCGGCGCCGTGGCCAGGATGTATCCCAAAAAGCAGGCAAGCAGGACGCACAGGACGCCCCCGCTCCACAGCAGTCCCTTGCCCAAACGGCGCAGCCCTGCGCCGACTCTCTTCTGTTGTGTCATCGTTCCTCCCCTCCGTCCCCCGCTTCACAGGGGCATGTTCTTGGAAACCGGCTGTATTATAGAGGGAAATTGTGAACCAGCCATGAATGGACGCTCACAATTTGATGACAGATTTTCTGAAATGATAAGAAATTTTATCAGTTTTGATACTTTTTGTCACCAATTGCAAAAACCGGCGCCCCCGCTGACGGGGACGCCGGTTCGTTATGAGGCCGGAGCGGATTCCCATTTGAAATATCGCACCGCGATCCCGGCGCAGACGGCCGTGACCGCCAGCATCACCAGGACCGGCAGCCAAAGCGCCTCTGTCTTCAGTCCCAGGAAGGACGCCTTCATCAGCCGGATGCCCTGGTTCAGCGGGAAAACGGCGACGATTTTCTGCATGGCCCCGGGCATGACCTCAACCGGCACCGTGGTGCCGGAAAACAGCAGCATGGGGAAATACATCAGACTGGCCATGACGCCGGCCTGCTTGGCGTTTTTCGCCAAGCCGCCCACCAGCAGGCCGATGCTCAGGGTGGACACCATGGTCAGCAGCCAGCTTGCCAGAAACCCGGCGGCGGAGCCCCGAAGGGTCATCCCCCAGACCAGACGGGCCGTAACGGCCAGCGTCACCAGGGACACGGCGCAGTACAGCATATAGATGGTCAGCTCCACCCCCAGCAGCAGTGTCGGGCTCACCGGCGTCACATGGAACCGCTTCAGGATCTTCTTTTCCCGGTACTCCGAGACCACCAGGGGCAGTCCCATCAGCCCGCCGGCGCAGATGGAGATGGTGCAGATCGCGCCGAAGGATTGCTCCAGGAAGGTGTAGTCCGCCCCCGGGAAGGCGGGCTTCGCTCCGTAGAGGAGGCCCAGGACCACCAGCACCGCCAGGGGCATGGCGATGGCAAAGATGACCATGTTCATATCCCGGATATTCAGCTTCAGTTCATTTTTCAAAAGAACGCCGTACCGCTTCATCCCGCCGCCTCCTGTTCCGTCAGCATCAGATAGGCCTCCTCAAAGCGCTCACAGCCACAGGCGGCCTTTGCCTGCTCCACTGTTCCGCGAAACACAGTCCGCCCCTGCTTCAGCACGCAGACCTCATCACACAGCGCCTCCACCTCGTCCATAAAGTGGGAGGTCAGGAAGATGGTGAGCCCCCGGGCCTTCAGGTCGGAGAGAATCCTCCACACATCCCGCCGGGCTCTGGCATCCAGGCCGGTGGTCAGTTCATCCAGAAACACCAGTTCGGGATTTGGGATGAGAGCCAGCACGATGAACAGCCGCTGCCGCTCTCCGCCGGACAGCCCTTTGACGGCGCTGTTCAGCTTGTCCCCGATGCCAAACCGGACGCAGAGGTCCTTCCAGTCCGCCGGGTCCCGGTAGAGGCAGGCGGTCTCCTCACACAGCTCCGACACCCGGATCTCGCTTTGACAGTCTCCCTCCTGGAACTGGACGCCCACCTTCTGAAAAAGGCGGCGCCGGTCTTTTTTCGGGTCAAGGTCCAGCAGGGACACCGTCCCGCCGTCTGCCCGCTTTGTGCCCAGGATGCACTCGATGGCGGTGGTCTTCCCGGCTCCGTTGGCGCCCAGCAGGCCAAACACCGTTCCCCGCTCCACGGACAGGTCCAGACCGTCCAGGACGGTCTTTCCTCCATAGGACTTCCGCAGTCCCTTCACGCTGACGGCACGGCTCATGCCCGCACCTCCGGGCCCAGGGGCCGGACCGGGCGCAGCTCGATGTAGCCCCGCTCTCCCCGGGGCTCCAGCTGGATGCGGGGCTGGCTGTCGTCCCAGCGGTAGCCAATCAGGGCGGGGTCGTACTTGTCCGCCGCCTTCTGCACCGCCGTGATAGCCTCACAGTAGTCCTCCTCCCGGAAGGGCTCCCCCTGAAACACCAGATACTCCGCCGTGGGCAGGATGATGGCGTCGAAGCCCTCCGGAACGGGGCCGCTGCCCCCGGTCTCCACCTCCACACCCTGCACGTAGGTGGAGGTGCCGGGGGTTTTGTACTTCTCCGGCAGCCACAGGCACACCGGCTCCCCGCACAGGGAGTCCATGCTGGTCAGCAGGCCCCACACGTCGCAGCCCACCTCCTCGCAGTAGGAGAAATAATCCTCCGCCCGGACGCCCCGCTTCAAGATGACCTTCCGCTCCGGCTTCCGCATCAGCTGGACGAATACATTTGCCACTTCTCTCACATCGGACACTTCCTTTCTCAATTCACGGAATTTGACACCGTAAGGGATGAACAGGGGGATGGGCACCTTGGTCCGGGCATATTCCCCGGGATTGCAGCCGAACTCCCGCAAAAACGCCCGCTGGTAGCCGTCCACGCTGCCGAAGCCCAGATCGCAGGCCGCGTCCAGGACCCGGCAGTTCCCCGCCCGCAGCCGCTGGGCGGACCGGGACAGCCGCAGGCGGCGGATGTAATCCGCCGGGGTCAGCCCCGTGTACTGCCGGAACAGCCGGTGGGCGTGCCAGGGGGAGAACAGGGATGCCCGGGCCAGGTCCGCCAGGGTGATCTCCTCTTCCAAATGGCCCTCGATATAGTCCTGCATCCGCTGGACCGCCAGAATTTGTTCCTTCATATGCTTCATCTCCTTACGCTGCCAATCTTACACTCCCGGGAAGTTTCCTTCTCGACCCTGCTTGCTTTTTTCGAAGATTTTATTTTTGGCGAAAAAAAATCATGAAACGGCAAAATTTTTATAAAAAATCCCCTTTGAATTCCAAAAAATCATCCGATAAAATACGATTATGGTGAGGGGTGCGGCCGCGAAAAGCCGGCTCCCTCCGCCCATTTTATTTTCAGAAACGGAGGAAACCTGGATGAAACGGGTCAAAGCGGCGTGTATCTGTCAAACGCTGCATTTTATGCTGAAAGAGGACCTGGACCACGAGCTGGCCGTGCGGCTGGTGGCCGACGAGGTGGAGCAGTACAAAAAAACGCTGGACCGCAACCGCACCCAATACAGGATTCTGGAGGAAGCGGTGCAGCCGGACGGCTCCATTCTTGTGAAGGTCATCAAACAGTACAACTCCTGCCCCGTGGGGGACTATCTGAACTGAGGGGAACAGGCGGTATCCGGGCCCGGATGCCGCCTGTTTTTTCTTTTACATAAGAGACCGCCGCAGGTATTCCGCTGTGATAGTCTGTCCGTGCTCCGCCATCTCCCGGGGGCTTCCGGTAAAGACCACCTGGCCCCCCGCCGTACCGCCGTCGGGACCCACGTCGATGAGCCAGTCCGCCCGCTTCATCACGTCCAGGTTGTGCTCGATGACCAGGACGGTGTTGCCCCGGTCCACCATGCTCTCCAGCAGCTCCATGACCGTCTGGACATCGGAGGCGTGGAGTCCGGTGGTGGGCTCGTCCAGCACATAGATGTTGCCCTTTTTGTCCAGATATTTCGCCAGCTTCACCCGCTGGCGCTCGCCGCCGGACAGGGTACTGAGGGGCTGGCCCAGGCTGAGGTAGGGCAGGCCCACCTCCAGCATGGCCCCCAGGGCCTTGCGGAGTTTTTTGTTGTCTTTGAAAAATTCATAGGCGTCGGCGGCGGACATGTTCAAGATCTCCACGATATTCTTCCCGTGATACCGGTAGGACAGTGCCTCCGGGCTGTACCGCTTGCCCTCGCAGGCCTCGCAGACGGTGGTCACCGGGTCCATGAACACCAGCTCCGTGACGATCATCCCCCGGCCGCCGCAGGCCGGGCAGCCGCCCTTGCTGTTGAAGGAGAACAGGGAGGCATCCACGCTGTTTTCCGCCGCCATGACCTTCCGAATTTCATCGAAGAAGCCCAGAAAGGTGGCGGGGGTGGAGCGGCCGGTGGCCGTCACCGGGGACTGGTCAACCAGCACCACACGGTCCTCATACTGTTTGGCGAACACATCCCGGATGAGGGAGCTTTTCCCGGAGCCCGCCACGCCGGTGACCACCGTCAGCACGTCCAGGGGGATGTCCACGGACACGTTTTTCAGATTGTGGACACAGGCGTCCCGCACCGGGAGGAAGGCTTTTGGGACCCGGGGCCGCTCCTTGAGGGGCGCGCTTTCCCGCATGGCGTTTCCGGTGCGGGTGCCGGAGAGCAGCAATGCCTCATAGCTGCCCTGGAATAAAATCTCTCCGCCGTGCTTGCCCGCCAGAGGCCCCACGTCGATGACCTCGTCGGCAATGGAGATGACGTCCTTGTCGTGCTCCACCACCAGCACCGTGTTGCCCCGGTCCCGCAGGCTTTGCAGCAGCCTTGTCATGCGGTGGACATCCCGGGGGTGCATGCCGGTGCTGGGCTCGTCGAAGATGTAGGTCATGCCGGTGAGGGCGCTGC
>CAYWYW010000056.1:0-14663 GCA_964462715.1 uncultured Oscillibacter sp.
GATGACCGACTGCCGGCTGCTGATTCTGGACGAACCCACCGCCAGCCTGACGGACCAGGAATCTGAACGGCTGTTCCGGCTGCTGCGGAGCCTGCGGGAAAAGGGAACCTCCATCCTGTATGTGACCCACCGGCTGGACGAAATTTTCCTGCTGACCGACCGGGTGACCGTGTTCCGCAACGGACAGCTGGTGGAGACTGTCCCCACTGCCTCTGTCACCCGGGAGGAACTGGTGGCAAAGATGACCAACCAGACGGCGGTGGAGCCAATCTCCCGCCGGGACTCCTTCGGCCCCATTCTGCTTGAAGTGAAAGACCTTGCCTCCCGGGATGGCCGGGTGAAGCAGGGGAGACTGTCTCTCCACAGCGGCGAGATTTTAGGCCTGTTCGGCTTAGGCGGAAGCGGGCGGACAGAGCTGCTGGAGTGCATCTTCGGCTGCCGCGCTGTTGAGGGCGGTACAGTGCTGCTGGACGGCAAGGAGTGCCCCGTTTTGATGCCGGAGGCCTCCATTCGCAGCGGCATGGTCCTGATCTCCGAGGACCGCCGGGGCAAAGCCATGATCGGCAGCCTCAGCGTCCGGGACAACATCCTGCTCTCCAGCATCGACACCTTTTCCTGCCACGGTGTTTTGCGCACGAAAGCCGGAAACCATGCGGCGGCGGAACAGATCAACTCTCTGCACATCAAACTGGCAAATCCGGAGCAGCGGATGCTGGAGCTCTCCGGCGGCAACCAGCAGAAGGCGGTCTTCGCCCGTGCGCTGATGACCGGGCCGAAGATTCTCCTCTGCGACGAGCCTACCCAGGCGGTGGATGTGGCTACCCGGAGCGATATCCACCATCTCCTGCGGCAGAAGGCCGACGAGGGCGCCGGAGTGCTGTACGTCTCCTCCGACCTGAAGGAACTGCTGGAGGTGGCGGACAACATTCTGGTCATGGCCCGGGGCCGTACCAGGTCGTGCTGGAAAAACGAAAATCTCACCGCACAGCAGGTATTGGCCTGCTGTTACGAAAATCAAGAGAAGGAGGCGCAGCTATGAGCCGTTCTACGCCGAAAAAAATCTTGCAGTCCTACGGCACTGTCCTGGCGCTGGCGGTCATTGTGGCGGCGTTCAGTTTCATCCGGCCCGACAAGTTCTGCACCCTGACGAATTTCATCAACATCACCCGCCAGATCTCCCTGTTGGTGATGATCGCCCTGGGTACCACGCTGGTGATGAGCGTCAATGAGTTCGACTTGTCTGTTGGCAGCATGGCATCTCTCGGCGGCATTATCGCCGCCCTGCTGGCAGTAAAGGGACTGCCTATGGCGGCGTGCTTCCTCGTCCCCGTTGTTGTCAGCTTCCTCATTGGCCTGCTGAACGGCTGGGTGGTGGCCCGGTTCCGGGTCCTGTCCTTCATTACCACCCTGGGTATGAGCACCGTCCTCTCCGGCATCATCTACCGCCTCTCCGGCGGCGCCACCATATTTGAGGGTATCCCCAAGACCTTTTCTTTCCTGGGCACCGCTAAGCTGGGCCGCATCCCGCTGCTGTCTATCCTGATGGTGGTCTTTGTGGTGCTGTTCTGGTTCCTGTTGGAGCACACCACCCTGGGCCGGAAGTTCTACGCCATCGGTGGCAACGAGGAGACGGCCAAGATCGCCGGTATCCGTGTGGAGAAGTACAAGACCATCGCCTTTGCCCTCTGCGCGGTGATGGCCTGCGTCACCGGCATGCTGATCGCCTCCCGGGTGGGCTCCGCCAACACCACCGCGGGCGATGGCTATTTCCTCCAGTCCTACGCGGCGGTGTTTATCGGCTGCACCGTGTCCCGGAAGGGCATCCCCAACGCCGTGGGCACGCTGGTGGGCGCCGCCATTCTGGGCATCTTAGCCAACGGCCTCACCATTCTCCAGATGCCAAGCTACATGCAGAACATCATCACCGGCGGCATCATCGTCCTGGCGGTCATCGCCCAGAAGGCCGGCCATGGAGATGCCGCATAAGGAGGAACTGCGCATGACATACATCGCTGCTTTCGACGTGGGCACCACCGCCGTCAAGGGAACTCTGGTCAATGAAGCGGGAGAGGCCGTCCTCTCCCGCTCTGTGGAATTGTCCACTCCCTGCCGGGACGGCTTTCAGGAGCAGGCGCCCCAGGACTGGTGGGCGGCTTTTTGCGAGATTTCCCGGCAGTTCACGGGAGAAGTCCCACCAGCGGAGATTCAAGGCATTATTATGAGCGGACAGATGCAGGATCTGATCCCCTTGGACAGGGATTTGAATCCGATCTGCCCGGCCATCCTTTACTCCGATGGCCGGGCAGAGGCCCAGGCCGCCGCACTGGAAGAAGCCGTTGGCAGCGAATACTTCCTGCACACCACCGGCAACCGCTGTGACGGCTCCCTGCCCCTGCCCAAGCTGATGTGGCTGAAGGAGCACCGCCCGGAACTGTATGTCCGGACGGCCCACATTCTCATCAGCTCCAAGGATTATTTGATCGCCCGGCTTACCGGTGTCTGCGCCGGGGATGTGACGGCCTGCGCCACAGCGGGGGCAATGGATATCCGCCGCAAGCGTTGGGATAAAACGCTGCTGGACGCTGCGGGAGTAGACGCGGAATTGTTCCCGGCTCTGTACTATCCCCATCAGCAGGTGGGGACTGTCCTTCCGGACATGATTGCCGTCTGCGGCTACCGGACCGGGACCGCAGTGTTCGCCGGCATCGGCGACGCCGGGGCTACCACGCTGGCCAGCGGCATCCGGGAGCCGGGGCAGTACAACATTAATCTTGGCACCTCCGGTTGGGTGGCCGCCGTGTCGGACGATATCCTGCTGACAGAGGCAGGGGTATTCAACCTGGCCGCCGCGGCAGAGGGCTGTTATATCAATGTAGTTCCCTTTCTGAACGCGGGTAATGTCCACAAATGGATATCCGGTGTGCTGGGCAGCACGCCGGACATACCGGACTATCAAGCAATGGGCGCCTTGCTGGAACACAGTGTCCCCGGCAGCCACGGCGTGCTGTTTTTGCCCTATCTCGTGGGAGAACGGTTCCCTGTGCTGGACCCGAACGCCCGGGGGTGCTTCTTCGGCATGACCGTGGAAACCACTGCCACCGACCTGGCCCGGGCCTGTCTGGAGGGCGTTGCCTTCTCCTTGCGGCAGGGATTGGAACAGCTTTCGGCTCCGCCCGCATCCATCTCCCTCATCGGAGGAGGGGGGCGGGAGAACGCCTGGTGCCAGATCCTGGCGGATGTGCTGGGCCATGACATCACCGTGGTGGGTGATACGCAGTTCCGGGCTGCCCAAACCCTGGCAGCCCTGGCTTGGAAGAACACAGGCGGCGTTGCCCCAATGGAGGGGGGGACCATCTATCACCCCCGGAGTGAGTACCGGCCTTTGTACGATGGCCAGTACGTCCGCTATCAGAAGCTCTATCCCGCCCTGCGCGGGCTGTGAAAGAGATTGCCGGGCGGCGCGTTTCAAAAGAGCGGTTGATTATGACGGCCCCAATGGGATCAAATCCAAAAGAAAAACCGCCGATCCATTGCCGTGCAATGGATCGGCGGTTTCCTGCAATCGTTTACCCGGTGGCTGAAATGTGACTTCTGCCATATGTGGCAGATATGAGGAGACGTTGCTATCTGTTTTTGAGATATTATTTCATTATTTCGCTTATTTGGTTTGCGCTTGAAATAGATTTACAATGTCGAAAAAAAATGATAAAATAAAATAGTCAAACATCTTCACACAGATTGCTTTCTGCGATATAGTTTTTAAAAGTGGTTTTGTGTTCAGGAGGAATTGGATGGGCCCTATGGATGCTGCCATTGATAAAACGATTGGTGCCAAATGGGGGATATTCCGGAATGTGAGTGGAGATGGACCGTGCGCTGGCTACTAAAATAATTGAAAACCCTTTGAGGGAATGCGGAGCTGTAAAGGGTCCGATACCAAATCGGTGTCCGTTATCCGAAGGAGCGATCACCTGCTGCCCCTGTGTGAAGAGTGAGTACAGAGTATTGCCGTTTGATGAATTTGCTGATCAAAAATCACTGAGGGAACAATACAATAAAATTTAGAATAGGAGGAAGCTATGGACTATTCCATCATTTTTGTCTGCCTGATGGGAATGGGAACGGTGTTTTTCGGCCTGATCTGCCTGATCGTGCTGACAACGCTCCTGGGCCGCGTCTGCGGACAAAAGCAGCAGTCAGTTCCGGCAACTGCTGCCGTTCCTGCACCTGCTGCTGCACCTGCGGTCAACCAGCAGGAACTGATCGCCGCCGTCTCCGCCGCCATCGCGGAGGAGCT
Source organism: uncultured Oscillibacter sp. (assembly GCA_964462715.1). GTDB lineage: Bacteria > Bacillota > Clostridia > Oscillospirales > Oscillospiraceae > Oscillibacter. Next base: position 4,298 of record CAYWYW010000056.1, read on the forward strand.
TGGCACCGATATCACTGGCATCCGCATTTTGTCCGTCAAAAAACTGTGAGAGGATAAGGAGAGCATACCTATGAAAAAGTACAGAGTGACCGTCAACGGCACCGCCTATGAGATCGAGCTGGAGGAACTGACCGGGGCTGCCCCTGCACCCGCTCCTGCTGCTCCCGCGCCCGCCCCTGCCGCCGCGGCTCCTGCCGGCGGTGAGCAGGTGACCTCCCCCATGCCCGGCACCATCCTGTCCATCAACGTTGCCGCAGGTGACACTGTGAAGCGCGGCCAGGTGCTGATGATCCTGGAAGCCATGAAGATGGAAAATGAGATCATGTGCCCCTGCGACGGTAAGGTGGTCTCCGTCAATACCTCCAAGGGCGCTGCCGTGGAGTCCGGCACGCTGCTGTGCGTCATCCAGTAACGGACTGGAGGCGTATATGGAAGCTATCCTGAATTTTATCAACGATACCGGCTTCGTCCTGTTTTTGCAGGCCGGCGGCTGGAAGAACCTGGTGATGCTCTGCATTGCCTGCTTCCTGCTGTATCTGGGTATCGGTAAGAAGTTTGAACCTCTGCTGATGGTCACCATCGCCTTCGGCATGCTGATGACCAACCTGCCCGGTGCAGGGATGTTCCATGAGATTTTCTTCGCCGGAGGACATATCCACTGGGATCTCATCGGCGGCGCCCCCATCACCCAGGAGTTCCTGAATGAGATGGCTACCCTGGGCGTCTCGGAGTCAGTGCTGGCCTCGGTGACCGTGGGGCAGAGCGTCTCCACCGGCCTGATCGACATCCTGTACTTAGGCGTGAAGCTGGGCATCTATCCCTGCCTGATCTTCATGGGCGTGGGCGCCATGACCGACTTCGGACCCCTGATCGCCAACCCCAAGAGCCTGCTGCTGGGCGCTGCCGCCCAGGTGGGCATCTTCCTGACCTACGCCGGCTGCCGCCTCATGGGCTTTACCGGCGCGGAGGCCAGCTCCATCGGCATCATCGGCGGCGCTGACGGCCCCACCGCCATCTTCGTCACCGCTATGCTGGCCCCGGCCCTGCTGGGGCCCATCGCCGTAGCGGCCTACTCCTACATGGCGCTGGTGCCTGTTATCCAGCCGCCCATCATGAAGCTGTTGACCACCGAGAAGGAGCGGCAGATCGTCATGAAGCCCCTGCGGCAGGTCTCCAAGAAGGAAAAGATCATTTTCCCCATCGTGGTGACCATCTTCGTGGCCCTGCTGGTGCCCTCCGCTGGTCCTCTGATCGCGTGCCTGATGCTGGGCAACCTGTTCCGGGAGTGCGGCGTTACCGAGCGGCTCAGCAAGACCGTGCAGAACGAACTCATCAACATCGTCACCATCTTCCTGGGTGTCTCCGTGGGTGCCACCGCCACCGGCGCCACCTTCCTGTCCCTCCAGACCATCAAGATCATGGTCATGGGCATCGTGGCCTTCGGCTGCGGCACCGCCGGCGGCGTACTGCTTGCCAAGTTCATGAACCTGTTCCTCAAAGAGAAGATCAATCCCCTCATCGGCTCCGCCGGTGTGTCCGCCGTGCCTATGGCAGCCCGTGTCTCCCAGAAGGTGGGCCAGGAGGCCAATCCCGGCAACTTCCTGCTGATGCATGCCATGGGCCCCAATGTGGCCGGCGTCATCGGCTCTGCCATCGCGGCGGGCGTCCTAATCTCCCTCTTTGGCTGATAGGAGGTAACACTGTATGGAATTTTTGAGCAACAAGCCTTTGTATATCACGGATACCATCCTTCGTGATGCCCACCAGTCCCAGGCAGCCACCCGCATGCGGGTGGAGGACATGCTTCCCGCCTGCGAAGTGCTGGACTCCATTGGCTACTGGTCCCTGGAGTGCTGGGGCGGCGCCACCTTCGACTCCTGCATGCGCTTCCTCAACGAGGACCCCTGGGAGCGCCTGCGGAAGCTCCGCAAGGCCCTGCCCCACACCAAACTGCAGATGCTGTTCCGGGGCCAGAACATCCTGGGCTACAAGCACTATGCTGATGACGTGGTGGACGCCTTCTGCCGCAAGTCCATTGAAAACGGCATCGACATCATCCGTATCTTCGACGCATTGAACGATGTCCGCAATCTGGAGCAGGCCATCAAGTCCACCAAGAAATATGGCGGCATGGTGGAGGCCGCTATGAGCTACACCATCTCCCCTATCCACGACGAGGAGTACTTCGTCAAGCTGGCCAAGGAGCTGGAGCAGATGGGCGCGGACGTTATCTGCATCAAGGACATGGCGAACCTGCTGCTGCCCGTTGCCGCTTACTCTCTGGTGAAGCGGTTGAAGGAGACGGTCAGCGTCCCCATCCATCTGCACACCCACAACACCACCGGCACCGGCGACATGGTGTATCTCATGGCCGCCATGGCGGGCGTGGACATCGTGGACACCGCCCTCAGCCCCCTTGCCAACGGCACCTCCCAGCCCGCCACGGAATCCCTGGTGGCAACGCTCCAGGGAACCGGCCGGGACACCGGCCTGGACCTGAACAAGATGAGTGAGGCTGCCGCCCATTTCCGCAAGGTGGCGCAGAAACTGAAGGAGCAGGACAGCCTGGACCCCAAGGTGCTGAACGTGGACACCAACACGCTGCTGTATCAGGTACCCGGCGGTATGCTCAGCAACCTCATTTCCCAGCTCAAGCAGGCCGGGAAGGAGGACAAGTATTACGACGTGCTGGCGGAGATCCCCCGGGTCCGGGCGGACTACGGCTATCCCCCGCTGGTGACGCCCTCCAGTCAGATCGTGGGCACCCAGGCGGTCATGAATATCATCATGGGTGAGCGGTACAAGACCTTCACCAAGGAGTCCAAGGCCATGCTGCGGGGCGAGTACGGTCAGCTGCCCGGCACTGTCAACGAGGAGATCCGGGCCAAGGCTGGTATCAAGCCCGAGGATGTTATCACCTGCCGTCCGGCGGACCTGCTGGAGCCGGAGGTGGAGAAGTACCGGGAAGAATACAAGGACGTGGCAAAGAGCGACGAGGACGTGCTCTCCCTGGCCCTGTTCCCCCAGGTAGCGCCCAAGTTCCTGGCCTGGCGGGATGGCCCTCACGACGAGCCCGCCCCCGCAAAGGCTCCCGAAGCTCCCAAGACAGCAGCCCCTGCCGACCCCAATGCGGTCCGGGAGCTGTATGTGGAGTACAAAGGATTATAGTAGTGCAACGGCTTTCACGCTTGTGTATTTGAACTGATTTGCCAATGCACAGGCAGCGGTTATGGTAAAAACAGCTATCCCAGGTAAGGTGTACCTTGCCTGGGATAGTTGTTTCAACTTTACTATTCAGAGAAACTGAAAGACTCTTTAGATTATATTCTGTATTTTTGCACTTCAAGTTAGGCAGCTCGATTGATATAACAGCAGATACAGTCTGACAAAGTCGGCAGCACGGCAGCCGCCAACTGAATATCAAAAGATGGGTATCATAGCAGTCTTGAAATGATAGGAATAATAATCCAAAGATTCCTTTGGCCAGAGCTTTGCAAGACTTGGAGAAAAGGCCGCCGATCCCTTGCGCCGCAAGGGATCGGCGGCCTTTGTGATCATTCCCACTCAATCGTTGCGGGGGGTTTGCTGGTGATGTCGTAGACGATCCGGTTGATGCCCTGGACCTCGTTGACGATGCGGGTGCTGATTTTGTCCAGCACGTCATAGGGGATTCTCGCCCAGTCGGCGGTCATGAAGTCCGCCGTGGTGACGGCCCGGAGGGCCAGGGTATAGTCGTAGGTCCGGCCGTCGCCCATAACGCCTACACTGCGGGTGTTGGTGAGGACCGCGAAGTACTGGTTCAGGTTTTGATCCTCACCGGCCTTGGCGATCTCGTCACGGAAGATAAAGTCGGCTTCCCGCAGGGTGTCCAGCTTTTCTTTGGTCAGGTCACCAATGCAGCGGATGGCAAGGCCCGGACCGGGGAAGGGCTGGCGGGTGACCAGGTACTCGGGCAGACCCAGTTCCCGGCCCAGCTGACGGACCTCGTCCTTGAACAGAAGGCGCAGGGGCTCAATGATCTCTTTGAAGTCCACATAGTCGGGCAGGCCGCCTACGTTGTGGTGGCTCTTGATAACGGCGGCATCCCCGGCGCCGGATTCGATGACATCGGGATAGATGGTGCCCTGGGCCAGGAAGTCCACGGCACCGATCTTCTTGGCCTCTTCCTCAAAGACCCGGATAAACTCCTCACCAATGATCTTCCGCTTGTGCTCCGGCTCACTGACACCGGCCAGCTTCAGCAGGAACCGGGTCTCGGCGTTTACCCGGACGAAGTTGATGTCCCACTTGGCGAAGGCGGCCTCCACCTCGTCGCCTTCATTCAGACGCATGAGACCGTGGTCCACGAACACACAGGTGAGCTGCCGACCTACGGCCTCGGCCAGCAGGGCGGCCACCACAGAGGAGTCCACACCGCCGCTGAGGGCCAGCAGGACCCGGCCGTCGCCCACCTTTTCCCGGACGGCGGCGATGGCGGTCTTCTTGTAGTCCTCCATGGTCCAGTCGCCCACGGCGCCGCAGACCTCATAGAGGAAGTTGCGGATCATCTTGATGCCGTTTTCGGTGTGGTTGACCTCAGGGTGATACTGGACGCCGTAGAAGCCCCGGCTTTCGTCGGCAATGGCCACGTTGGGGCAGGCGTCGGAGCGGGCTGTCAGGGCGAAGCCTTCGGGGACCTTGGCCATATAGTCGCCGTGGCTCATCCAGGAGATGCCCTCAGCGGGCAGACCTTTGAAGAGCTTGCAGGAGGTGTCGTAATAGGTAACGGTTTTACCGTATTCCCGGGCGGAGTCGTCTTGAGCCTCGGTGACCTGGCCGCCCAGGGTGTGAGCCATGAGCTGGCAGCCGTAGCAGATGCCCAGGATGGGCACGCCCCAGGTGAAGATGGCGGGGTCCACATGGGGGGAGGACTCCAAATAGACGGAGTTGGGGCCGCCGGTGAAGATGATGCCGATGGGGTCCATGGCCTTCAGCTCCGCCAGGGGGGTGGTGTAGGGCTTGACCTCGCAATACACGTTGCATTCACGGACACGGCGGGCAATGAGCTGGTTGTACTGGCCGCCGAAGTCCAGTACGATAACAGTCTGATGGGACAAACGGGGTCCCTCCTTTTGAAAAGAATAGCTTATTTGACCTCTGCGCCGCCCCATTCCACCACAGTGAAGCCGGTGCGCTGGAAAGCGGGCAGGTCCTGGGCCGGAATTTCCACAGGAGATTCCAGCGGCTTCCAGGCCATGAACACCCGCAGGATGCTGTCCGGCTCCGGGGTGACAGTCAGCCAGACATGGTCCGTGTAGTTGCCGGTCTGGAAGGAGATCAGATTGTAGGGATTTTGCTCCATCCGGGGGAGCCAGTAGACGATGAATTCGTTGGCCTCCCGGCGGGTCAGGCCCAGGCGGGCCAGGGCGTCCTCCAGAAACGCGGCGGTATCCGCACCGGGGACGCAGAAGCCCTGGGAGAAGTCGAACTCGGTGTTGGACAGGCCTCCCAGTAGAGATAGTTATAGCTCTGGCCGTTGCCGTCCGTCAACGTACCGTCGGCTTGGGCGGTGACGGTCCAGCCGCCGTCGTAGGCGGGATAGGTGCAGGTCAGCTGGCCATCGTAGTCCAGCCGGACCGTGACCGCAGTTTCCACCTCGGGGTAAAGGTAAATGACGGGTTTGGCGGCGAGCTGTTCGCCGCGCTCCTCGTGGCAGCCGGGCAGCAGGATACAGAACAGAGCCAGAAGAGCAAATAGAGCAAATCGTTTCCTGTTCATAAAATGCCTCCTTTTTCAGAACGTGCTATTGGTAGAGACGAAAAAAGAAGGCGTTGGTTTCAAAAAAGAGATCAGATCTCGTCCCGGAAGACGATGTTGCCGGGCTCGGCGGACTCGATGATGGCCAGGGATTTCAGGTTGACCCCGGCGGCCCGCAGACGGTCGCCGCCGCCCTGGAAGCCCTTTTCCACGGCGCAGCCGATGCCCACCAGGGTAGCTCCGGCGGCCTCCACGATGTCACACAGGCCCCGCATGGCCTCGCCGTTGGCCATGAAGTCATCGATGATGAGGACCTTGTCGTCGGCGCTCATCCACTCCTTGCTGACCAGCAGGGTGACCTTTTTCTTATAGGTGTAGGAGAAAATGTCGCTCTGATACAGGCCGCCCTCGATGTTGTCGCTCTTGGCCTTCTTGGCGAAGATCATGGGCTTGTGGAAGTGCTGGGCTACGATGGCGGACAGGGCGATGCCGCTGGCCTCGGCGGTGAGGATCATGGTGACCTCATCCATGTTGAAGTGCTTGCCAAATTCCTCGGCGATATGGTCCATCAGTTCCGTGTCGATGCGGTGGTTCAGGAAGCCGTCCACCTTGATGATGTTGCCGGGCAGGACCTTGCCCTCTTTCCGGATGCGTTCCTTCAGTTCCTGCATTGGTTGGTTCCCCCTGTTTCTTTGATTTTTCTATTTTTCCAATAAACAATAAAAATAATTTGCTTTCCTATTATCTCGAATTATACGGATTTTTGCAACTGTTTTTCCACACAAAAACAGAGAAAATGGGCAGAATGACTTCGTACAAAAGACTCTAAGACGCGAAAGCCGCACCGTGGGAGACACGGAGCGGCTTTCCTGAAATTTACTTGTTTTCCAGCCGGTCGGCGGCGGCGTCCAGCCAGCTGCCCTGGAAGGCCTCAATATTGCCCGCGTCGGTGAGAGACGCCAGGGCCGGATCGATGGGCATTTCCGCCAGGACAGGCAGACCATGGCGCGCGGCGGCCTCGGCGGTCTTGCCTTCGCCGAAGAGATGGATCTTCTTGCCGCAGTCGGGGCAGGAGACGTAGCTCATGTTCTCCACCAGGCCCAGGATGGGGACCTCCATCATCTCAGCCATTTTGACGGCCTTCTCCACGACCATGCTCACCAGCTCCTGGGGAGAGGCCACGATGATGATGCCGTCCAGAGGAATGGACTGGAACACGCTGAGGGACACGTCGCCGGTTCCGGGAGGCATGTCCACGAACAGATAGTCGCAGTTCCACAGCACGTCCGTCCAGAACTGCTGGACCACGCCGGAGATGACGGGACCGCGCCAGATGACCGGGTCGGTCTCATTGGGCAGCAGCAGGTTGGTGGACATGATCTGGATACCGGTGCGGGACTCCATGGGATACAGGCCATCCTCACTGCCCATGGCCTGGCCGTGAACGCCGAAGGCCTTGGGGATGGAGGGGCCGGTGACGTCGGCGTCCAGGACGCCCACGGCGTAGCCCCGGCGGCGCATAGTGACGGCCAGTTGACTGGTGACCATGGACTTGCCCACGCCGCCCTTACCGGACACGACGCCGTAGACCTTGCCCACCCGGGCGTTGGGATTATGCTCCTTCAGCAGGGACTGGGGCTCCTGCCGCTCCCCGCAGCTCTCGCCGCAGGTGGAGCAATCATGGGTGCATTCGCTCATAGCTGATATCTCCTTTTCGCTTTCGCGTATTATTATATTGTATAGACTAGGAAGTATCTTATACCTTTATGCCGTTTCCGTCAACCTCTGCACGGAAACTTCGCTGTCTCCGGCAAAGAACCCGGCCTCCCGGCTGTGGCAGGTGAACAGAAGGATCTGGCGGCGCCTGCCCTCCTCCTTCAGCCAGCGGAGGGCGGCGGCGCAGCGGTCATCGTCAAAATTGGCCAGGGCGTCATCCAGAATGATGGGGGCGGCTTGCTCTTGGGACAGCACCAGATCGCAGATGGCCAGCCGGGCAGCCAGATACAGCTGGTCGGCGGTGCCTGCGGACAGCAGGGCTGCGTCCCGGTAGATGCCGTCGCCCGTGGGCTCGGCGGAGATGTGGAAGGCCCGGTCCAGGACCACGCCGCTGTACCGCTGCCCGGTCAGTTCACCGAAGATCTCGGCGGCCCGCTGGCCCAGGGCGGGGGAGAAGCGGTTCTGCAGGGTGGTATTGGCGTTCTCCAGAGCCGCCATGGCCATCTGAATGGAATCATATTCGCCCTCCAGAGCGGCGATCTGCTCCCGTAGATGCTGAGCGGAGGACTGCAGTACGGCTGGGTCTCCCTTGGCGTGAAGCTGTCCTGACAGGCGGTCCGCAGCGGAACGGGCGGCGGCCAGGTCCGCCCGGACCTGTGCCAGCTCTCCCGTGACGGCCTCTCGGCTCCGGGCCGGAGACGTCAGCTCTGAATCGCCGCTGCTTTTAGCCTCGGTCATTTGCTGGGCCAGCAGGTCATAGCGCAGCCGGGCCTTCTGGGCAGCGGCTTCGGCCTCTGCCAGGGCCTTCCGCCGGGAGGCGCACTCCCGCAGGAGTCCGTCGGCGGTGGAGGCGTCAAAGGCGGATGGGGCAAAGCGGCGAATCTCCAGCAGAATGCCCTGCTCATTGGAGGAGAGGGTATTGTACAGGGCCTCTGCTGTGGCGGAGCGCTTGCCGGCCTCGGCACGGGCAGCTTCGGCGGCGCGGTATAGCGTTGTATAGGCGGCCAGGTCTGCCTGCCTCTGCTGACGGGCTTCAGCGGCCAGTGTCTCCCAGCGGGCCTGCTTCCGCCCTATGAACAGGCCGAAGACCAGAGCAGAGATACCTAACAGGCCGCAGGCAACGCCGATGGACAGCAGGAGATTGTTCAGAGAGAGGTATAGGACTGCGCCCAGAGCAGCGGCGCAGAGGGCCAGCAGAAGGACGGCCCACAGGGAGAACCGGGGCTTGGGCGGCAGGTCCGGAGGAGATTTCTCCGCCTGCTCCGGAGTCAGGCCGGTAAAGGGACTTTCGTTGACGGCGGCTTCGGTCCGCAGCAGGGCCTTGGCGGCTTCGTCCCGTTCTGTTCGGGCTTTGTTTACGGCCTTGCGGGTGGTCTCCAGGTTGACGATGGCTCCCCGCAAACGGCCGATGGTCTCATTTTCGGGGACCCGGTCCTCCTCCAGCCGCTGCCGCAGGACGGCGGCACGCTGCTCCGCCTGCTGGGCGGCATCGCTGGCCTTGGCAAGAGCCTGCCGCCGCAAAGCGGCTTCCCAGCGGTCCAGATGGACAAGCTCCTCTGAAAGGGCGGCTTCCCGACGAACAAAGACCTCCGCCTTGGCGCGGGCCTCTGTCAGTTGACGGGCCAGAGCCTCCGCCTCCACGATCTGGCGCTCCGTGTCCTGCAGCTCCGCTTCCAAAGTGGGGAGTTGGCCGGTTTTGTTATGGCGACGGCGGTTCAATTGTTTTTTTAATGTATCAGCCGCCTCTGAATAAGAGGCGTCCTCTTCACCGGAGGTGATAAGGGAGGCGATGCGCCGTTCCAGACCTGCGTCCTGACTGATGGGAAGTCCAGCCTGCCGGATGAAGGCGCTCCGCTCGTAGACCTCCCGGCTGACGCCCAGCAGCGTCTCGCCGCAGGCGGTGGCAGTCAGCTCCGGAACATGGTCGCCAGTGCCGGTGTAGACAGCCTGGAATTCCCCCATGGGTGCTGTCTGACGGCGGGTGGTCCGGATGAGGGTTACTTCCCGGCCATTAGCCAGACAGTCCAAGCGGCCACTCATGGCGCTGCCGGACCAGGGGGCATAACGGATCTTGTCGGGTATAAAGCCGGTCCGCTCCCGCTCCCGGCTGTTGACGCCGTAAAACATGGAGAGCAGGAAGGCACACCAGGTGGATTTTCCGGTCTCGTTTGGGGCCTGCAAGATGTTCAAGCCATCCTTCAGTTCCAGGGTTACGCCCTGGAGTTTACCGAAGGAGGCGGTCATGCGGCGGATCAGCAGAAGAATCACTCCTATATACATATTTTAATGACTTGCGATACATTATAACACTTGAGAGCCAGTTTGCACAGGCTGTTTTCTGTTTTGCACATAGGTAGTACTGAAATAAGCAGGGTTGATAGTCGATATTCGAAAAACAGAAAAAACCTCGGAAAAGGTGTTGACATTTGTCAAAGCATTTGGTATTCTAACAAAGCTGTCGCTGAGGTGAAGGCCCCGGCTGAGCTGCTGAAAAGAAGTTGAAAAACTTCGAAAAAAAGCAGTTGACAAACAGCTTAAGATATGTTATCTTAATAAAGTTGCTGCTGAGCAAAACGGATCGCGAGTTCAAAAACTTCTGAAAAAAGTTCTTGACAAACGAAATGAAGTTTGCTATAATAGCAATGTTCCGCCGGATACGGCGTGTACCTTGTAAATTAAACAACGTAACGAAAAGAAAGCACCAGACGGAAGCGGTTCTTATGAATCGCAACCAAAAGTTGCGAAACTCAGGTTAAGTCAATTACTGAGATTCGTAACTATAAAAATGAAGCTATGACAAATAGCTCTGTAAAAGATTTGAACGGCTACAGTCGTTTGGATACCATTTTATAGAGAGTTTGATCCTGGCTCAGGACGAACGCTGGCGGCGTGCTTAACACATGCAAGTCGAACG
>CAYWYW010000057.1:0-14584 GCA_964462715.1 uncultured Oscillibacter sp.
TGTTCTTCGGCCTGTCCGGCACCGGCAAGACCACCCTGTCCGCCGACCCCAACCGTCTGCTGATCGGCGATGACGAACACGGCTGGGCCGACGACTCCGTGTTCAACTTCGAGGGCGGCTGCTATGCCAAGTGCATTAACTTGAGTCCCGAGGGCGAACCCGAAATTTACAACGCCATCAAGTTCGGCTCCCTGGTGGAGAACGTCGTCATGGACGACGAGACCCGGGAATTCGACTTCGACGACGATTCCCTGGCCGTCAACAGCCGCGTGGGCTATCCCGTGGAGTACATCCCCAACGCGGAGCTGTCCGGCATGAGCCCCAGCGTGCCCAAGACTGTCATCTTCCTGACCGCCGACGCCTACGGCGTACTGCCTCCCATCTCCAAGCTAGACAAGAACCAGGCCATGTACTACTTCGTCTCCGGCTTCACCAGCAAGGTAGCCGGCACCGAGATCGGCATCACCGAGCCCGTACCCACCTTCTCCACCTGCTTCGGCGAGCCCTTCCTGCCCCTGGACCCCTCCGTCTACGCTGCCATGCTGGCTGAGAAAGTGGAGAAGTCCGGCGCCCATGTCTATCTGGTGAACACCGGCTGGAACGGCACCGGCAAGCGCATGAAGCTGAGCTACACCCGCGCCATGGTCACCGCCGCTCTCACCGGCGCCATCGAGCAGGGTGAGTTCGTTACCGATCCCACCTTCGGCGTCCAGGTGCCCACCGCCATCGAGGGCGTACCCTCTGAGTTGCTGATCCCTGAGAACACCTGGGAGGACAAGGCCGCCTACAAGGCGAGCTGCCAGAAGCTGGCCTCCAGCTTTGTGGAGAACTTCAAGAAGTACACCCACATGAGCGCCGAGGTGGTGGCCGCAGGCCCCAAGGCTGAATAAAGAACCGCATTTATAAAATGACCGCCCCTTTCGGGGCGGTCATTTTATAGTTCCCACGCCTTTTCTTCCAGCAGGCGGTCGATCTCCTTCAGGAACCGCACATGGAACCAGCAGGCAGCATAGCAAACCATACGGACCATTTCAAAATTGAACCAGAGGACTGTACAGTCCTCCTCCGCTGTCAATTCGGCGGCCACAGGGCGGCGCTCCCCACGGTCTGTGACGGTAATGCCCAGCAGGCTGACGGAAGACAGGCCGGTCTCGCCACTCTCCGTACGGAGCCTGCCCCGGCCGGACAGCAAACAGCCGATACGGCCCCCGCTGTTTCGGGTCTCCCCTGCCGGGATGCGCTCCTCCGTCAGGTCAAAGCAGGCTCCCAGGGTCTCCAATCCCTCCTCCGGAAGCCAGGAAAAGGCCTCGCTCCCGCCCCATGATGCTTTCTGTGCCATGTGGTCTCCCCCTTTTGGCTTATGATACGGCATCATGTGCCGTTTTGCAAGTCCCTCCCTCTTTCCCGTATACCTTTCTGAAACCGGGTATCTAATGGCAAATCCAGCCAAAGCCGTGAGCCACATGGCCCAGGCCATCAACCCGCTGAACGGACACGATGCGGTACGGGCCCTGCATAAAATGCAGAGAGAAAGTATCTTAGACGAACACAAAAAGGCCCGCCTGCGGCGGGCCTTTCCTTTTTTCCGAGCGTTCAGCTGCGGTCCGGGAATTTGGCGCAGAGGGTATCCAGCTCCTCCAGCAGGGTCTTCATCTCCGCATGGGTCATGACGCACTCCACCTCGGCGGTGTCGTCGCCGTCCATGGTGTTGGGCAGGAAGAAGGACACGGCGATGCGAACGGCGTCCTCCCCCTCCGCCTGGGCGGCTACCTCGAAATAGGGCTCCACAAAAGAGCTCTCATAATGGTCCTTGATCCCGGCGTTCAGCACTTTCAGTCCGGCGGTCATCTCACGAAGCTCGTAGGTCAGCAGGCAGCTGTTGGAATCCTTCACGATCTCCCCGTCCTCATTGATCCAGGTGGCCCGGAGGATCAGCCAGTTGCGGTCATCACTGTCCGGCTCCCCGCCGTCGGGAGGGAATTCATAGTTCACGATGTCCAGTTCCAGACTGGCATCTCCATTTTTGAAAAGCATGGTCAGGTCGTCTCCTTATTGATTGTTATGGTGTTTGGCATAGAATTCATCATAATCCAGCAGCTGCCGCTGCAGCAGCGCCGGGGTATCCAGTCCATAGGGACAGCGGCTCTTGCAGGTGTCGCAGTGGATGCAGTTTTCGATACGGTGCATCTTCTCGTACCACTGGTCGGTCATGTACTGTTGGTAGGGAGAGCGGCGGAGCAAGGCGCTCATCCGGGCAGACTGGGGGATATCAATATTGGCTGCGCAGGGCAGGCAGTAGCCGCAGCTGCGGCAGAAGCTGCCCGCCAGTTCCTTGCGGTCATGCTCGATGACCGCTTTCAGGTCGTCCGTCATCTCCGGCGGATTTTTCGTCAGCTCCAGCCACTGGTCCAGCTCCCACTCATGCTGGATGCCCCAGATGGGCACCACGTTATCGTACTGCGCCATAAAGGCGTAACAGGCCGCCGCGTTGTTCAGCAGGCCGCCGGAGAGGCCCTTCATGGCAATATAGCCCATGTCAGCCTCTTTGCAGCCCTCCACCAGAGCAAAATCCGTCTCGGTTGCAAGATAGCAAAATGGGAACTGGAGCGTTTCAAAATTTCCGGAGGCAATGGCCGCCTGGGCCACCTTGGGGCGGTGGTTTGTAATGCCGATATGGCGGATATACCCCTTCTCCTTCATCTCCAGCGCTGCAGCAAAGGCACCATCGGGGTCGGCGGGGTCCGGCAGGACAGCAGGATTATGGAACTGGAAAAGGTCGATATAGTCCGTCCGCAGGCGGCGAAGGCTCTCCTCCATGTGGGCCATGGCCGTCTTTTTATCCGTGGCCGCGCTCTTGGTGGAGATCACCACGTTCTGCCGGATCCCCTCCAGGGCCTCGCCCAGCTTCTCCTCGCTGTCGGTATACATATTTGCGGTATCAAAATAATTGATGCCCTCATCCGCGGCCCGGCGGACCAGACGCACTGCATCGGCCCTGGAAATACGCTGGATAGGCAGGGCGCCGAAGGCCGTCTTGGTAACATACAACTCTGTGCGGCCCAATCTGATTTTTTCCATATCCGTTCCTCCTGATACGCCGGAACCGGCAATAATTTCATCATCATTGTATCACAGTTTCTTTCATTTGCAAATCACGGAAGATGTGATACAATAAAAAAGCAAGGAACAACCGCGGGAGGTAGGATATGAGTAAGGAACTGCATCTGAAACTGACAGTCCGGCTTTACACGGAGGACGATCAGCGCTGCTTCGGCCCGGGCATTGCCACACTTCTGGAGCGGGTACAGGAGCACAAGTCCCTGCGGGCGGCGGCAGCCTCTATGGAAATGGCCTACTCCAAAGCCTGGCGCATCATTCGCACCGCGGAAGCCGTTTTTGGCTGCAAGATGCTCTCCTCCACCATCGGTGGGCAGCACGGAGGCGGCGCGGTACTGACACTGGAAGCGGAGCGGCTGCTGGCAGCCTACCGGGCATACGAGACCGATGTGACCGCCTACGCCCGTGGAAAATTTGAGGACAGCTTCGGCTTCTACCGGGAGCTGGACAAGGAATAATCAAAGCAAACCCCCGGACGGCTGTCCGGGGGTCCATTTCTTACGTCTGAGGCTGTGTGGGGTCCTCTTCCGTGGGGCTGGGGATGGGATGCTCCTTGTGGGCCACCATGGCCTGGATCAGCTCCACGGTGCCGCCCAGTCCCAGATAGCTGGAGTCCAGGCAGAAGTCATAGCTGTCCACCGCGCCCCACTTCTGGGAGGAGTAATACTCATAGTAAGAAGCGCGGCGCTTATCGGTCTTGATGATGAGCTTGCGGGCCTCCTCCGGGGAGATATTCTGCCGCTTGGCGACACGCTGGATACGCACATCCATGGGAGCGTGGATAAACAGGCTCAGGTGGTTGGGATCATCCGCCAGAGCGTAATCCGCGCAGCGGCCGATCATGACGCAGGGGCCCTGGGCCGCAATGTGGCGGATGGTGTCAAAGGTAGCCAGGTACACCTGCTGCTCCAGGGAGTCTCCGGCGCCGGTGCCCGGCAGGGCGAACATGTAGGAGTCCATGGCGATGGAGTACAGCAGGCTCTTGGGCCGCTCGTCAAAATTTTCGAAAATCTTCTCGCACAGGCCGCTCTTCTTGGCCGCCTCCTGGAGAAGCTCCTTATCATAGAACGGGATGCCCAGCTCCTTGGCCACCCGGATGCCGATTTCCTTGCCGCCGCTGCCGAACTGCCGTCCAATGGTAATAATGGTTTTCATCATAAAACCCTCCTTCTATGTTATGCCTACAACCGCCCTGTCCCCTAATCGGAGGGACGGACAGGGTGGTCTTTGTAAAACGATTATATCACTTCCGAAGGAAATCGTCAAATGAAAACCGGGACGCGGTGCGTCCCGGTTTTTTCCTTATGCTTCCGGCATAGGCTTTCCCAGCCGTTTGTACATGGTCTTTTTCACTGCCCGAAGGATATTCTCGTAGCCGGTACAGCGGCACAAGTGGCCAGACAGGAGCTTCCTCAGCTCCGCGTCGGTGTACTCCTTGCCGCTCTCCAAAATCTCCACCGCCGTCAGGATGAAACCGGGGGTGCAGAAACCGCACTGGATGGCGGCCTCGTCCACGAAGGCCTGCTGGATGTCGCTGAGCTCGCCGTTGGGGCCCAGGAGGCCCTCCAATGTGCGGATCTTCTTTCCCTCGGCCCAAACGGCCAGATAGATGCAGGAGTTAAAGGCTTCGCCATCAATCAGGACGTTGCAGGCACCGCACTCCCCTACCTCGCAGCCCTTCTTCACGGAGGTCATCCGGAAATCGTTGCGGAGCATATCGGTCAGACTGGCCCGGACGTCCACGGTCCGCTCCACGTCCTTGCCGTTCAAATTGAAATGGACGGTCTGATACTGCATCACGTGCTTCTCCATTACAGCGCACCTCCCGCCAGTCTCACGGATTCGATGAAGGCGCGTTTGGCGCTCTCCACCGCGATGTGCATACGGAAATCCTTGGCGGCACGCCAGGAGTCCCGGGGGTTGATATCCTCCTTTATCGCCTGAGCAAACTTCTCAGCCAGTTCCAGGCTGACGGGCTGGCCCTCCGCAACAGCCTCGGCAGTCTTTGCCCGCAGAGGCACAGGGCCCGCCACGCCGAAGGCTACCCGGGCCCGCTCCACCGTCTTTTTGTCGGCGGACAGGCGGACGTTGACGGAGGTACCCAGCGTGGCGATATCCATGGCGTTGCGCATGGCGTATTTGATATAGTGGCCGAAGGTGTCTTCGTAGCTCTCCTTCGGAATGAGAATGGCCGTTTGAATTTCACCTTCCCGAATATCCACCTTGCCCGCCTTGATGTAAAAATCGTGGATGGGCTGGCGGCGGACGCCGTTGGGGCCTGTCAGCTCCACGATGGCGTCCCAGGCGTGAAGAGTCGACGCAGAGTCAGCGGAGGTAACGCCATTGCAGGTGTTGCCGCCGATAGTGCCGATATTGCGGATCTGGGGGCCGCCCACCTGGTCCACGGCCTCACCCAGGACGTTGATGTACTGCTGGACAAGAGGGTCCCTGGTGATGTGGGAAAAGCTGGTGAGACTGCCGATGCGCAGGGTGCCGTCCTCCTCCATGGACACGCCCCGGAGCTCATCCAGGCCCTGAATGGAGATCAGCTCCACCCCGGCCCGCTTTCCCTCCCGCATCTGCACCAGCACGTCGCTGCCGCCGGCGATGATGTGGGCATCGGGATGGGCCAGCCGGAGGGCCACGGCGTCAGCCACATCTTTTGCCTGATAGAGCGCTTTCATATCATACATACGCGGTTCCCTCCTTTAATCTTCGATAAGCCCGGCCTCTTTGAACTTCCGGTAGAGGACATGGGGCGTGATGGGACACTGGTCGATAGCCACACCGGTGGCGTTCAGAATGGCGTTGCGGATAGCCGGAGCGGGAGAACAGGCCGGAGGCTCGCCCAGGGATTTGGTGCCATAGGGCGAGGTGGGCTCCGGGTTCTCCACAAAGCGGGCCTCCAACGTGGGATGGTCCATAAAGGTGGACAGCTTGTAGTCCAGCAGGTTGTTATTCAGGGGCTTGCCGGTCTTTTCATCGAACAGCAACTGCTCACTGAGACCGTAGCCGATGGCCATGGACATGCCGCCGTGGACCTGGGCCTCCGCCAGAGCGGGGTTGATCAGGCGGCCGCAGTCATGGACATTGACGATGTTCAGCAGCTTCACCTTGCACATGGGGATATCCACTTCCACTTCGGCGAAGGAGCAGCCGAAGGAGTAGGCATTGGTCTTGATCTGGGCCGTGGTCTCGGCGGTGATGTGCTGGCTGTGCTCCAGAGAGTACAGGCACTCCGTCGCCAGGTCGCCCAGGGATTTCAGCACCCGGCCGTCGGACTTGCGGACGATCTGGCCGTCCACCAGGTCCAGGTTGCTGACGGGCATCCGGGTCTGCTCATGGGCGATGTTCAGGATGCGCTCCCGGAGGGCTGTGGCAGTCTGCTGGATGGCAAAGCTGCCCACGTAGGTCTGGCGGGAGGCGTAGGCGCCGGTGCCGAAGGGGGTGATGTCCGTGTCCTGGGTGGAGACCACATGGACATCCTCCACGGGAATGCCCACCGCGTCCGCCACCATCTGGCTGTACGCCGTGTCGCAGCCCTGGCCGATCTCCGTCTCGCCGGTCTGGAACTGGAGGGAGCCGTCCTGGTTCAGCACCATGCGGCAGGAGGAGGATTCCAGGGAGATAGGCCACACCGCCGTGTTATACCAGAACACGGCAAGGCCAACGCCTTTGCGGACCGGACCGGTCTGGTTCCGGTATTCCTCGTACTTGCGGCAATAGTCCAGAACCTTCATGCCCTGATCCATGCACTGGTTGAAGGTGTCCGTGTACAGCTCGTTCTTGGAGAAGCCATCCACATAGCCAACGGGCATCAGGTTCTTCCGCCGGAAGGCCATGGGCTCCATGCCGATGGCCTTGCAGATATCGTCGATGTGGCACTCGCCGGCCCACATGGCCTGGGGGATGCCGTAGCCCCGCATGGCGCCGGCAGAGGGGCGGTTGGTGAACACCGTCCAGGAATCGCACTCCAGATTGTCGCAGGGGTACAGCTGCGGGAAGGCACCCATGCCCTTGGCGACGATGCCGTGGCCGTGGGAGGCGTAAGCTCCCTGGTTGCTGAACGCCTCAAACTTCCGGGCCACCAGGGTCCCGTCAGGGCGGACATAGGAGATGATATGTGTGCGGATGGCATGGCGGACGCGGTTGGAGATGAAGGTCTCCTCCCGGCTGCACTCCAGTTTCACCAGGCGGCCGCCCACCTGGGTGGAGCACCAGGCGCACAGGGGTTCATACAGGGCATCCTGCTTGTTGCCGAAGCCACCGCCGATGTAGGGTTTGATGATGCGGACCTTGCCCCAGGGGAGGCCCAGAGCCTGCCCCACCACCCGGCGGACGATGTGGGGGATCTGGGTGGAGGAGACCACCACTACCCGGCCGGCCTCTTCATAGGCGTAGCAGCCGTGGTTTTCGATGTGGCAGTGCTGGACCGTGGGGGTATCGTACCAGCCCTCCACCTTGATGAGCCCCGGTTCCTTCCGGGCTTCCTCGTAATTTCCCCTGCGGATATCCGTATGCTTCAGCACGTTGCCGGGATACTCCTCATGGAGCTGGGGGGCGTCCGGCTCCATGGCCTTCTGCACATCCAGCACGAAGGGCAGTCCCTCGTACTCCACCTTCAGCGCCCGGACGCCCTGGGCTGCGGCCACCTCGTCCTCCGCAATGACCACGGCCACTTCATCGCCGTAGTAGCGAACATGGCGGTTCAGCAGCAGACGGTCCGCCACATCCTGGTGACCGGGGTCCGTGGACCAGGGATGGCCAGCCGTGGGAAACGGGATATCCGGCACATCAAAGCAGGTCAGGACCCGGACCACGCCGGGAATGGCTTCCGCCTCCGCAGTGTCAATGGACTTCACAAAGCCATGGGCAATGGTGGAATGGCAGATCTTCACCACCAGGGCTTCCCGGCCGCAGAGATCGTCCATATACTTTGCCCGGCCGGTAGCCTTGTCATAGGCGTCCACTCTGGTTATGCTTTTGCCGACGCTTTTGCTCATATCGCATACCTCCAATTCTTGAAGATCAGGGTCCGCTGTATCACAATGGCTGCGTATCAGTCCCGGTGGCTCGCCTTTCGGATCTCAATGTTTTTGGGAAGGGTCAGAGACAGCACCATGGCCACCACAAACACACCCGCCACGGGGTTACCGGAGAAAATGTCGCCGATGACCTGGGGCATGTGGGAGAAGAAGCCATCCACCTGTGTCACGCCGATGCCAACGGCAAAGGAGGCCGCCGCGATCAGGGTATTGCGCTGGTCCAGACCGCACTGGCCCAGCATGGTAACGCCGGAGACAATAATGGCGCCGAACATAATGACCGTGCAGCCGCCCAGCACACAGGAGGGCAGCGTGGAGAAGAAGGCACCGATGGGCGGGAACAGGCCAGCGATCACCAGAGTCAGCGCACCGAACATGATGGTGAAACGGTTGACCACCTTGGTCATGGCCACCAGGCCCACGTTCTGGCTAAAGGAGGTGATGGGGGTGCAACCGAACAGGCCGCCGGAAACGGCGGAGATGAAGCCGTCGCAGCACAGGGAGCCGGACAGCTCCCGCTCCGTAATGTCACGGCCCAGGCCGCCGGTGCAGACGGCAGTGGTATCGCCGATGGTCTCAGCGGCAGAGACCAGGAATACCAGCGTCACGGAGACAATGGCACCCAGCTGGAACTTGGGTGTATAGTGCAGCAGCATGGGCAGGGAGATGATCCCCAGCTCCTCCACAGTAGCGCCAATGGAGGAGAAGTCCACCATACCAAAGCAGATGGCAGCGACATAGCCCACGCCCAGGCCGAAAAGCACATTGAGCTGTTTCCAGAAGCCCTTGGCCAGCGCCTGGAAGATCAGGCAGGCTGCCAGGGTAATGGTACCGACCAGCAGGTTCTGCCAGCTGCCGAAGTCATAGGCGTCGGAGGCGCCGTAGGAGCTGATGCCCACGCCCAGCAGGGAGAAGCCGATGGTGGTCACCACGCAGGCGGAGACGATGGGAGCCACAAACCGCCGCCAGTATTTGACGGTGAGGCCAAGAATGCCCTCGATGCAACCGCCGACGATGATGGCCCCGATCATCAGCCCATAGTCCCGGGCGGCAATCACCATCATGGCGGAGACAAAGGTGAAGCTGACACCCATCACCACCGGCAGGCCGGAGCCTATCCTCCAGACGGGATACAGCTGAATCAACGTACCGATACCGGCGATCATCATGGCGTTCTGGATCAGGCGGGCCACTTCCACCGCCGTGAAGCTCTCGCCATTATACAGCGCCACGGAGGACACCAGAATAATGGGCGCCACATTGGATACGAACATGGCAAGGACGTGCTGCAGGCCGAAGGGGATCGCTTTCGCCACGGGAACCCGGCCCTCCAGCCGGAAAATGTTCTCTACGCTGGCCGCAGGGGACTGTTTCGTGGTTTTCATCTTTCCTACTCCTTCACTTTAAACTCAAAAGCCGCTTCTTGCAATCAAAAGAACGAAGGTTCGGCAAAATAGCATAGATTGCACAGGAAAAGCGCCCTCTGTTTGTAAGTATTATAAAAGGTCGACCTTTTAGGGTCAATATGCTTTTCAAAGAATAACGAAAAAGGTCAACCTTTATTTTTGGCAGATTTAGACAACCACTTGACGGCTTCCCTGGGCGGCGGATATACTGTACCCGGGGTGAAACGTATGAACACGGAGAAAACGAGCAAAATCGGCTGCGTCGTGCTAGCTTCCGGTTACGGCAGGCGGTATGGCGCCAACAAGCTGGCCGTTTCCCTGGAGGGACGAAGCCTCATCCAACGGGCCCTGGAGGCCATTCCGGCAGAACGGTTGGCCAGGACCGTTGTGGTGACACAATACGAAGAAGTTGCAGCATATGCAAAGCTGTTTAACTTTACAGTTATACAGAACGGACATCCGGAGCGGGGCATCAGCCAAAGCCTGCGGCTAGGTCTGGCTGCCCTGGATGACTGCCAGGGAGCGCTGTTCACCGTGGCGGACCAGCCCCTTCTCCGCCGGGAGAGCGTGACCGCCCTGCTGGACCTCTGGAGCCGACAGCCGGAGAAGATCGCCGCCATGGCCAGCGGCGGGCGGCGGGGCAATCCCTGCCTCTTCCCTGCCAGGCTGTTTCCGGAGCTGATGGCACTGGAGGGTGACCGGGGCGGCAGCGCCGTGATCCGGCAGCATCCGGAGGACCTGGTGCTGCTGGAGGTGGATGCCCTGGAGCTGGCGGATGTGGACACCCCCCAGGCTCTGGCTGCTTTGAGCGAAAGCGCCGGAACCAATCGATAAGAAACCAGCGGCCTGCGTGATATGCACTTCACGCAGGCCGCTGTCTGTTTATTTTCTGGTGTAGGGGGTGCTTTCCAAAGGCAGACTGGTACGGAGACGACCGTCATAGCGGAAGTAGGCGTCCGCGATGGCCGGGGCCGTGGGAATGGAGGTGATCTCTCCGATACCGATGGCGCCGCAGGCCACGTTGAGGCCCTGCTTCTCCACGATGATGGGGGTGATCTCCGGGATCTGATTGGCACGGAACAGGCCCAGAGTGCCGTATTTGGCGGTGGGCTTGCAGTCCTCCAGAGGATACCGCTCCGTCAGGGCATAGCCCATGGACATGACCACGCCGCCTTCGATCTGGCCCTCCACGGACAGGGGGTTCACCGCCTTGCCCACGTCGTGGGCGGCAACCATCTGCTCGATCTTGCCCTCCTCATTCAGGATACAGACCTGAGTGGCATAGCCGTAGGCGATGTGGCTGACGGGGTTGGGCACATCGGCGCCCAGGGGGTCTGTTTTACCCAAGTATTCCCCATAGAACTCTTTATTTTCAAGCTCTTTCAAGGAGTTATCCTTTAATGCTTCCCTCAGGTCCTGGCATGCCCGGCGGCAGGCCTCGCCGGTAAACAGGGTCTGGCGGGAGCCGGAGGTGGTACCGGAATCGGGGGAATCGAAAGTATTGGAGCGCTCGTAGACCACAGCGTCCCGGGGAAGTCCCGTCTGGTCACAGACCATCTGGGTCAGGACGGTGCCCAAGCCCTGGCCGATGCAGGAGGCGCCTGCCAGGATGTGGACCTTGCCCTCCTTCACCACCAGGCGGACCCGGCCGGTATCTGGAATACCCACGCCCACACCGGCGTTCTTCATGGCACAGGCGATGCCCACGTATTTGGCCTTGTCATAGTAGGGCTTCACAGCCTCCAGAGTCTCTACCAGGCCGGTAGAATCGTCCACGATCTGACCGTTTGGCAGGACCTGGCCGGGACGGATGGCGTTGCGGTAACGGATCTCCCAGGGGGTGATGCCCACGAGGTCCGCCATCTGGTTCAGTAGGGTCTCGATGCAGAAGCAGGTCTGGGTGACGCCGAAGCCCCGGAAGGCGCCGGCGGGGGGATTGTTGGTATAATAGGCCCAACCGTCGATCTCGAAGTTCTGATAGTTGTAAGGACCGGCGGCATGGGTGCAGGCACGCTCCAGCACGGGGCCGCCCAGAGAGGCGTAGGCGCCGGTATCGGCGATGACCTCCGCTACCACGCCCTGGATGATGCCGTTTTCGTCGCAGCCCAGGGCAAACTCCATCTCCATGGGGTGGCGCTTGGGATGGATCAGAATGCTCTCGGCCCGGGTCAGCTTCACCTTCACGGGACGCTTTGTCAAATAGGCGATCAGGGCGGCGTGGTGCTGGACCGTCACGTCCTCCTTGCCGCCGAAGCCGCCGCCCACCAGGCAGTTGCGGACCTTGACCTTCTCAGCGGGCAGGCCCAGCATGCCCATGGTCTCGTGCTGGGTGTCATAGGTACCCTGGTCCGTGGAGAGAATCATCACGCCGTCCCCCTCCGGGTACGCCACGGCGCACTCCGGCTCCAGGAAGGCGTGCTCCGTCCATGGAGTGGAAAACCGCTGGGTCAGGATATGCTTGGATTTGGCGATAGCCATGGCGGGGTTGCCCCGCTGGATGTGCTTATGGGCCAGCAGATTGCCCTCCTTATGGACCAGAGGCGCATCGGGCAGCATGGCATCCCGGGGGCTGCGGACCATGGGGAGCTCCTCATAGTCCACCTTCACCAGGGCTTTGGCCTGGGCCAGGATCTCAGGGGTCTCGGCGGCCACCAGGCAAATGGCGTCTCCTAAGTAGTGAGTGATATCCCCCACTGCGATCATGGTGTCCCAGTCCTTTTTCAGGTGGCCCACCTTGTTATTGCCGGGGATGTCATCGGCGGTAAACACGCCTACCACGCCGGGCAGGGCTTTGGCCTCCTCGGTGTGGATGGCCAGGACCCGGGCACGGGGGTACTGGGACCGGACGGCGCTGCCGTAGATCATGCCGTCCAGATAGATATCGTCAGGATAGATGCCGGTGCCGGTGACCTTTTCCTCCACGTCCACCCGAGGAACCCGGGCGCCCAGAGTCCATTCCCCGGGAACCTCAGGAACTTCTCCGGCCCGGAACAGCTCTGCCGCCAGCAGGATAGCGTCGATGATCTTCACGTAGCCGGTACAGCGGCAGATATTGTTGCGGATAGCGAAGGCCGCCTCCTCCCGGGTGGGATTTGGATTTTTGTCCAGCAACCCCTTGGCGCTCATGACCATGCCGGGGATACAGAAGCCGCACTGGACGGCGCCGGCCATGCCGAAGGCGTATGTATAGACATTTCTTTCAAACGCGCTGAGGCCTTCCACGGTAACGATGGTCTTCCCCTCTAGCTTGTCGGTCTGGGGAACACACGCTTTGGTGGGCTTGCCGTCGATCAGAACGGTACAAGTGCCGCAGGCACCCTCGCTGCATCCGTCCTTGACGCTGGTGAGGTGCAGTTCATCCCGCAGGTAGCGGAGGAGCTTCTGATTTTTTTCGACGGTCACGGACTGCCCGTTCACGGTAAATACTGCCATGAATGATAACCTCCTTGGCTGCCGTGCCCAACCCTGGTCCCACGGTCTCATCATATTCTTCAGAAAGGTCGACCTTTCCGGAAAACATTATACAATAATTTTTAGGTGTTTGCAAGATTTGTTTGTTTATTTCGTTGTTCTATATTCAGGATAGCGCTGGCAACTCCCACCCAACCGCCAAAGCGCCCTTTCGGACCGTGATGGTGGCCGTAGGCTCCAGAATATGGTTGCTGACCCCCAGGGGGAATTCCGGGGTCAGCACGGCATCTGCCAGAGGATACTGAAAGCCAACTTCATCGATGCCTTCCGCCCGGTCCCCCAGGCAGAAAGCGGAAAACAGGCCCCATTCCACAGTTTTTTCGATGGTCAGGGACTCGTTTTCCATGGCGGTCCAGACATAATCGTCATCATAGAGGTATCCCCGGGCGCCCCGGCGGCGGAGAAACAGCAGGGTCTGGAGATTGGCCAGGGTATGGTCCAGCCGCTTGCCGCCGGTGCCGCCGTAGATGTACACGGTATCGCAGCCCTCCTCCAGGGCTGTCTTGACGGCCAGCATGGTGTCAGTGTCATCCTTTTCCACCGGAGAGCGGCGGATATTGGGAAAATCCGGCTGGTCCATGGAGTCGAAGTCCCCCAGCAACAGGTCCGGCACAATGCCCGCCTGCTGGCAGGCCCGGTAGCCGGCGTCGGCGGCGATGACCAGGTCGCCGGGAGCGGGGTGCTCCCGCAGGCCGTAAAAGGTGCCGGCGGCAAAAATAAAGCAGCGTTTCATAGAAGGTCCCTCCCGGAAGCTCTTTTTCTCAGTATAGCACGCCCGAAACGGCAAAACAATCAAAACAGGGGACCGGACAGCCGGTCCCCTTCCCTATTGGATGTGCTCCTCGCAGAAATTGTCCAGCACCCGGAACCCCATCTCCCCCGGCGCCGCCACCGGAAATTCGGCAATGGTCACCGGGTCAAACAGCGGGCAAAGGCGTTTTTCCGGCTCCAGCCGCAAACAGGGCGTCCGGCTGGACTCGTCGTTGGTCGATTTCGGCATGGGATCACCCCCAGAACAGTATGCGCGAAATGGGGCGGATCATGCAAAAAACCGCCGCTCAAACGAGCGGCGGCTTTGCCATTTCTTTTGAAAATTATTCCGCGACGGCGGCCTTCAGTGCCTCCACCCGGTCGGTCTTTTCCCAGGAAACGCCCAGGTCCTCGCGGCCCATGTGGCCGTAGGCGGCCAGCTGGCGGTAGATGGGACGGCGCAGGTCCAAGTCCCGGATGATGGCGGTGGGGCGCAGGTCGAAAACCTTGCGGACGGCCTCCTCCAGCTTGCCATCGTCCACCTTGCCGGTGCCGAAGGTATCCACCAGGATGCTGACGGGCTGGGCAACGCCGATGGCGTAAGCCAGCTCGATCTGGCACTTGGAGGCCAGGCCCGCGGCCACGATGTTCTTGGCCACCCAGCGGGCGGCATAAGCCGCGCTGCGGTCCACCTTGGTGGGGTCCTTACCGGAGAAGGCGCCGCCGCCGTGGGGAGCACTGCCGCCGTAGGTGTCCACGATGATCTTGCGGCCGGTGAGGCCGGAGTCGCCCTGG
>CAYWYW010000058.1:0-14524 GCA_964462715.1 uncultured Oscillibacter sp.
AGGACTCGTACAGGTCGGCGCCCATGCCGGCCACGTCGCCCACGTTGTCGCCCACATTATCAGCGATGGTGGCGGGGTTGCGGGGATCGTCCTCGGGGATACCGGCCTCGACCTTACCCACCAGGTCAGCGCCCACGTCGGCGGCCTTGGTGTAGATGCCGCCGCCCACACGGGCAAACAGCGCCATGAAGGAGGCGCCCATGCCGTTCATGACCATGATGTTGCCGATCTGAACGGGGTCCGCGATGCCAAAGGCATAGCGCAGGAGGAAGTACCACATGGTGATATCCAGCATGCCCAGACCCACCACGGTGAAGCCCATGACGGAGCCGGAGGAGAAGGCGATCCGCAGGCCCTTGTTCAGGCTCTCAGAAGCAGCCTGGGCGGTACGGGCGTTGGAGGCGGTGGCAATCTTCATGCCGATGAAGCCGGCCAGCATGGAGAACACGCCGCCGGTGACGAAAGCAAAGGGGGTGAACTTGGACAGCATCCTGCCGCCGGTGGCGAAGGCCATGATCAACAGGATGACGAACACCACCAGAAATACCTTGAACACGGTGGTATACTGCTGCTTCAGGTAGGCGTTGGCACCTTCCCGAATGGAGGCCGCGATCTTCTTCATGCGATCCGTTCCCTCGGAATACGTCATGACCTTCTTGGCCTGCATCACTGCGAACAAGCCGGCAATGAGCGCTCCGATAAAACCGATCCAAAACAGGTTTTCCATGATTTCCACTCCTTATAGGTTTTTGCGCGCTGAAGTTTACTTTCTTATTTTAGCATAAGGAACGCTTTTTTCAAGCAACGGTTTTTCGCTTTTGCGCAAACGACGTAAGTTTTTACGTTTTGTCCAAAACGGCCTTTAGATGCCGAAAAACCTTTGTGCACTATTTTCCAGAATTTCCGAAAATATCACTTATTTTTCGTCATTTTACGCATTTTTTCCGCCCTTTTTCCGGTTTTTTTCGCTTTTTTGCGTATCTTTTGATGCAGGTCGTTTTCAGTGGGTGCGGCAGGTCCACCGGGGTACAGGCATAAAAAAATCCACGCCTTCGGCGTGGTTCGGGCTCCGGTGGGATCAGCGCTCACTGCAGGTAATCGTTTCCTCATCCCGGAAAATGAGATCATCCACATCATGCAACATCATATTGGTCAATTCGGATTCCTCCTTTCTCTGTTTTTTTTGCAGTATACCATTGTCTGCGGGGAAGTGCAAGAGGGGTTCTTGATAGTTTGCATAATTTTAACATTTGCTCTTGTGCATTTTGACCATTTTTATTCCCTCTGGGCATTTTACCGGAGCCTTTCGCCTTTTCCGGACAAATTATCCCGTTCTTTGTGTATTTTTTCCCTCGCCATGGTTATACTCCTATGTTATAATATTTGACCGTGATCTTTCCACAATTTCTGTTTCTGCGCACGTTCCGCGCATGTTTGCGGCAGAGGAGGCCGCATTTATGGCACACCACCCTCACAGGCGCCGCCCCCTGCGGACCGCACTGGTCCTGCTGCTTCTGGTCCTGTCGGCGCTGTTCTATGTCCGCTGGGGCAACACCGCTCTGCAGGTCACCCGGGCGGACCTGACCTTTACAGACCTGCCGGCGGGCTTCGACGGCTGCCGCATCGCGGTCCTCAGCGACCTGCACGGCGCCGAATTCGGTGAAAACAACCGGGACCTCCTCGCCGCCGTGGCGGAGGAAGCGCCCGACTATATCGTTTACCTGGGGGACCTGGAGGACAGCAGCCGGGGCTCCGCCGCCGGATATGCTGAGTCCGTGGCCAGCGGGCTTACCGCCATCGCCCCCACCTACTACGTCACCGGAAACCACGAGTGGGCCATCGGTGACGTGCCCGTCCTGAAGGAGCGGCTGACCGCCTGCGGCGTGACGGTTCTCAGCAACCAGTTTCTGACCCTGGAGCGGAACGGGGACGCCCTGGTCCTGGCGGGCATCGACGACCCAAACGGCTATGCCGATCAAAAAACTCCCGAGGAGCTGGCGGCTGAACTCTATGCCGCCTGCGGGGACCCCTTCTGGGTGCTGCTGGCCCACCGGAATGACCACTTTGCGTCCCAGTACAGCCTGCTGGGGGCCGACCTGGTGCTCTCGGGTCACGGCCACGGCGGCATGATCCGCCTGCCCTTTACCGACGGACTTCTCTCCACGGACCGGACTCTGTTCCCCTCCTATACGGCGGGGCTGTATGAGGAAAACGGCTCCTGCCTGTTCGTCACCCGGGGCCTGGGCAACTCCGGCCCCACCTTCCGCCTGTTCAACCGCCCCGAGGTGGCGGTGGTGACTCTCTACAAAGGCTGACCGAAGGAGGACTTCTTATGCTGACACCTGAATCTCTGGACATGTACCTGCATTCCCAGGGCGCGGACTACGCCCTGATCCGGCAGGATGTCCCCATCCGCTCCGCCCAGGATGCCGCCCAGTATTATGATATCCGTTATGCCGCCCCCACCCTGGTGGTGCAAACGGAAAAGGGGCTGATGAGCCTGATTTATTCCGCCCAGCGGGGCCGTTTGGACCTGGAGGCCATCCGGGATGCCATGGGTCTGGAAAAGCTGAAGCTGGCGGACCGGAAAAAGGTGGAAAAGCAGACCGGCTATCAGACGGGTTCCATCCCCCTGGTGGGTCTGGACCTCCCCTGCATCTTTGATGACCGTTTGCTGGCCTTTGACTATGTCTATGGCGGCTGCGGCGACGAGCTGCGCACGTTGAAGATCGCCCCGGGCGATGTGAAGCGGCTGAATCCCGTGGTGTTTACCCTGACCGACTAAAAAGGAAGATTTTCATGACTGAATTTCACGCCGGACAATTTGATATCGCCGTTATCGGCGCCGGACATGCCGGCATCGAGGCCGCTCTGGCCGCCGCCCGGCTTGGGCTGGAAACCATCGTGTTTACCATCAACATGGACGCCGTGGGCAACATGCCCTGCAACCCCGCCATCGGCGGCACCGGCAAGGGTCACCTGGTCCGGGAGCTGGACGCCCTGGGCGGCGAGATGGCAAGGGCGGCTGACGAGTGCTGCATCCAGTACCGTCTGTTGAACAAGGGCAAGGGCCCCGCCGTATGGAGCCTCCGAGCCCAGGCCGACCGCCGGAAGTACCAGGAGCGGATGAAGCACACCCTGGAGCGGCAGGAGCACCTGACCATCCGCCAGGGCGAGGTGGTAGAGGTCCGCACGGACAACGGCGCCGTTTCCTCCGTTGTCCTGGCCACCGGGGCGGTGTTCAATGCGAAAGCCGTCATTCTGGCCACCGGCACCTACCTGACCGGCCGCACCATCATTGGCGAATGCGTGGAGGACTCCGGCCCCGACGGCATGCACGCCGCGGCGCGGCTGACGGATTCCCTTTTGAAGCTGGGCCTGCCCCTGCGGCGGTTCAAGACCGGTACCCCGCCCCGCGTGAACGCCCGGACGGTGGACTTTGACGAGATGGAGGTCCAGCCGGGAGACAACCTCCCCGTGCCGTTCTCCTATGCAACCAGCCATCAGCCAGAAAACACCGCTGTCTGCTGGCTCACCTGGACCACGGAGGAGACCAAGCGCATCGTACAGGAAAACCTGCACCTGGCGCCCATGTACTCCGGGCTCATTGAGGGCATCGGCCCCCGGTACTGCCCGTCCTTTGAAACGAAGATCGTCCGGTTCCCGGACAAGCTCCGCCACCAGCTCTTTGTGGAGCCCATGGGGCTGAACACGGAGGAGCTGTACATCCAGGGTTTCTCCTCCTCCATGCCGGAGGAGGTCCAGGTCCAGATGCTCCACAGTGTGCCGGGATTGCGCCATGCCGTCATGACCCGGCCCGCCTACGCCATCGAATACGACTGCATGGACCCGCTGGCGCTGAGCGCCACCCTGGAGGTCAAGGCTGTCCCCGGTCTCTACGGCGCGGGCCAGTTCAACGGCTCCTCCGGCTACGAGGAGGCCGCCGTCCAGGGCTTTGTGGCCGGCGTCAACGCCGCCCGGAAGCTGCGGGGGCAGGAACCGTTTATCCTCTCCCGGTCGGAGAGCTACATCGGCACCCTCATCGACGACCTGGTGACAAAGGGCACCAACGAGCCCTACCGCATTATGACCTCCCGCAGCGAGTACCGCCTGCTGCTGCGGCAGGACAACGCCGACCAGCGGCTGACGAAGCGGGGCTATGAAATTGGTCTTGTTTCCGAAGAACGTCTCCGGGCCGTGGAGGAAAAATACGTGGCCGTGGAAAAAGAAATCAAACGCCTGACCCACACCGGGGCCGCTCCCTCCCCCGCCCTGTCCGCCTTTCTGGCAGAAAAGGAGACTGCCGACGTCACCGACGGCTGCCCCATGGTGGCTCTGCTGCGGCGGCCCCAGCTCCATTACGGCGAGCTGGCCCCCTTTGACCCCACCCGGCCAGAGCTGCCCGCTGACGTTGCCGAGCAGGTGGAAATTTCCGTCAAGTATGAGGGCTACATCCAGCGCCAGCAGAAGCAGGTGGAGGACTTCCGCAAAATGGAGCGCCGCAAGCTGCCCGCCGATCTGGATTACAACGCTATCCAGGGTCTGCGGCTGGAGGCCCGGGAAAAGCTGTCCGCCATCCGCCCTCTGGACCTGGGACAGGCCAGCCGCATCAGCGGCGTGTCCCCGGCGGATGTGACGGCTTTGATGATCTGGCTGGAGCGGTGAGTCATGGACATCGAACTGTTTTACACCAAGCAGGGAAGCGGTCCGCCCCTCCTGCTGCTCCACGGCAACGGGGAGGACGGCACCTATTTCGTCCACCAAATCGAAGAATTCTCCCGGGATTTCACCGTCTACGCCATGGACACCCGGGGCCACGGCAAGTCTCCCCGGGGAACCGCCCCCTTTACCATCTCCCAGTTCGCCGACGACCTGCTGGCCTTCATGGACCAACAGGGGCTGGCACAGGCGGACATTCTGGGCTTCAGCGACGGCGGCAACATCGCCCTCACCTTCGCCCTCCGGCACCCGGACCGGGCGCGCCGCCTGATTTTGAACGGCGCCAACCTGGACCCCGGCGGCGTGAAGCCCCTGGTACAGCTGCCCATCGTGGCAGGCTATCACCTGGCGTCCCTGTCCAAAAATTTCAAAGCCCGGGCCAAAGCAGAGCTGCTGGGCCTCATGGTCAAGGAGCCCCACATCGCCCCGGCGGAGCTGAAAAAGCTGACGATGCCGGTGCTGGTGATTACAGGCACGAAGGATATGATACAAGAGCGCCACACCCGCCTGATCGCCGCCAGCATTCCCGGTGCCCGGCTGGCCATCATTCCCGGGGACCATTTTATCGCCAACAAAGAGCCCGCCGCCTTTAACCAGGCGGTGCGGACATTTTTCACCGAGACGGCGCCGTCCGCCTCCAAGGAGGAATCACTATGAGAAAATTTCTCGCCATCGTGGTCTGCAAGGCGCTGCGCTTTGTGGGCAAGCTGGTGGGCAAGGGCAGCAGCCTGCCCGGCAAATATGCCCTGAAGATCTGCCCGGACATCCTGTCCCGGGTGCAGCTGCCGCCCCACATCATCGCCGTCACCGGAAGCAACGGCAAGACCTCCACCGTAGAGATGATCGCCGCCATTCTGCGCTCGGACGGCAAGCACGTGGTCTACAACGAGGAGGGCTCTAACCAGATCGAGGGCGTCACCACCCTGGTGCTGACCCATGCCACCTTCGGCGGGAAGGTCAAGGCCGACGTGCTGCTGCTGGAGAGCGACGAGCGCTACGCCAAGTTCAGCTTCCAGTTCTTCCACCCCACGGAGTTCGTCATCACCAATCTCTACCGGGACCAGCTGACCCGCAACGGCCACCCGGAGTGGGTCTACGACGCCATTCTGCCCGCCCTGCACCCGGACACGGAGCTGATCCTCAACGCCGACGATCCCCTGTCCAGCTGCTTCGCCCAGGGGTACAACAAGGTCAAGTGGTTCGGCCTGGACAAGTGCTCCATCTCGGTGGACGCCCCCACCGGCGTGTACCACGACGGCGCCTACTGCCCCATCTGCCACGCCCCCATGACCTACGACTACGTCCACTACAACCACATCGGCGCCTACCGCTGCACCGCCTGCGGCCACGCCAAGCCCACCACGGATTACACCGCCACGGCGGTGGACCTGGACAGCGGCACCCTGACCATCGACGGTGCGGTGGACATCCACCTGGCCTTCCGCAGCATCTACAACGTCTACAACATCCTGGCGGCCTACGCCGCCTGCCGGGAATGCGGCGTGGGCGCGGAGACCGCCCGGTGCGTCATCAACAACTATATCCTGAAAAACGGCCGGATGCAGAAATTCACCCTGGGCCAGCACCACGGCACGCTGCTGACCTCCAAGCACGAAAACTCCATCGCCTACGACACCAACCTGCGCTACGTGGCCTCCGCCAAGGCCGACTGCGCGGTGCTGGTCATCGTGGACGCGGTGAGCCGCAAATATTTTACCAGCGAGACCAGCTGGCTGTGGGACATCGACTTCGGCCAGCTGAACCGCCCCCACGTGAAACAAGTGCTCCTGTCAGGCCGGTACTGCAACGACCTGGCGGAGCGGTTCAGCTTCACGGATGTGAAAAACTGGACCGTGGTGCCGGACATCGGTGAGGCGGCGGCCCAGCTGGCGGCCGGGGGCAGCGAGGACCTGTACGTGGTGACCTGCTTCTCGGACCGGGACAAGCTGCTGGACCTCCCGGCGGTGAAAAAGGAGGCGTGACCATGGACATCAGAATCATCCACTTCTACCCCGACCTCATGAGCCTGTACGGCAGCTACGCCAACGTGGCGGTGCTGAAACGGGCGCTGGAGGCCCTGGGCGATACCGTGACGGTGGAGACGGTCCTCCCCGGCCAGGAGGCCGACCTCAGCGGCGCGGACTTTCTGTATATGGGTGCGGGCACGGAGCACGCCCAGAAGGCCGCTCTGGCGGACTTCGTCCGGTACGGCGAGACCGTGAAGGCGCTGGCGGAGGACGGCGTGAGCATGCTCTTCGCGGGAACGGCCATGGAGCTGCTGGGCCGGACCATCACAGACGCGGACGGCAAGGTGTACGACGGCATCGGCCTGGGGGATTTTACCTCCGTGCAGGGCAAAAAGCGGTACGTGGAGGACGTTTACGGCCACACGGACCTGTATCCTGAGGCCGTGGTGGGCTTCATGAACAAGTGTGCGGACATCTCCGGGGTGGAGACGCCGCTGCTGACGGCTCTGGAGCTGGGGTACGGCAACAACGGCCCGAAAACGCCGGAGGGCTTTCGCTGGAAGAACGTGTTGGCCTCGGAGCTGACGGGGCCCATCCTGGTGAAGAATCCCCCGCTGCTGGACCGGGTGGCGGAGGTCATCCACAAGCGCCGCGGAGAGCCCCTGACCGGGGCGGTGCCCCACGACGCCTGGACCGGGCAGGGCTACGCCATCACGGCGGAGCAATTGAAGCTGCGGGCCAAAAGCTGAACACAGATGCAAAAAGCATCGGCTCTGCCGGTGCTTTTTTTGCAAAATCATGCTTTTCCTGCGGAGGGAAATGGGATATAATGCTCCTGTTAAATGTTTTGAACGCGGAGGAGTTATCCCATGATGCACAACAACGAGATGTTTCTGCTGAAGCTGGGCGAGGTGGTCCTGAAGGGCCTGAACCGCCGGTCCTTTGAGGACAAGCTGGTGTCCAACGTCCGGTGGCGGCTGAAAAAGCACGGCAGCTTCCATGTCTATATCCGCCAGAGCACCATTTACGTGGAGCCCCAGAAGGACGACTGCGACATGGAAGCCGCCTGGAAGTCCTGCTGCCAGGTGTTCGGCGTGGCCGCCGTGGCCCGGGCGGTGCCCTGCGACAAGACCGTGGAGGCCATCGTAGAGACCGCCAAAACCTATCTGGCCGACGAGTTTGCCAGGGCCCGGACCTTCAAGGTGGAGAGCAAGCGGGCTGACAAGCAGTTCTATCTGAACTCCATCCAGATCTCCCAGGCTGTGGGCGGCGACCTGGCGGAGCTGTTCCCCCACGTCAGCGTGGACGTCCACAAGCCGGACCTGACGGTCTTTGTGGAGATTCGGGAGAGAGCCGCCTACGTCCACGCCCCCGCCGTCCCCGGCGCCGGCGGCCTGCCGGTGGGCATGGGCGGCCACGCCGTCAGCCTGCTGTCCGGCGGTCTGGATTCCCCGGTGTCCTCCTGGATGATGGCCCGCCGGGGTGTGGAGCTGGAGATGGTCCATTTCGTCTCTCCCCCGTACACCTCCCAGCAGGCCCAGGACAAGGTGCTGGAGCTGGCCCGGCTGCTGACCGCCTACTGCGGCCGCATGATCGTCCACATCATCCCCTTTACAGAAATTCAGGAGGAAATTCGCAAGAACTGCCCCGAGGAGTATTTCACCCTCATCATGCGGCGGTTCATGATGCGCATTTCCGAGGCCGTGGCCAGAAAGGCCGGGGCCAAGGCCCTGGTCACCGGCGAGTCCCTGGGCCAGGTGGCCAGCCAGACCATGATGGCCCTGGGCGTTACGGAGGACGTGACCTCCATGCCCGTGCTGCGGCCTCTGATCGGCATGGACAAGGTGGAGATCATCCGCATCGCCCGGGAGATCGGCACCTTTGACACCTCCATCCTGCCCTATGAGGACTGCTGCACCGTGTTTACCCCCCGCCATCCCTGCACCCGGCCCAATGTGGAGGACGTCCGCAAGGCTGAGGCGGCCCTGGACGTGGAGGGCCTGGTGGCCAAGGCCCTGGAGGGCGAGAGCTGGGTCCGGGTCAAGGCGTAACCGGGGCACTCACTTTACCGCAAAGAAGGGTTCACCATGTCACACACCGCAGAGATCATCGCCGTGGGCACAGAGCTGCTCCTCGGCAACATCGCCAACACCAACGCCCAGGAGCTGTCCCAGGCTCTGGCGGGTCTTGGAATCAACGTCTTCTGGCACACCGTGGTGGGAGACAACCCCCATCGGCTGAAGGAGGCCCTGGACATCGCCCGGAAGCGGGCGGACGTCATCCTCACCACCGGCGGCCTGGGGCCCACCTACGACGACCTGACCAAGCAGACCATCTGTGAATCTTTTGGCCGGAAGCTGGTTCTGCATCAGGATATTCTGTCGGATATCCGGATCTTTTTTGAGAAAAACGTCCACATGAAGATGCCGGAGAACAATGTCCAGCAGGCGGAGCTGCCGGAGGGCTGCACCGTGTTCGACAACCCGGTGGGCACCGCTCCCGGCTGCGCCTTTGAGGCCGGCGGCGTCCATGTGCTGATGCTGCCGGGGCCCCCCTTTGAGATGCGGACCATGCTGCACCGCCACGTGGTCCCCTACCTGCGGGGCATCTCCGGCGAAGTGATTCTGTCCCACGACATCATGACCTTCGGCCTGGGCGAGAGCCCCATGGAGGAGCTGCTGCGGGAGAAGATGAGCCGCATGGAGAACCCCTCCCTGGCCACCTACGCCAAGCCCAGTGAGGTCCGGCTCCGGGCCACCGCCAAGGCGGAGAGCGCGGAGGCCGCCGAGGCCATGCTGGCCCCGGTGGTAGACGAAATGACCGCCTTTCTGGGGAACGTCGTCTACGGCGTGGATGTGTCCGGCCTGGAGGAGGTCTGCTTCCGGCTGCTGAAGGAGCAGGGGCTCACCCTGGCCACCGCCGAGAGCTGCACCGGCGGCCGGGTGGCGGAGCGCATGACGGCCATGCCCGGGGTCTCCGCCGTGTACCGGGGCGGCGTGGTCAGCTACTGGTCTTCGGTGAAGGCGGACGTGCTGGGCGTTCCGCAGGAAATTCTGGACGCCCACGGCGCCGTGTCCGAGCCCTGCGCCCGGGCCATGGCGGAGGGCGCCCGGCGCATCACCGGTGCGGACATCGCCGTGTCCGTCACCGGGGCGGCGGGCCCCGACCCCGACGAGCGGGGCGTTCCGGTGGGCATCGTGTACATCGGCCTTGCCACCCCCAAGGGCACCTTCTGCCGCGCCCTGGACCTGGGCAAGCGGCGGCGGGACCGCATCCAGGACCTGGCCAGCAACCACGCCTTCGATGTCATTCGCCGGTATCTCACGGGCCTGCCCGTGGAGACGTGGGCCCGATAAACAACAAAAAGCGAGGCTTTTCAGCCTCGCTTTTTTTGTTTACCGCCGGACCATGAGCCGCTTCAGGCCCTGCTCCAGGCCCTCGGCGGACAGGTCGAACATCTCGAAAACCTGTCCCAGGGTATAGTGGGTCTGGCTCCAGTAGGCGGGCCGTTCCGGCATGGGCTCCGGGTTCAGCCAGATCAGGTAGGGATACTGCTTCCGCAGCCGCTCCAGCCACTCCATGCCGGAGGGACCGTAGCTGCGGGTCTCCCAGTCGAACCGCTTTTCCGTCAGCTCGTAGGGATTCATGGCGGCGTCGCCCACGATGATGACCTTGTAGCTGCTGTCATAGTTCTGCAGCACCCACTCCGTGGGCACCTGGCCGCTGCGCCAAAGCTGCGGGCCCTCGTACAGCTCTGAAAACACACAGTTGTGGAAGTAGTAGGTGTGCAGTTCCTTGAAGTGGTTGGATTTGGTGGCCGCCTGGAACAGCATGCTGCACAGGCCCGAATAATAGTCCATGGACCCGCCGGAGTCCATCAGCAGCAGGACCTTCACATTGTTCTTCCGGGGATTTTTGTACCGGACCTGCAGGGTCCCGGCGTTCTCGCAGGTGTCGTGGATGGTGGCGTCCACGTCCAGCACCTTCTCCGCGCTGTCGTTCTGCACGGACAGCTGCCGCAGCAGGCGGAAGGCCATCTGGAACTGGCGGGTGTCCAGGGTATTGTCCTTGCGGAAGTCCCGGAATTTCCGCTCTCCCGCCACCGACATGGCGGTGCGGTGCATGGACTGGCCGCCGATGCGGATGCCGTTGGGGTGCCAGCCGCTGTTGCCCCAGGGGGTGCGGCCCTGGGTGCCCACCCAGTAATTGCCGCCGTTGTGCTCCTCGGTCTGCTCCTTCAGCCGCTCCTCCAGCAGCTTCAGCAGCTCCTCCAGGGATTCGTCCGGGAAGCCCGCCGCCCGCAGGTTCTCGATGGTGCGCCGCAGGTCCTCCGAGGGATGGTTCAGCCAGTCCAGCATCTCCTCCGGAATTTCCCCCTGGAAGGGGACATCCTTGAAGAATTCCAGAAACACCTGGTCGAAGCGGTCGTATTCCACCTCGCTTTTCACCACGATGGCCCGGCACAGGTGGTAAAAGCCCGTCAGGCTGGAGTGGTGGAGGCCCTTTTCCATGCCCTCCAGCAGGGTGATCCACTCATTCAGGGACACGTCCAGCCCCCGCTGCCGCAGCAGATAGAAAAATGCAGCAAACATCGTCCCTTACCGCAGCGCCTTCCGCAGGGTCTGGAGGTCCTTGTCCTTCTTCAGCAGCACCCCGGCGAAGGGAATTTCCCGGGCGATGCGGTCCGGGTCCACGCCGCCGGCCACCATGGCCCGCAGCCAGTCCACCAGCTCGGAGGTGCTGGGCTTCTTCTCGATGCCCCGCAGCTCCCGGACCCAGTAGAAGGCCGCCAGGGCCTGCTGGGCCAGATGGTCCTCCAGGTGGGCGAAGTGGACCCGCAGGATGGCCTCCATCTGGGTCTGGTCAGGGAAGTCGATATAGTGGAACACGCAGCGGCGCAGGAAGGCGTCCGGCAGCTCCTTTTCCGCGTTGGAGGTGATGATCACGATAGGCCGCTGCTTGGCCCGGACCGTCTCCTTGGTCTCGGGGATGTAGAACTCCATCTGGTCCAGCTCCCACAGCAGGTCGTTGGGGAACTCCAGGTCCGCCTTGTCGATCTCGTCGATCAGCAGCACCACCTGCTCGTCGGCCTGGAAGGCCTCGCCCAGCTTGCCCAGCTTGATGTATTTGGCGATGTTGTCCACGCCCTCGGTGCCGAACTGGCTGTCGTACAGCCGCTGCACCACGTCGTAGACGTACAGGCCGTCCTGGGCCTTGGTGGTGGATTTCACGTTCCAGATGATGAGCTTCTTGCCCAGGGCCTCCGCCACCGCCTGGGCCAGCATGGTCTTGCCGGTACCCGGCTCGCCCTTGATGAGCAGGGGCTTCTGGAGGATCATGGCGATATTCACCGTGTTCATCAGGTCATCGGAGGCCACATAGTGGCTGCTCCCTGTAAATTTTACGTCCATAGTCGGTTCCTTTCGTGGTTTGGTCTGATTTTCTGATTATAGCAACTTCTTTTCCCCCAAACAAGGCCCGTTTTCAGATTCTTTTATCCCAGCGCCACATCCAGCACCATCATGATGAGAAAGCCCCCCACGAAGCCGCAGGTGCCCGCCCGGCTGTGGGCCTGGGGCACCAGCTCCTCCACCACCACGTACAGCATAGCCCCGGCGGCGAAGCTCAGCAGCCAGGGCATCAGAGGCCGGGCCCAGGCCGCCGCCAGCACCACCAGCACCCCGAACACCGGCTCCACGCTGCCGGACAGTGTCCCCGCGGCGAAGGCCCGCCGCCGGGTGAGGCCCTCCTGCCGCAGGGGCAGGGCGATGGCGGCGCCCTCCGGCAGGTTCTGGATGCCGATGCCCATGGCGAGAGCCGCCGCCCCTGCCAGATTTTCCCCGTTTGCCGCCAGGGCGAAGGCCAGGCCCACCGCCATGCCCTCCGGCACGTTATGTAGAGTGATGGCCGTCATCAGCAGGGCGCTCTGACGGCTGGCGCCCCGGGGCGCGCTCCGCCGCAGCCGGGGCAGGAGACTGTCCAGCGCCGCCAGGAAGCTGACCCCCAGCAGCATCCCCGCGGCGGCGGGCAGCCAGCCGGGAAAAGCGCCGTCCTCCACCGCCTGGCCGATGGCGGGCAGAAGCAGGCTCCACACCGACGCCGCCGTCATGACCCCGGCGGCAAAGCCCAGCATGGTCTTTTGAAAGCGGGGCTTGGGCTCCCCGGAGAGGAAAAACACCAGGGCGGCTCCCAGGGTGGTCATCAAAAAGGTAAAGCCGGTGCCCAAGGCGGCCCAGCCCAGAGATTGCAGCATACGCATCAACGCCTTTACTCCGATTCGGGCGGAAGCCCGCCCGTATGCCAGTATAATCGGCGCACACGCCGGGGGTGCGGGGTCTTGCTTTTTGAACGCGGGTGTGATATGTTACAGATAACGGCATACAATTTAAGAGGACTCATATAATTTCGCTGTGCAATGGCGCGAAAGTTTCTACGGGGCCGCCGAAAGGCTCTGCTATGAGTGTCTGTCGGGTAGGGTCTATCCGTGCAGGCGCTCCTTTTTTGTGCCGGTATATCACAAGTGAGGTGTTTGTATGGCTGTCACGATCATGAAAGGAACCATCGTCTCCGCCCCTGAGCTGGGCAAGCTGGACATCGCGGAAAACGGGTATCTGATTGCTGAAAACGGCGTTATCACGGGGGTGTTCCCCGTCCTGCCGGAGCAGTACGCAGGCGCAAGCGTGGAGGACTACGGCAGCGCCCTCATTTTGCAGTCCTTCGCGGACCTGCACCTCCACGCCCCCCAGTACCCCATGCTGGGTATGGGCATGGACCTGCCCCTGCTGGACTGGCTCAACGCCTACGCCTTCCCCACGGAGGCCCGGTTCGCGGACCCGGACTACGCCCGGGAAATCTACCATAAGCTGGCCCATGAGCTGGTGTCCCACGGCACCACCCGGGTGTGCATGTTCTCCTCCCTCCACACCGACGCCACCCTCATCCTCATGGACGAGCTGGAAAAAGCGGGCGTCACGGGCTACGTGGGCAAGGTGAACATGGACCGCAACGCCGCCCCCGGCGTGCTGGAGGAGACCACGGAGGAATCCATGCGGGAGACCCTTCGGTGGCTGGAGGCCTGCGGGGATTTTGCCCACGTCAAGCCCATGCTGACCCCCCGGTTCACCCCCTCCTGCACCAATGAGCTGATGGCGTTTTTGGGAAAACTGGCGGCGGAGCGGGACCTGCCGGTGCAGTCCCACCTGTCGGAAAACGGCGCGGAGATGGAGTGGGTGCGCCAGCTCCACCCCGACTGCAAGCAGTATTGGGAGACCTATGCCAAGTATGGCCTGTGGAACGGCCGCACGGTCATGGCTCACTGCGTCTGGTCCGATGAGCGGGAGCGCAAAGCCATGAAAGACGCCGGCGTTACCGTGGTCCACTGCGCCGACTCCAACCAGAACATCTGCTCCGGCGTGGCCCCGGTGCGGGTGATGCTGAACGAGGGGCTGAAGGTGGCCCTGGGCAGCGACATTGCAGGCGGCGACCACCTGAACATGTTCGACATGGTGGCGTCCTCTATCCGGGCCTCCAAGGCCCGCCGGGTGCTGGACAACTGGCAGACGGATTTCCTGACGGTCCCCGAGGGCTGGTACTTAGGCACCTCCGCCGGGGCGGCCTACTTTGGCGAGCAGCCGGGCTTTGCCGCCGGGAACCCCCTCCACGCCATGGTCCTGGCGGACGATACCCTGCCTCAGCCCCACCCTCTGACGCCCGCCGAGCGGCTGGAGCGGTGCGTGTACCTGCGGCAGCCCGGCGCCGTCCGGGCGGTATGGAGCGCGGGCAGAAAGGTCTATACCGCCGAATAAGCGCAAAAAAGAGAGCCGAAAGGCTCTCTTTTT